>NZ_CP152002.1:142500-442500 GCF_038595055.1 Paenibacillus sp. FSL R7-0345
CGGAGGCGGGTTTGCCGGTCTTCAGGCAGCTATCCAGTTAGGACGCTACTCTGTGCACCGTGTACTGGTCATTGATGCAGGTGCGGGAAGATCAACGCTGTGCCGGAGCTATCATAATATTATTGGCTGGCCGGATGGAGTATCAGGTGAAGAATTGCGCTCCAAAGGCCGGCAGCAGGCTGAGACAGCAGGTGTGGAGTTTATAACCGATAAGATCATTTCAGCGCAAAAGAGTGAGGACCGCTTTTTGTTAACCGGGCAGCAGGGTCAACAGTATGAGGGTACAACTTTACTGCTGGCGACGGGTGTTATGGACCGTTTTCCGGAGTTGCCGGGAATGAAAGCAACGATGGGCCGGACCCTCTACGTATGCCCTGACTGCGACGGATACGAAATAGAGAACCGGCAGACGGTGCTACTGGGCTCCGGTGATGCGGGGGCGAACATGGCCTTTGTTCTGCGTGAGCGTACAGGGGACCTTATTTATATTAATCATGAGCGTGAACCTGTCTCTCTAGAAAATATCGATCGTCTCCTTCGCGAGGGAATCAGATACATTGAAAAGGCTGCTGCCGAAATTGTCCATGAAAATGATGGGTGTATCAGGCATGTTGTTATGGAGGATGGGGAGAATATCCCGGCTGAACGGGGATTTATTGCTTTTGGGAAAAATCCGGTCCATTCAGAGCTGGCTGCCCAGCTGGGAGTGACTCTGCATAAGAATAGGCATGTTGAAGCAAATAAACGGTCCTTAATGACAAACGTCGAGCATCTCTGGGTAGCCGGTGATATTGCTGTTCATGCGGAACAGGCTACAGTTGCTATGGGTGAAGGGGCGATTGCCGGGATCTGGATGAATAAAGTGCTGAAGAAGCTTAATCCCCCTAAACTTCCTGAGTCTCAGCATGCAGTCTGCAGCCCAAAGGCCATTAACTAGGAACGGCGGGATTGAATGTCTGGTATCCTTCAGAAGGGCTTGTCCGCATCGTATTGCAAAATATGATAAAATAGGCGAAAAGAGCAAAAGTGGTGGAGCATGGTGACTATGGATAGTGAGACTTTGCGTCAAAGACTGGAGCAGCTCACGGGAAAAAGAACCGGAATCAAACAGCTCGGGAGGCAGCATTCGGCTTCCCTTTTTGGTGCAGGCACAGAACAGCCGGATCAGCCGGTTACCTATGATGGGCATTTATGGGTTCCTTTATACGAGAATGAAGGCCGGTTCACTGCACTATGGGTTGAGATGGACGGCTTATCCCCGCTGGAGCTGCAATTGGTCAATTTTGCAGCACTTAATTATGCGGTTGCCCTTAAAGCTACCGGTTTGAAGGAAGAGGGCGAGGTAGAAGCACGCCAGCTCAGTGTCTGGCTTAACTCGCAGCTGGAGCAGGAAAAGATTGATGCGGAAATACCGGATGAGATGACGCTCAAGGGACGTTTATTCGGAGATATGATTCCTTTTCTGCTGGTAAGTGAAAATATGCATAATCCGCAGATGACTTACCGTTCGTTAATGAAGCTGCTGCGTAACTATTTTGAAAATGATGTACTGCTTATTCCCCTCCAGGAGAAGGAATGGCTAATTTTGGCCCGTAAGGAACTCCTCACTGGCGGAGATGATAAGGAAGATGAGGAAGAAAGTGAAGATGAGCTGCTGGCCCAGACCAGCATGGGACTGCATGAGCTGATTGCAAGCGAGTGGGTCGGTGTATTCCATCTGGCTGTAGCACCGGCTATTATTCCTGTGAAAGGCCTGACAGGCTCTGTTGCCCTTCTTCGGGAGACGATAGTGCTTGGCCGGATTTTTCAGGTCGGTGATTATATCCATCTTCCATGGGAGCTGCATATGGAACGTTTGGTTAACAGTATTCCAGACAGCCGGCGGCGACAGCTGCTGGGACAGATCGGCGACTACTCCTCTGTGCTGGCTGACAAAGAGATGCTCCTTACCCTGGAGACATTCTTTGAAATGGACTGCAATGTAAGTGAGACAGCAAAAAAGCTGTACATTCACCGCAATACATTGCTGTATCGGCTGGATAAGATCAAGCAGGAAACAGGAGCTGATGTCCGGAGCTTCGGCGATGCGGCGATTGTGAAGTTAGCCATGTTATTGTATAAAGTGACGAAAAGAAAATAGGTTTTTTGTGAACGTTACAAATAGCCAGTTCTGCACGTCTGGGGTAAGATAAATGTACAAGAAAGCGATTTATTTTTATCCTAATTAATAAACTCGAGGGGGAAATACAATGGCAGGCGTACGTTTAGAGCATATTTTCAAAAAATACCCGGGTTCTGATAAAGCAACAGTAATGGATATCAATCTTGATATTAAAGATAAGGAATTTCTCGTATTGGTTGGACCTTCCGGTTGCGGTAAATCCACAACCCTGCGTATGATCGCTGGTCTGGAAGAAATCTCTGAAGGAAAAATGTACATTGGCGACCGTGTAGTCAATGACGTTGCTCCTAAGGACCGCGATATCGCGATGGTATTCCAATCCTACGCGTTGTACCCGCACATGAGCGTATATCAGAACATGGCATTCGGTCTGAAACTGCGCAAAGTGAAGAAAGAAGAAATCGACAAGAAAGTACGCGAAGCTGCGAAAATCCTCGATATCGAGCACTTGCTGGAACGTAAACCTAAGGCTCTGTCCGGTGGTCAACGTCAACGTGTCGCTCTGGGCCGTGCGATCGTCCGCGATCCGCAAGTCTTCCTGATGGATGAGCCGCTTTCCAACTTGGATGCTAAACTTCGTGGTCAGATGCGCGCCGAAATCACTAAGCTGGTTAAACGCCTTGAAACCACTTGTATCTACGTAACGCATGACCAGACAGAAGCTATGACAATGGGTGACCGTATCGTAGTTATGTACGACGGTATCATTCAACAGGCTGCTTCCCCTGAAGAGCTGTACAATGAGCCTACTAACCTGTTCGTAGCCGGATTCATCGGATCCCCTACAATGAACTTTATCAATGGTACCCTGAGCGATGTTAACGGTGCAGTTCGCTTCCGCGCTGAAAACCTGGATGTTGAAGTTCCAGGCGGCAAAGCAACAATCCTGCGCAGCAAAGGCTACATCGGTAAAGAAGTAATTCTTGGTCTTCGTCCGGAAGATATCCATGAAGAGCCAGTATTCCTGGAAGCTTCCCCTAACACAATCTTCTCTTCCCTGGTAGACGTTACAGAAAACCTCGGTCACGAAATGCTCCTCTACTTGAGCGGCGTGGGCACAGGAACTGTAATCGCCCGTGTAGACGGACGTTCTACTACCCGTGAAGGCAGCAAGCCAAAATTGGCAATCGATATGAACAAAGTTCATATCTTCGATAAAGAATCCGAACTGAACGTATTGCTGGGCTAAGATAGCAGTATCTTCCCTGCTTGAGAGAGGCCGCCTGAAAGGGCGGCCTTTTTCATATGTTGGCCCCGGCGGGATTAAGCAGAGAGACAGGCATTAAGATTGCATTCATAGACGTTATCCATTAAGATAGCAGGAGAATTATCTACGGATGGGTGAATAAGAAATTGATATCCAGACGCGGAACAGCGGCGGACTGACCGCAGGCGACGAAAGGAAGAACATACATGGCTAAGAAAGTAAAAGTATCTGAATTGGTACAGCATTTTCAATTAGAAGTGGTTTCCGGGCATGAAGGTCTTAAAAGACCGATTACAGTAGATGATCTCAACCGTCCCGGGCTGGAAATGGCCGGTTATTTCGAATATTATCCTGAAGAACGTGTGCAGTTGCTCGGTAAGACGGAGCTGGCGTTCTTTTCGATGCTTCCCGAGGAAGAGCGTATTAAAAGAATCCAAGGTATTTGTACAGATAATACTCCATGTATTGTAATTACACGAGGACTGGAGGTGCCGCAGGAGCTGATTGATACCAGTAATGAAAAAGGGCTTCCGGTACTGCGCAGCTCGATGGCAACCACGATTTTTTCCAGTAGACTGACCAGCTTCCTGGAAGGCAGACTGGCACCTACCGCAACCATTCATGGCGTTCTGGTCGATGTTAACGGCGTGGGCATGCTGATTACCGGCAGCAGCGGTATTGGTAAAAGTGAAACGGCACTTGAACTGGTTAAACGCGGACACCGCCTGATTGCCGATGATGCAGTAGAAATCCGCCAGACCTCTGATAACCAGCTCCATGGTACAGCTCCGGAGCTAATCCGTCATCTGCTGGAGATCCGTGGTGTCGGGATTATTAATGTAATGACCCTGTTTGGTGCAGGCGCCATTCGTAATCATAAGCGTATTACACTCGTCGTGCGTCTTGAGGCATGGCAGCAGGACAAACAGTATGACCGTCTTGGCCTGGATGAGGAGACTACACGGATTATTGATACAGATGTAACTCTTGTAACGATTCCGGTCCGTCCCGGACGAAACCTTGCTGTTATTATTGAAGTTGCCGCAATGAATTACCGCCTGAAGCAAATGGGCTTTAACGCCGCTCTTCAGTTTACCAACAAACTTACAGCCACCATCTCTGAAGACATGGATGATCTGGACTAGGAGGAGTGTGAAAACATGTTTTTTTCTTTGGCGATTAATCCCATTGTATTCTCCATTGGGTCGCTGCCGGTACACTGGTATGGGCTGATTCTGGGAACCGGAGCGCTTGTCGGCCTGTTTCTGGCCATCCGTGAGGGCAAGCGGTTTAATATTCCCCAGGAGTTCTTTATGGATCTGCTGCTGCTGGGCGTACCGTCGGCCATTATTGGTGCCCGGATCTACTTCGTTGCTTTCATGTGGGATGATTACAAGGACAACCTGATTGATGTCTTTAAAATCTGGAACGGCGGGATTGCCATATACGGCGCCTTAATCGGGGCTATTATCTGCGGGATTATATACTTCCGCTATAAGGGATATCCGTTCTGGCGTATTGTAGATATCTGTGCACCAAGTCTGCTTGCCGGACAAATGATTGGCCGCTGGGGTAATTTTGTTAACCAGGAGGCCTACGGTGGTCCGATTGAAGAGTCCTTTTTGCGTGACAAGCTGCATCTGCCGGACTTCATTGTTAATCAAATGTACATAGGTGATGCTTTTCACCATCCGACGTTCCTGTATGAATCGCTGTGGAGTCTGCTCGGCATTGCGCTGCTGATGGTCCTGCGCCGCCAGAAATTTGTACGCGCCGGTGAGATCTTCCTGTCCTATTTCATCTGGTATTCTATTGGGCGCTTCTTTATTGAAGCACTGCGTACCGACAGTCTGGGCTTCAACGGAAGCAGCGGTGTAGCTTCACTGGTTGACGGGCTGTGGAGTCCGATGAAGTGGATGGGCTTTGAACAGGGCTATCTTGATCCTGCATACGGTAATATCCGCATCTCCCAGCTGCTGGCCCTGCTGATCATCATCGCGGCGGTTATCATCATTGTCGTGCGCCGGGTGACAGGCCAGGCGAATGCTTATTACTCTGACCCTATTGTCAGCACGAAGCTTGCGGCCGGTGAACCGGTTGTGCCGGAGCATGCCGCGGTTACTCCGCAGAAAGCCTCGCAGGATGCCCAGTCTGAAGCAGATAAAGCGGAGAATGAGCAACGTAAGGAGTAAACCTGAAATGATAGAACATGTGTTATTTGATCTGGATGGAACGATCGTAAATACGAACGAGCTGATTATTAACTCGTTTATGCATGCACTTAAGGAAAATAATCTGCCCCCGCTAAGCCGGGAGCAGATTATTCCTCATATGGGGACAACGCTGCAGCAACAGATAAGCACCTTTTCCGGGCTGGTAGATACAAGCGCACTGGAGCTTTCATACCGTGCGTATAACAACGCGCACCATGATGAGCTGGTGGCTGCTTTTCCGCGTGTAAATGAAACGATGGACGAGCTGCTGCGGCGCGGAATCAAGCTGGGGATTGTTACGACGAAGATCCGGCCGACTACCCTTAGAGCGCTGGAGATGTTCGATCTGCTCAAGTATATGGAGACGATTGTTACCGTAAATGATGTAGAACATGCCAAACCTCATCCGGAGCCGGTGCTGACAGCAGTCCGTAATCTGAATGCTGATCCGCAGCGGACGCTTATGGTTGGGGATAGTGCGGTGGATATTCAGTCGGCCCAGGCAGCCGGTGTGCGTGTAGCGGCGGTTGCCTGGTCACTGAAGGGCGAGGAAACACTGCGTAAATATAATCCCGATTATATTATTCAGGATATGGCTGATCTGTTGACTATTGTAGAGCAAGGGTGAATGAACCGTGCGAAAAGTAACCCGTTATCCGGTTGAGGGACATAACTCATTATGGTACATCTACCGCACAGTCAGCCCGTGGAAGGGCGTGCGCAATTTTATTTTTATCCAGATTGCCCGTTATTGTCCGATCCTGCCGGTCAAAAACTGGATCTACCGTAATATACTTGGCATGAAGGTAGGCAAGCATACGGCATTCGGCCTTATGGCGATGGTCGATGTGTTTTTTCCGGAGAAGATAACGGTTGGTGAAAATTCTATTATTGGCTACAATACAACGATTCTGGCGCATGAATATCTCATCAAGGAATACCGCCTGGGTGAAGTCATAATCGGAGAAAATGTACTGATTGGAGCGAACACGACGATTCTTCCAGGCGTCACGATTGGTGACGGGGCCGTTGTCGCTGCCGGCTCGGTAGTACACAAGGATGTGGCAGCCGGCTCTTTTGTCGGCGGTAATCCGCTCCGGGAGCTGCGTCCGGCTTCTGCAGCAGCAGCTGTACGGGACGAGCAGTAAAGGACAGGACATCAGGAATTACCCTGCAGTTTCAGAATGCGTGTACCGGCGCAGGAGCTGCAGGTTTTTTTTATAAATAAGCATCTATATGTCCTGGGGTCCCTGTAAAGTACCTGAGTCAGCCTCCATGTTAAGGCCTCACTTTGTGGGGTTATTTTATGTTAGCAGGGTGGCAGCGGACCTTTTCTTATCTGTTTTTAAGAAAAATTAAGAAAGGTTTAAGTGCCCTGGCAGCAAAAGAAGCGGTATACTGGTAATAAGATAAGCATGTAGCCGGCACAGAGAAGCTGCAGCACATATCAGAATGAATAATCAGCATAGGACAGGCTTCCTGATAGGTACAGTCATCATGATCCGCTCGCTTTGGCGTCTATATGAACAGCCATTATAAGCAGAGAAGAGGAACCATTATCATGAGTGCAGCCAGACAGGAAAGACTGCCGCAGCTGGATATTTACCGTGCCCTGGCCATCACGGGTGTTCTGCATGTGCATTCTTCATCGTTCGCGGCCGGGGAGCAGGCACTGAATTCCCCCTATTATTATTGGCTTAACTGGATCAATATTTTTTTCAAATTTGGGACCCCGTCGTTCATTTTTCTCAGCAGCTTTGTGCTGTTCTACAATTATTATGGGCGTCCGGTTACGAAAAGCCTGATCGGCAGCTTTTACCGGCGCAGGCTGAAGTACATTTTGCTGCCTTATCTGCTTGCCTCCATCGGATACTATGTGCTGACTCTGTATGTGAACGGGGTGCTGATGCAGCAGCCGGGTGAGAATCTGTCGAGCTTTCTCGGGGCGCTTTTTTCGGGATCAGCTTATGCGCATTTGTATTTCGTCTTCATTAGTATTCAGTTTTATCTGCTGTTTCCTTTATTATTGAAGCTTCTGCAAAGTTCAGGATTCTGGGTGAAATGGGCTTTTCCGCTTGGGCTGATGCTGCAGTGGGGGTTTATTTTCTGGAACAAATATCAGCTTCATATAGTGGAGAAGGGCAGTCTGGCTATCTCTTATCTGGCTTATTATATGCTGGGTGCGTATATTGCAGTTAACTTTGAAAAGGTGAAGCAGTGGCTGGTACAGCCATGGAGCGGACTTACGGCTCTGCATAAAAGGCTGACGGTACTGCTGTTCACCGCCTGGCTGGCGGCAGCTTTTACTCATGTCCAGTTATGGTATGAAGCGCGCCACTTCGGGATTTGGACAGATTCGCTGTGGTACGAGCTGCTGTGGAATGTGCATACGCTGCTGTCGGCGCTGGTATTGCTATACGTGACCTTTTTGCTCTACAGGAGGGCTCCGCGATGGCTGGTTGCTTTTTTGACAAGGCTGGGGGAGCTGTCGTTTGCAATTTATCTGATCCATCCGCTGCTGCTTGCCGTGTACAGACGGTTCCGTTACAGCATTTCACCTGAGTCGTTACTCTATGTAGGGTTTATCTATGGCGGACTTGTGGTTGCACTGGCAGGCAGCTGGATTATTGTGCAGTTTACGTTCCGCAGATTCCCGCTAGGCTGGGTTGTATTCGGAAGTGTGCCACGGTCGCTTGCCCCTCCGGTAAAGGTGAGGCCGGGATATACAGCGGGAAACGATCAGGTACAGGTTGAAATAAACGGGAATCATGGGGCTTGAAGCAGATGGGCTGTCTAATAAACAAATCCGGGATGCGGAGCTTAACAGGAGGAACATAAATGGGACATAAAGAAAGAATTCCGCAGCTGGATATATTTCGGGCAATTGCAATTTTTGCGGTACTGGCGATTCACGCCACTTCACGTACATTATCGGAGACACTGGGCACAGGGATGTTTCATCCGTTTTTGTTCATCAACAAATTCAGCCAATTCGCGGTACCATCGTTTGTATTTCTGAGCGGGTTTGTACTGTTTTACAATTATATCGACCGTCCGCTCAGCGGAAAGACACTGGGTAAGTTTTATAGCCGGCGGCTGATTTACATTATTGTACCTTATTTTGTTTTTTCAGCATTGTATTTCATATTAAAAATGACGGCCGGACATACCTGGACCATGCCGCTGGACGATATGGCAGCCAAGCTGTGGAAGTACCTATGGACGGGGACGGCCTACACCCATTTGTATTACATCATTATTATTATCCAGTTCTACTTGCTGTTCCCGCTGATGCTGTGGTGTCTACAAAAAGCCCGTAAGCTTGCTGCCTGGGCACCGGTCATCGGGCTTGCGCTGCAATGGGGCTTCGTGCTGCTGAACAAATATATGACGAACAACGGCTACTGGCAGCTGTCCAAGGGCAGTCTTTCCATTACCTACTTCTCCTATTTCCTGCTGGGAGCGGCGGTTGCCGTGTACTATAGTTCTCTGAAAAAATGGCTAATTCCTTCGCGTGAAGGCTGGAAATCCGGCAAAGGCGGAGCGTGGATCACTTTATGGCTGTTATGGGCGGCTGCAGGGGTTGTTCATGTAGAGCTGTGGTTCAACAACTACACCAAGAAGACAGTGATTAACAGCCTCTGGTATGAGGGCTTCTCCAATCTTCATGCGCTGCTCTCCTGTCTGGCGCTGCTGCAGCTGTCCTTCCTGCTGTACGGGGCGGGCCGCAGTCTGCTGACAAGAATGCTGATTTCAGTCGGTGCCTGCTCATTCGGTATTTATCTGCTGCATCCGGCAATTCTGTTCTTCTACCGTAAATTGCCGTTTCACGGCGGTTCGCTGGCCTATACGGCAGCTATCGCCGGAGGCTTCCTCGCGGCGCTCCTGCTCTCATGGCTGGTCGTGGCGGTTGCCTTCCGGTATGTAAAACCAGCCTGGGTGCTGTTCGGCTCCGCGCCGCAGAAACCAAAATCCAAAACAGCCGTTTAAGCGAAAAGTAAAGCGCCGGCATAGCCTGTATCATACAGGCCATGCCGGCGCTTGTTTGTTATAAGCAGACATTGACCTTACTGAGGGTCAGACAGCTTACTCTCCGGCCTGTTCACGCTGAAACGCTGCAATGGCCTCATACTGGCTCTCCAGGCTGCGGAAGACAGAGATAAAGATAGGCAGGAGCTGCTTGTAGACCTTGGCATGCGCTTCTACCGGTTCATGCCGGTGAGTGGAGCCGATCATGTCAAATACAATGTCGAAGGATTCAGCCCGCCCTGTGGCATGCAGCCCTAGCACAACTGCTCCGAGACAGGAGCTCTCAATACTCTCCGGTATGATGACCTCCTGATCAAAAATATCGGCCATCATCTGCCGCCAGAGGGAAGAACGGGCAAACCCGCCGGTAGCGAGAATCCGGCTTGGACGGCCAATGCGTTCCTCCATTGCCAGGAGTACGGTGTACATATTAAAGATAACGCCCTCCAGCACCGAGCGGATCATATGCTCCTTGCGGTGGGTCATGCTCAGCCCGAAGAAGGAGCCGCGTGCATCCGGGTTCCACAGCGGAGCGCGTTCACCAGTCAGATAAGGATGGAACAGAAGCCCGTTACTGCCGGGAGGCACCTGCTCGGCTATACGCGTGAGGACCTCGTACGGGTCAATGCCGAGGCGCTTCGCGGTTTCCACTTCCGAAGCGGCAAACTCATCACGTACCCAGCGGAACAGCATGCCGCCATTGTTGACCGGCCCGCCGATGACCCAGTGATTCTCGGTCAGGGCATAGCAGAAGATCCGGCCCTTCGGGTCTGTCAGCGGGCGGTCGACTACGGTGCGGATAGCGCCGCTCGTACCGATGGTAGCAGCTACTACGCCGGGCTTGATTGCACCTACACCAAGATTGGACAATACCCCGTCACTGGCGCCAATGACGAACGGCGTTGAAGCAAGCAGTCCAAGCTGTTCGGCAAAGCCGGGAAGCAGCCCCTGGATTACCCGGGTAGTGGGGACAGGCTCCGACAGCCGGTCGGCTGTTATTCCGGCAATACGCAAGGCTTCCGGGTCCCAGTCCAGATGCTCCAGATTGAACATACCAGTGCAGGAGGCAATCGAATAATCTACAACATATTTGCCGAACAGTTTAGCGAAAATATATTCCTTAATAGAAATGAATTTATAGGTCTGACGGAACAGCTCCGGCTGCTCCTCACCCAGCCACATCAGCTTAGTAATGGGAGACATGGGGTGAACCGGTGTGCCTGTGCGCAGGTACAGCTCATGTCCGTTCAGTTCATTCTTCAGGCGGGCTGCAGCAGCGCTGCTCCGGTTATCAGCCCAGGTAATACAGGCGGTAAGGGGCTTGCCGTCAGAGTCAACTGCGATTACGCTGTGCATAGCGGAGCTGAAGGAGAGAAACAGCAGCTCGTCCGGGCGGATGGCGCTTTGCTGCATCACTGCTGCTACCGTATGGAGGACAGCGTTCAGGATCTGATCCGGGTCTTGCTCGGCAACTGACGGCGAGGGCTGATGCAGCGGATAACCTTCACTCGCCTGGATGACGATGCTTCCGTTCTCCCTGAAGAGAACAGCCTTGGTGCTTGTAGTTCCAATATCAACGCCGATCATATACGATGGATTCAAGTTCACAGTCCTTCTTTCTGCTTGAGAATAGATACTTGGAACGCTGAATGCGGGAAGTGCGGTAGAATTATATTAGTTCATTATAGTATCCGTTCAACATAGTGGCAAAGATATGAATCAATAAGTTGGGTAAGTAACGGAGAGGGGCTGGAAAGGACAGGTGTTATCCGGCAGGAAGGTAAGGTATTATTGACGTATGAAGACAGTCCATGATACGATGTTCCCACCACTTTACTTTACTACCACTTTACCATAGTAAAGCGAATTACATAACTTTTTATGAACTCTGACGAGGTGACTAATGAAGATGTCCAAGCCGAAGGGATTCGAGAAACCGGCAGGTGTACGTGATTATCTGCCGCGAGCAGTCAAGAAGCTGCGCAAGATTGAACATGATGTGCTGCATTGCATGAGCCGCTGGGGATATCAGCAGATGATAACCCCTACACTGGAATATTACGATACGGTTGGTGTGGCCAGCTCCACGTCTGACCAGAAACTTTATAAACTGCTGAATAACCGGGGACAGGCGCTGGTACTGCGTTCAGAAATGACCGCCCCGGTGGCAAGGGTGGTATCCTCGCTGCTCAAGGATGAGCAGCTGCCGCTGCGCTTGTCTTACCACGCCAATGTCTTCCGGGCTATTGAGGAGGAGGCAGGCCGCGAGGCTGAATTCTTCCAGACCGGCGTGGAGCTGGTCGGCGATGACTCCCCCGAGGCGGATGCCGAGGTCGTTGCACTGGCTATTGCCTCATTGCAGGCAGCCGGTGTGAATTCCTTCAAGATTGCTATGGGCCATGTGGGCTTCCTTGACGGCCTGTTCCAGGAAGCGGTGCCCAACCTGCCGGAAGCACAGGAGGAGCTCAAGAGCCATCTGCTTGGCCGTGATTATGTGGCCTTCCGTGATACGTTGCGGCGGCTTGAGCTGCCGGATGCCCAGAAGAACGAGCTGTACGGGCTGCTGCGCCTGCGCGGCGGCAAGGAAATCTGTGGACAGGCACTGGAGCTCAGCAGCCATCCGCTGGCCCGCGCTTCCATCGAGCATCTGTGCAAGGTGTGGGAAGTGCTTGTATCATACGGGGTATCTGAGCATGTCCTGATCGATCTGACCATGATCGGTGATTTCTCCTATTATACTGGCATGACTTTTGAGGGCTATGCCTCTGAGCTTGGATTTCCGGTATGCAGCGGCGGCCGTTATGACAACCTGCTGCAGCAGTTCGGCCGGCCGGTTCCGTCAACAGGGTTTTCGCTGAAGACGAACCGGATTCTGGACGGCGTGACCGGTATGCCAGAGGAAGAGGAGCTGCCGGTTTTAGTCCAGTATGACGCGCAACGGCGGACTGAAGGGCTAACAGAAGCGGCAAGGCTGCGTTCTGAAGGACATATGGTTGTGACCAGACTCGCCGCAGGTCCTGAGGATCTGAAGACTGTAAAGCGGCTTGATTTGGAGCAGGTTGAAGCAAATGGCGAACGGTATGGTGAAATATATACCTTTGTGTCTTTTGTAAGTGAGCATTACTGAGCCGAAGGGGAACGGATGAACCTATAGTATATAGATATTGTTAAAAGGGTTATAAGAAACGGAGGCAAGTGACATGGGGCAGATATTGAAGGTAGCCATGCCGAAAGGCCGGATTTACACTAAAGCGGCAGAGATGTTCCGCCAGGCGGGTCTGCCGATTCCCCCGGACGGGGAGGAGTCGCGCAAGCTGGTCATTTCCTTGCCTGAGGCGGGGATGGAGTTTATTCTGGCCAAGCCGGTTGATGTGCCTACTTATGTGGAGTATGGCGTAGCGGATATCGGAATTGTCGGTAAGGATGTACTGCTCGAAGAGGAGCGCGATGTGTATGAATTGCTCGATCTTGGTATTGCGCGCTGCCGGATGTCAATCATCGGCCTGCCCAACTGGCAGCCGGGAATCCAGCAGCGGGTAGCGACCAAGTATCCGAATGTCGCTTCGCGTTATTTCCGTGAGCAGGGCCAGCAGGTAGAGGTTGTGAAGCTGAACGGCTCCATCGAGCTTGCGCCGCTAATCGGCCTGGCAGACCGGATTGTCGATATGGTCGAGACCGGCCAGACCCTTAAGGATAACGGGCTGGTGGAAATGACGAGTATCTTCGAAATTACGAGCCGGCTGGTAGCCAACCGGGTAAGCTACCGGATGAAAAATGACGAAATACAGCAGCTGTGCGACCGCCTGCAGGCGGTTATCGGAGAGCCGGGCTTGCAGCTGAAGTGATAACGGGAAGTTAAGCAGCCGCCAGTTTCCTAAAGATGAAAGAGCAGGCGAATGATATATAGAAGGCAATGGGATACAGGATTAATGCGTTACATGTGCAGAAGGGGGAAGCGGCGGTGAAGGTTCAATCGAGTAAGGATTTTAAGCTGAAGCGGGAAGTGGAGTACGGAACGCCGGAGCAGAACGAGAGCGTAAAGCAGATCGTGGCTACTATAAAAAAAGAAGGCGATGCCGCGCTGCTCCGTTACACGGAGCAGTTTGACCGCACGGTGCTGAATGCACCGGAGCTGCGGGTGACACCTGAGGAGCTGCAGGCTGCCTACAGCCGGGTGGAGGATTCGTTCGTCACCGCTATCCGCGCTGCTGCCGTTAATATCCGGGCGTTTCATGCCCGCCAGAAACGCAGCTCCTGGATGGATCTGCAGCCGGACGGTACGATCCTCGGGCAGATCATCCGCCCGCTGAAGCGGGTGGGCGTTTATGTTCCGGGAGGCACGGCGGCTTATCCGTCATCCGTGCTGATGAACGTCATTCCGGCACAAATCGCAGGGGTGCCGGAGATCGTGATGGTCACCCCGCCGGCCACGGGCGGCAAGGCGGGGATTGACCCTTACATTCTCGTTGCCGCCGCTGAAGCGGGCGTAAACGAGATCTACCGGGTAGGCGGCGCGCAGGCGATCGCCGCCCTGGCCTTCGGCACGGAGAGCATCGCGCCGGTCGATAAGATCTGCGGGCCGGGCAACATTTACGTTGCCCTGGCCAAACGCGAGGTCTACGGCGTTGTCGATATCGACAGCATCGCCGGACCGAGCGAAATCGTCGTGCTCGCCGACGATACCGCCGAGCCGGCCTACGTCGCGGCCGACCTGCTCTCCCAGGCCGAGCATGACACGATGGCCTCGGCCATTCTGGTGACGCCATCGCGCAGCCTGGCGGACAGTGTTGCTGCCGAGGTGGAGCGGCAGCTGCAGGATCTGCCGCGCGAGGCAGTGGCGCGCGCCTCCGTCGAGAACCACGGCGCGATTATCGTCGTGGACTCGCTGCAGGAAGGCATTGAGGTGGTCAACCGGCTGGCGCCGGAGCACCTGGAGGTTGTAGCAGCGGACCCGATGGGCCTGCTCG
Source organism: Paenibacillus sp. FSL R7-0345 (assembly GCF_038595055.1). NCBI lineage: Bacteria > Bacillati > Bacillota > Bacilli > Caryophanales > Paenibacillaceae > Paenibacillus > Paenibacillus sp. FSL R7-0345. The sequence goes on from NZ_CP152002.1 coordinate 157,099, forward strand.
GCAGCATTGAGAATGCCGGAGCGATCTTCCTCGGGCCGTACAGCTCGGAGCCGGTCGGCGATTACTTTGCCGGACCGAATCATATTATACCGACCAACGGCACAGCGCGGTTTGCCTCGCCGGTCGATGTGGATGATTTTATTAAGAAATCAAGCCTGATCTACTATAGCAAGGAAGCGCTACTGCGTGACGGGGAGACAATTATGGAGCTAGCCAGACGCGAAGGCCTTGAAGGGCATGCACGGGCGATACAAATCAGACTGGAGAACGAAGCGAAAGGTGGAGCAGAGGATGGAGAATAACAATAACGAACTGGCAGAACGCAAAGCCGGTCTTAGCCGCAAAACAAATGAAACAGATATTACCCTCTCGTTAGGCGTTGATGGCAGCGGGGTTGCTGAACTGGAGACGGATGTCCCTTTCCTGAACCATATGCTGGATTTGTTCGCCAAGCACGGCCAATTTGACCTTTCGGTGCAGGCGCGCGGAGATATTGATATTGATGACCACCACACGGTAGAGGATATCGGGATCTGTCTGGGACAGGCGCTGCGTGAGGCGCTCGGTGACAAAAAAGGCATTAAACGCTACGCGAGTGTGTTCATTCCAATGGACGAAGCGCTGGCACAGGTCGTGATCGACATCAGTAACCGGCCGCATTTCGAGTACCGTGCGGAATATCCGTCACAGCAGGTAGGCAGCTTCTCTACAGAGCTGGTACACGAATTCCTCTGGAAGTTCGCGCTGGAGGCTCGGATTACGCTGCATGTGATTGTGCACTACGGCTCCAATACCCACCACATGATTGAGGCGGTATTCAAGGCGCTCGGACGCGCGCTGGATGAAGCGACACTGATCGATCCCCGTGTAAAGGGTGTACCTTCTACGAAGGGAGTGCTGTAGCATGACCGTTGCAATCGTCGATTACGGCATGGGCAACCTGCACAGCGTCAGCAAAGCAATAGAGCGGCTCGGCTATGAAAGTCTGGTGACGGGCAAGGCTGAGGAGATTTTTGCAGCGGACAGCGTCATCCTGCCGGGAGTCGGTGCCTTCGGCGATGCGATGGAGCAGCTGCGCGCAAGCGGCCTCGACGAAATCGTGAAGCAGGCTGCTGCCGGCGGTCAGCCTGTGCTGGGTATTTGTCTCGGCATGCAGCTGCTGTTCAGCAGCAGCGAGGAGCACGGGGAGAATACCGGACTGAATATGCTGCCGGGTGCCGTCGTGCGTTTTGCCCCGCGTGAAGGCTACAAGGTGCCGCATATGGGCTGGAACAGGCTGATCTTTAAGCAGCAGCAGAGTCCGCTGCTGGATGGCCTGGAAGAAGGGCATGTATACTTTGTTCACTCTTATCATGCACAGGTGGAGCAGGAGAGTGACCTGATCGCCGTCACCGATTACGGGCATCCGGTAACGGCAGTAGTCGGGCGGGATAACGTGTATGGCATGCAGTTTCACCCGGAGAAGAGCGGAGAGCTGGGCATGAAGCTGCTGGGCAATTTTTTGCGGATAAAGAACGGGCAGGAGCGTGCGTAAGCCCGCTATAAATCTATTTTAGGGAAAGCAGGGAGTGCCACATGTCTTCTTTTATCGTGTATCCGGCGATTGATATCCGGGATGGAAAGTGTGTAAGACTGCAGCAGGGCGATTACGCCCAGGAGACCATTTACAACGACAGCCCGGTAGAGGTGGCTAAGTCGTGGGAAGAGCAAGGCGGGAAATTCATTCACCTCGTCGACTTGGACGGTGCCAAGGCGGGCCATCCGGTGAACGATGCCATTATCGGCACTATCGCCAAAAACGCAAACGTTCCTGTACAGGTGGGCGGCGGATTGCGCTCGCTGGCTGATGTGGAGAAGCTGCTGGGCCTTGGCGTGAGCCGGGTGATTATCGGAACGGCGGCCATCAATGACCATGCCTTCACGGAAGCGGTACTGGCCAAATACGGTGATAAAGTGGCGATTGGTATTGATGCGCGGAACGGCTATGTGGCGACACACGGCTGGCTGAACACCTCGGAAGTACGTGCAGAGGATTTGGCAAAAGAGCTTGCAGGCAAGGGAGCCGAAACGTTCATTTACACCGACATCTCGCGCGATGGAATGATGCAGGGTCCGAACATTGAGGGCATCCTTTCCATGGCCTCTGCCAGCGGACGGACAGTTATTGCTTCCGGTGGCGTTACCGTTCTGGATGATCTGCTGCGTCTGAATGTACATAGCGGTAGCGGAATCGGCGGAGCCATCGTCGGCAAGGCGCTGTATACCGGCAATATCAATTTGACCGAAGCGCTTTCGGCGCTTGGGCAGAAATAGAAGCATGTAGAATTTAAAAGGTTTTGCAGCTTTGCACTTTTGCAATTTTCCAGTCTTCGTTTTTGCTGTTTTGCAAATTGGCAGGAGCACATATTGTTCAAGCGGCCCCGCAGGGGCTAGCGCTGCCTGCTCATTGTTGCCGGGTGCGCCTCGGCCTCTCCTAAGACAGCCATCCGGGTGTCCAGAGGGCCGGGGCCCTTGGGGTCCCCCTTGGCTAAGGGGGATTTAGGGGGATCGAAAAAGCTTTTGCATGAAAAGATTGTAATATTTGGAAAGCAGTTGGAGGGGTGCCGCATGTTAGCCAAACGTATCATCCCCTGTCTGGACGTAAAAGACGGGCGGGTAGTCAAAGGTGTGAATTTTGTTAATCTTCGTGATGCCGGGGATCCGGTGGAGCTGGCGGCGACTTATGACCGTGAAGGGGCGGATGAGCTGGTATTTCTGGATATTTCCGCTTCAGTAGAAGGACGGGCCACGATGATAGAGGTCGTCCGGCAGACCGCCGGGGAGATCGCGATTCCTTTTACGGTGGGCGGCGGTATCTCAACCCCGGACGATATGAAGCGGATTCTGCGCGCCGGTGCCGATAAGATCGGTATTAATACAGCTGCAGTCACCAATCCGCAGCTCATTCTGGAAGGCGCACGCCGCTTCGGCTCCCAATGTATTGTAGTGGCAATGGATGCCAAATATAATGAGGCTTGGGGCGAGTGGGAAGTGTACACGCACGGCGGGCGTAAGCCGGCCGGTATCCGGGCGCTGGCCTGGGCCAAAGAAGCCGAAAAGCTGGGTGCCGGTGAAATTCTGCTTACCAGTATGGATGCTGACGGAACCAAGGACGGATTCGATCTGAAGCTGACAGCCGCTGTGAGCAGCCTGGTAGGCATTCCTGTTATCGCCTCGGGCGGCGCCGGAAAGATCAGCGATTTCTACGATGTATTTACCGAAGGTAAAGCTGATGCCGGGCTTGCCGCTACTATTTTTCATTATAAGGAAATTGCAATCCATGATCTGAAGGCAGATTTGAAGTCTAAAGGGGTAGAGATCCGATGAGCCAAGAACAAGAAACGATTATTGAAAATATCCGCTGGAACGAATCCGGACTGCTGCCTGCCGTTGTGCAGGATGCCCGCACGCTGGAGGTGCTGATGTTCGCCTACATGAACCCGGAATCGCTTCGTCTCTCGCTTACGAGCGGACAGACCTGGTTCTGGAGCCGTTCGCGCAGCGAGCTGTGGCACAAGGGCGGAACCTCGGGCAACACCCAGGCCATTAGTTCAATTCACTATGACTGTGACAGTGATACCCTGCTGGTGAAGGTGGTTCCTGAAGGACCTGCCTGCCATACAGGTGAAAATACATGCTTTTACCGTGAAATTCCGCTTACCGGTCCGGCAGCAGAGGTACAGAACACTGAGCAATCCTCCAAGGCTGCTGCAGGTGAAGGGCGTTTTGCCGTACTGGGCGAGCTGGAGCGTGTAATTGCCGAGCGGGAAATGGAGCGTCCGGAGGGTGCTTATACAACCTATCTGTTCGATAAGGGTGTAGACAAGATTCTGAAGAAGGTGGGCGAGGAAGCCTCCGAGACCATAATTGCCGCCAAAAATAAAGATAATGCCGAGCTCCGCCTCGAAGTGAGCGACCTGATCTATCACCTGCTGGTGCTGCTGCAGGAGCGCAAGCTGCCGCTGGATGAGATTCTGGAGGAGCTGAGCGCCCGCCACGAGCGGCCGCGCCGCGACTAGGAGGAGCAGAGGTATGCATATCGACTATCACACCCATCATGAGCGCTGCGGGCACGCGGTAGGGAAGCTGGAGGAGTATGTACAGCGCGGGATTGAGCTGGGCCTGCAGCAGCTGGGCCTGTCCGATCACCTGCCGCTGATTCATGTAGATCCGGACAGCTATTATCCAGAGATGGCCATGCCGCTGGCTGAACTCCCGCGGTATGTCGAGGAATGCCTGGCACTGAAGGAACGCTACCGTGGAGTCATTGATCTGCGGGTGGGGCTGGAGGCGGATTATATTGAAGGCTACGAGGAGCAGATCCGCGAGCTTTTGTCGCCTTATCCATGGGATTATCTGATCGGTTCTGTGCATTTTCTCGGAGAGTGGGATATTACCGATCACCGGCAGACCGGAGGCTGGGAAGGCAAGGATGTAATGGAGGTCTACCGCCGTTATTATGATGCGGTGCGGAAGTCGGCGTTATCGGGATTATATGATATTATAGGACATATGGATGTTATCAAACGGTTCGGTTACGGTCCGCAGACTCCGGAGGAAAAGGCTGAAGCCAGAGAATTGGAGCTTGGCACGCTGAAGGCGATTGCATCAAGCGGTATTGCCATGGAGCTCAATGCTTCCGGCCTCACCAAGCCCTGCGCCGAAATGTTCCCGGCGGAGCATGTACTGCAGGAGGCGTTTAAACTGGGTATTCCGCTGACACTCGGCTCTGATGCCCACGATCCGGCCAAGCTGGGGGACGGGCTAGAGGAGGCACGCAGCCTGCTGTGGCGTACCGGCTTCCGCGAGCTTGCGGTGTTTGAAGGCCGTCGCCGTTCATCGGTTCCGTTTGAGCTTAAACTATGATCCCAGGAGGGTATTATGCAGCATCATCAATTGCGTATTTTTTCCGGTTCGTCTAATCCGAAGCTGGCCGCAGACATTGCGGAGCGTCTTGGTGCACCCCTCAGCCCCATTAAGCTGACCCGTTTCAAGAGCGGTGAGATTTATGTGCATTATGAGGAGAGCATCCGGAACTGTGACGTATTTTTGGTGCAATCCCTCGCTCATCCTATTAACGAGCTGTTTGTAGAGCTGCTTGTGATGATTGATGCGGCCAAACGCGCCTCAGCCAGAACGGTGAATATTATCGTTCCTTACTACGGCTATGCCCGGCAGGAGCGGAAATCGGCTCCCCGCGAGCCGATCTCGGCCAAAATGGTTGCCGATGTGCTGACCACCGCAGGGGCAACCCGGGTCATAACCATTGATCTGCATGCGGCAGCCATTCAGGGCTTCTTCAACATTCCGGTGGATCATCTGACCGCGCTTGATCTGATCAGCGGCTATCTGAAGGTTAAGAATATACCGAACCCTGTTGTCGTCTCTCCGGATGCAGGCCGTGCCTCTATGGCTGAGAAGCTGGCCAGCCGGCTGGATTCGCCGTTTGCGATTATGATCAAGAAGCGCCCGGCGCACAATGAATCAGTCATCACGCATGTCATAGGAGATGTTGAGGGAAGAACGCCGATTATTATCGAGGATCTGATCGATACCGGCACGACAATTGTAAATGTGGTCGAGGGTCTTAAGGAACGCGGAGCCGGTAACAGTATTGTATGTGCTACACACGGCCTGTTCTCCGGTGATGCACTGACACGCATGGATCATGATAATATTGATGAGATCGTGGTCACTGACTCCATTGCGCTGCCTGATGATCATTCTACCCGTTACAAGGTGCTGTCCGTTGCACCGATGCTGGCTGAAGCCACCCGCATTATTATTGAAGGCGGATCTATTGATAAATTGTTCAGGGACGCGGGAATCTAATTCCCGCGTTTTTTGTTCAAAGCAGCTACATCTTTTTTCCTGAGGTGCCACCATCCCTTAGCTTGAGAATCCCCCTCTGACATGTGTTATACTGTGTGAAGCAGCGTTTATCCAGAGATGGAAACGATAGAATGCTTTAAGATAGGAGCCAGGAGTGTCTATATGACGCTGTACTCCTATTTTTGCTTGAGGAAAAGGAAGCTTACAAAGGGAGGTGCCTTGCTTCCATGATTGAGAGAACTTCAGATGAGGCGGAATTAAGCAATGTCATTCCGGTAAATCTGGATGCCAATTTTTTCTTTGAAAGAGCCGTTCGGTCGATGGACCGCTTTCAATACGATAAGGCATTAAAGAATTTTCGCAAAGCTGTTGAATACGAGCCGGAGAATCCGGTAAATCATTGTAACATGGCGGGTATATTATCTGAGATGGGTAATTATAAAGCATCCAATGATATTCTGGCCCATGTACTGGAGAAGATTGATCCGGCGATGACGGAGTGCCACTTCTATATGGCTAATAATTACGCCAATATGGAGAGCTTCGAGGAAGCTGAGCGCTCCCTGATGACCTATTTGGAGCAGGATGCCGAAGGGGAGTATCTGGCTGAGTCGGAGGAACTGATGGAATTGCTGCAGTATGAGCTGGACCGTCCGGCTCCGCTGATGCGGATCCGGAGCCGGGAAGGGGTAGTGGAGCATGACCGTGCCCGGAGCCTGCTGGAGGAAGGCAAGTTTCCGCAGGCAGTGGATTTGCTGGAGGAGATCATTAAGGTAACCCCTGATTTTCTGGCAGCCCACAATAATTTGGCGCTGGCCTACTTTTATATGGGCCGGTTTGCCAAGGCTAAGGAATGCCTGGGTGAGGTACTGCAGCAGGACCCGGGTAATCTGCATGCCCTTTGCAATATGGCGATCTTCCTGCAGTATGCCGGAGACCGCGGCCAGCTGGATACGCTGCTTGAGAGACTGGAAGCCACAGTTCCGTTCCACAAGGAGCATGTGTTCAAAATGGCGACCACTATGGGTATCGTGGGCCGGCATAAAACAGCATACAGCCACTTCCGCCGCCTGCTGAAGGATGAGGAGGTTGGGGCAGACGCAAGCCTGTACCATTATTGCGCTGCTGCGGCTAGCAACAGCGGGCTCTACAATGAGGCGCTGCGCTGCTGGCGGCAGGCTGCCAAGCTTGACCCGGCTTCGCCGGTAGCTGCCTTCTTCCTGGCTCAGCTGCAGCAGGCGCTGGCCGAGGACCGGACGATGTCACCGGTCAGCTACAACTATCAGCTGCCTTTTCAGGAGCAGCTGAAGCAGTGGAAGAACAATGCCAGCAGCTTCACGGCAGAAGTCCGGAATAATCCGCTGCTGCGTGCCTCGTTCTTCTGGGCGCTGCGTTACGGCGATTCCGGTACCCGGATGCAGGTTACTGAAGCGCTCCGCTGGATCGAGGATGAAGAGATGTCCGGGATGCTGGGCGAGCTGCTGCAGCAGGAGCCGCTGCAGGAGGAGAAGCTGCAGGAAGCGGCGCTCATCAGCCTGCAGCGGCTGATCGGCAGCAGCCTGAAGGAGAACCCGGGTTCTGCCGAAGAGCAGGAGATGGCACAGGGGGAGCTGCCGTCTTCCACCGAGAAGATTTAAGAAATGGCAAGGTAATATAAGCAAGCAGGAATAAATGATGCGCGATTCTGCATCCTTATATTGTTTACCGGAAACGCACAAGGCTTCCCAGAAGTCTCACCGCTGTTTCTTCTTATAAATCTTTACCTACTCGTAAGGAGGCCATAGTGATGTACAAAACGATTGTAATCGGAACAGGCCCGGCAGGACTGACTGCTGCTATTTATTTGGCTCGCGCCAATCTTAGCCCGCTCGTAATTGAAGGCTTGCAGCCGGGCGGACAACTGACAACGACGACAGAAGTGGAGAACTTTCCAGGCTTTCCTGAAGGTATTCTCGGACCTGACCTGATGGAGAACATGCGCAAGCAGGCTGAACGCTTCGGTGCACAATTCAAGAACGGCTGGGTGGAATCCGTTGATTTCTCCCAGCGTCCTTTTAAAGTAAAAGTGGATGGGCTGGGTACACTGGAAGCGGAAACGGTTATTATCTCAACCGGTGCTTCAGCCAGATATCTGGGGATCCCGGGCGAGCAGGAGAATGTTGGACGCGGGGTCAGCACCTGTGCCACCTGTGACGGATTCTTTTTCCGCGGCAAAAAGATTATCGTCGTCGGCGGCGGCGATTCAGCGATGGAGGAAGCCAGCTTCCTGACCCGCTTTGCTTCCAGCGTAACGCTGGTTCACCGCCGTGAGGAACTGCGTGCCTCCAAGATCATGCAGGACCGGGCGCGTGATAACAGCAAGGTGACCTGGGCGCTGAACCGTACCCCGCTGGCAGTGGCAGTCGAGGGTATGGGAGTCAAAGGATTAACAGTGCGCAACAATGAGACAGGCCTGGAAGAGCTGATTGAAGCAGACGGCGTATTTGTGGCCATCGGCCACACGCCGAATACAGGCTTCCTGGGCGGCCAGATTACAACGGATGCCAATGGATACATCGTGGTGAATCCGGGCACGACAGAAACGAACATTCCGGGCGTATTCGCCTGCGGCGATGTTCAGGATACCCGTTACCGGCAGGCGATTTCTGCAGCGGGAACCGGATGTATGGCTGCGATGGATGCCGAGAAGTACCTGGAAGGCACTATGGTGCATGACTGGAGCGAAAGTCTGGATAAGTAACATAGGGTGTACCGCGAGTGTAATAAATGAGATCAAGCCGGTAATTCTGCTGCTGCGGAACTGCCGGCTTTTTTTCAATTAGCTACGGATAATTAATTCGGACTGCAGTCCCGCGCGGCAAAGCGCAGAAGGCAGTCTTTTTTTATTTTAAAAATAAAGTACATACCCGCCGCAACTTAGTGATTGGAATCACAATATGCGTTAATGGCCTATGCTAAGCTAATGTTGAGAAGAGTTCTCAATAAGTAGGCTAAAGGAATGGTGATCATGAACAGAGTGCTGAGGATGGATGAGTCCATATTCGAGCTGGTGAGCCGGCATCCCGAGGTAACCGGTATTATGGTAGAGCTGGGTTTTCAGGATATTGCCAAACCGGGGATGCTGCAGACCGCAGGCCGGTTCATGACCCTGTCGAAGGGAATCAAACTTAAGAAAATGGATCCGGAAACCGTCAGACAGATCTTTGTCCGTCATGGTTTCGAGATTGTTGAATAGAAGCATCCCGATTATAAAGGAGAGAGTACAATGAGTGAATTAATCAACAACCGTGAAGTGGACGTACCTGAGCAGACGCGCCGCCAGGCAATGCTTAAGGAGATTATCAAAGAGCTGCATGCCGGCAAGAGTGTGGATGAGGTCAAAGCGCGTTTTGCTGAGGCTGTTGGCGATGTAACGGTGGCAGAAATTTCGGCAATGGAGCACTCGCTGATGACGGAGGAGGGCATTCCTGTAGCAGAGGTGCAGCGGCTGTGCTCGGTGCATACCGCGATTTTCAAAGGCTCGATCGAACAGATTCACCGTTCCTCGAAGCCGGAGGAGCAGCCGGGTCATCCGGTGCATACCTTCAAGCTGGAGAACCGTGAAATTGAACGGCTGGTTAACTTCCATCTGGAGCTGCATGCCGGCAAGTTCCTGAAGAATGACAGCGAGGAGATCATCTTCAAGCTGCTGGAGGATCTGAGCCTGCTGCTCGATCTCGATAAGCACTATAGCCGTAAGGAGAATCTGCTGTTCCCTTATCTGGAGAAGTACGGCATCTACGGACCGACCAAAGTAATGTGGGGTGTGGATGACGGCATCCGGGCGATGATCAAGGGAGCCAAGGCAGCGCTTAGCTCGTACAGCGGCAATAAGGATGAAATCGGTGAACAGCTGGCCCATATTATACAGGAAGTCAACGAAATGATCTTTAAGGAAGAAAATATTCTGCTGCCGATGGCGCTCGACAAGCTGACTGAGGATGAATGGGTCAAAATCGCCCGCGAAAGCGACGAGATCGGCTTCTGCCTGACGGCGCCGGAGGAGGAGTGGGTTCCGGAACGTGCAGCTGAACCGGAAGGAGCCACTATCTCTGCGGAGGAGCAGCAGGCCGGCGAGAGCCCCCAGGGCTTTATCCGTTTTGAGACAGGTCTGCTGTCGCTGCATCAGCTGGAGACCTTGATGAACCATCTGCCGGTTGATCTGACCTTTATCGACGAGAATGACGTTGTCCGTTATTTCTCCCATGGCAAGGAACGGATTTTTGCACGGACCAAAGCCGTCATCGGCCGTACCGTTCAGAACTGCCACCCGCCGCAAAGCGTACATGTAGTAGAGAAGCTGCTGGAGGACTTTAAGGCAGGACGCAAGGATGCTGAGGATTTCTGGATTAATATTAAAGACAAGTTTATTTATATCCGTTACTTCGCAGTCCGTGATGAAGCCGGCCGTTACATGGGTACGCTGGAATTCACCCAGAATATCGCCCCGATCCGCGCGCTGGAAGGCCAGAAACGGATTTTGTCGGAATAGAGTTGGTTTTTGGATAAGGTGCAGGCCTCGGGGCCTGCGCCTTTTTCTGCTGGTTGGGAGAGTGTAGTCTGCGTAAAGTCAAGCCGCTTTAGGTGCGGGTCCGTTGATTTATAGGAAATGCTACCAAAATGGGGCAGCGGGGCGGAATGGCCGAAATGAAAGGCAAAAATGCCCTTGATTCGCGTCAGCGGGGCGGAATGGCCGAAATGAGAGGCAAAAATGCCCTTGATTCGCGTTAGCGGGGCAGAATGGCCGAAATGAAAGGCAAAAATGCGTCTGATTCTATTTTCCGCTTGCAGCCAGCTACGAGGATACCTGTAATAGTATACAAGTCATAGATTATAGTGATAACGCATACAACATTAATATGCCCGAAAAAGGAATCCGCCGACGCCGGCTCTGCCGGCCTCTTTTTATCCAGCTTAGTTTTTAGAGTAGGGTATATAGCCGGGTGTGCCGCCTTTCCTTGACCGCAGGGGAGGCTTCTATTATAGTGGGTACGTAGGATTAACTATTTTAGCATAGAAAAAGGTGGCTTGTTACATGTCTGAGAATATCTACGTTGGCGTGGATTTAGGTGGAACCACGATTAAGGTTGGAATCTGCAATGCCGAGGGAACCCTGTTGCATACTTATGAGGGACCTACGGGGACTGCGGATGGCGTCGATGCCGTTATCGATAACATCGAGAAGTATGTGCGCCTGATTGTGGAAGAATCCCCGTACTCCTGGGAACAGCTTGCCGGTGTGGGAGCAGGCCTGGCCGGATTTACAAACATTCGTGAAGGAATCATCATTCTTGCGCCTAACATAGGATTTAGAGATGTGCCGATCCGTTCCATCCTGGAAGGACGCCTTAACAAGCCTGTCAAAATAGACAATGACGCCAATGTGGCTGCACTGGGTGAAGCCTGGAGCGGCGCTGGCCGTGGTATTGAGAACTGTGTCTGCTACACGCTGGGAACCGGTGTGGGCGGCGGTATTATCATTAACGGTAAGGTCTACCAGGGCTTCGGCGGACTTGCCGGAGAGCTTGGCCATATCTCTGTTGTTCCTGACCTGGAAGCAATCCAGTGCGGCTGCGGCAATATGGGCTGTCTGGAGACCGTATCCTCGGCAACAGGCATTATCCGTATGGCAAATGATGCTGTAGCACGCGGGGACCGTACTTCGCTCTCTACGGTGGAAAAGATTGCGGCGAAGGAAGTATTTGATGCTGCGAAAGCCGGCGATGAAGTAGCTCTGCGTATTGTTAACCGTGCTGCATTCTACCTCGGCAAGTCTATTGCTGCAGTTGCTGCCGTGCTGAATCCGGAAGTGTTCATCATCGGCGGAGGTGTGTCCAAAGCAGGTGACATTCTGTTCGATGAGGTACGCCGTGTCTATGCCAAGCTGGCTCCTGCGCCGCTGCAGAAGGGCGTTACCATCGTGCCGGCGGAGCTTGGAAATGATGCCGGTATTATTGGTGCAGCGGGTCTCTTGTTGCGTTCTTAAAAGACTGGAATTATTCATATACTATTCTTAGGGAGGGAACGCTCTCATGACCGAATTGGAGCACTCCGAAACGGCCGGCGCCACCCTGATTATTATTACAGGCATGTCAGGCGCAGGCAAAACGATTGCTGTACAAAGTTTGGAAGACCTCGGATTTTTCTGTGTAGATAATCTGCCGCCGGTGCTGATTCCGAAATTTGCTGAACTGATTGAGCAGTCTAAAGGTAAGATTGCCAAAGTGGCGCTTGTTATTGATTTACGGGGACGGGAATTTTTTACGGCTTTATCTGAATCGCTGACCTATATCAAAAATGAGTCCACGATCGGCTGTGAAATTCTGTTCCTCGATGCTACGGATTCTGTGCTGGTACAACGCTATAAGGAGAGCCGCCGCCATCATCCGCTTGCTCCAAAGGGGATGCCGCTTGACGGCATCCGGCTGGAGCGCCAGATGCTGGAGGAGCTGAAGAACTCGGCTACCCTGTGTCTGGATACGAGCAGTATGAAGCCGGTGCAGCTGAAAGAGAAGATAGTCTCCAGATTTTCTCATCTGGGCAAAAGCACACTCTCCGTTAACATTACTTCGTTTGGATTCAAGTATGGTATACCGATTGATGCAGACCTCGTGTTTGACGTCCGCTTTTTGCCTAATCCGCATTATGTGGATCAACTGCGGCCCAAGACCGGCCAGGACAGCGATGTATACGACTATGTAATGAAATGGCCCGAAACGCAGGTTTTTCTGACCAAGCTGCTGGATATGCTTCATTTCCTGATTCCCCAGTACCGTAAAGAAGGCAAATCCCAGATTATTATCGGCATTGGCTGTACCGGCGGCAAACACCGTTCGGTGGCCATATCCGAATATCTGGGCAAAATGCTGGGAGTGAGCGAGACGGAGACGGTAGCGGTCAGCCACCGGGATTCCGAGCGTGACCGGCATTAACGAGAGAAGGGGTCTAAGTGTCCGAGGAACAAGAGAAACGTCCGCGTATCGTCGTAATGGGCGGCGGTACAGGGCTTTCTGTTATGCTTCGCGGTTTGAAGGAAAAGCCGCTTGATATTACAGCAATTGTAACAGTGGCAGATGACGGGGGCAGCTCCGGCATTCTGCGCAGTGAGCTGCAGATGCCGCCTCCCGGCGATATCCGCAACGTGCTGACGTCTATGGCTGATGTAGAGCCGCTGATGGCGCAGATCATGAAATACCGCTTCAGCACCGGGGAGGGACTTGCCGGTCATAGTCTCGGCAATCTTATCCTTGCAGCGCTGACCGACATTTCAGGTGACTTCGTCACTGCTGTACGTGAGCTGAGCCGGTTGTTTGCTGTCCGCGGGCGGGTATTGCCTGCTGCAGGAGAAGCGGTAGTGCTGCATGCCGAGATGGCGGACGGCACCATTGTGACAGGCGAGTCCAAAATACCCGAGGCAGGCGGCCGGATCAAACGGGTGTTTTTGGAGCCGGCTGATGTGGAACCGCTGCCGGAGGCGCTTGAGGCAATCCGGAACGCGGATGCCATTCTGTGCGGACCCGGCAGCCTGTACACCAGCATCCTGCCCAACCTGCTGGTTCCCAAGCTGGCTGAGGCCGTTGTAGAATCGGATGCGATCAAAATCTTCGTCTGCAATGTCATGACCCAGCCGGGCGAAACGGACAACTATACCGTCAGCGATCATCTTCAAGCTGTATACGATCATATCGGCCTGCATTTGTTTGATTATGTCATTGTCAACGACGGGGAGATTCCGGAGCAGGTACAGGTCAAATATGCCGAGAAGGGCGCACGCCCTGTGCTGCTTGACCTGGATGTGCTTGACGGCAACGGGTACAAAGTAATTGCGGATAAACTGGTGTTGTTTAAGACCTATCTGAGGCATGATACAGATAAGCTCAGCCACCATATTTACCAGCTGGTCAAAGATTGGATTTCCAGATAAACAAGCTTCAATGAACATGAAAGAGGTGAGCCCCTTGTCTTTTGCGGCCCTTACCAAAAAAGAGCTGACGATGGTGGAGAGCCAGCCCTGCTGTGAGAAGGCGGAGATGTCAGCGCTGATCCGGATGAACGGATCCGTGCAGCTTTCGAGCAAAAAGGTGGTCTTAGACATCTCGACGGAGAACGCCGCGATTGCAAGGCGGGTATATTCTTTGCTTAAGAAATATTACCAGGTCCATATCGAGCTGCTCGTGCGTAAAAAAATGCGTTTGAAGAAAAATAACGTCTATATTGTCCGTATCCCCAGCCGGGTACAGGAGATCCTGAAGGACCTGCGGATTGTATCCGAGGGCTTCATCTTTAATGATGGAATAGACGAGGAAATGGTCGGGAAAAATTGCTGTAAGCGGGCTTATCTCCGCGGAGCCTTTATGGCCGGCGGATCGGTAAATAACCCTGAAGGCTCGTCCTATCATTTGGAAATCGCTTCCATGTATGAAGAGCACTGCAAAGCGCTGGTGGAGCTGGCTGGTGAATTTCACCTGAACGCCCGTTGCATAGAGCGCAAAAAAGGCTTTATCCTATACATTAAGGAAGGCGAGAAGATCATCGAGTTCCTGAGCCTAATCGGTGCGCATCAGGCGCTGTTTAAATTCGAGGATGTGCGGATTATGCGCGACATGCGCAACTCCGTGAACCGCATCGTCAACTGTGAAACGGCTAACCTGAACAAAACGATCGGCGCGGCGGTGCGGCAGATTGAGAACATAAAGCTGCTGCAGCGTGAAATGGGGCTGGAGAGCCTTCCGGATAAGCTGCGCGAGGTCGCAGAAATCAGGCTGGCACACCCGGATATCAACCTGAAGGAAGTCGGTGAGATGCTGAAGGGGAACGTCAGTAAATCAGGAGTAAACCACCGTTTGCGCAAAATTGATGAGCTGGCGGAGAAGGTCCGCGGCGGCTAATTATTTTTTTTCTAGTGTGGATGAGGTTATAATGATATAATATTATAAAATTAATGTGAAATTTTTGGGCAGATCTCAAATAGGGGGTAAGCGTTTCATGACAAAGCACCCGGTAGTTGTACGGTTGAAGACGGGGCTCCATGCTCGGCCGGCAGCATTGTTCGTGCAGGAAGCCAACAAGTTTTCGTCGGAGATTTTCGTGGAAAAAGACGATAAAAAAGTTAACGCCAAAAGCATCATGGGCATTATGAGCCTGGCGATCAGTTCCGGCACGGAGATTTATATCAGCGCGGATGGCGCGGATGCGGATCAGGCTGTAACCGCTTTGACAAGTCTTGTAAGCAAGGAAGAGCTGGAGAACCAATAAGTGGTTCCGGCCTAACTTAAGATGAAGTTACAAAGAGCCCCTTCGGGGCTTTTTTTCATTTCTTCAAAAATGTTCTTCAAAACCGAGAACCTGATGCAACTTTTACCAATGAGGCCCGTCTAGAGGGTACCAAACAAAACAAGAATATGAAAGGGGAAGTTAAAATGAAGAAGCTGGGTAAATCAATTGGAACGGTACTGCTGGCAGGAAGTCTAATTGTTGGAGGAATGGGGTTGAGCAGTGTGTTTAAGGGACCGGAAAAGGCTTACGCTGCTGAAGAAATTACCCGCAATATTGTTAGCGTGACCGGCAAAGGCGAGCTCTCAATCAAGCCGGATATCGTCTACTTGTCGATCGGTGTAAACACAACGGCAGGCACAGCCCAAGAAGCGCAAAAGGACAACGGCGCCAAAATTGCTAAAATAACAGCGCTGCTCAAGACTACATGGGGAATTTCCGATAAGGATATCCAGAGCACACAGTTCAGTGTACAGCCTAACTATGCTTACACAGAAAAAGACGGGCAGCAGGTAAAAGGCTATATCGCACAGCACACACTGCAGGTAGCTTACCGTGATCTGACCAAGGTTGGCGCTCTGCTCGATGCCGCTTCAGCAGCAGGTGCAAACAATATCGGCAGCGCACAGTTTGCGATTGAGGATCCGTCCGCTTTTGAAGCACAGGTTATCGAGAAAGCTATGGCTAACGCTGATGTAAAAGCTGCTGCTATCGCTAAAGCAGCCAAGCGCAGTCTGGGCCAGGTGGTTACAGTAACCCAGAACGACAACGGGAATAACCCTGTTTATTACATGGAAAATGCGGCTATGAGTAAAGCGGCAGCGGATACAGCTGGTGGCACTTCTGTAGAACCGGGCGAAGTGAAGGTTTCCACCCAGCTTAGCGTGGTATATGAACTGAAATAGGAAATGGAACAGATACAGGCTCTGCTTCTGCCGCAATGCGGTGAGGCGGGGCTCTTTTTTTCAGCCGGGAAAAGGGCCGGAAGGTAGAAAAGCTCTCATTTTGTTTAAGGAAAGGTAACAAGACCTTTTAAAATCGACGTAAATGCTTAAGAAACTGTAAGGAAATTTGTAACAACCGCGGCAGCTGTACTCTCTATAATAAGAAGAGTGGGCCGGGACAGCCAGGCTTTCCGGGTCTTAAGGGAACATCAAGTCAATCATCGTACCTGCGGAAGGGGAAATCGACATGAATATTATACTTAAGGAACAATTGCGCAAATGGGGAACAGGGGTATTAGCAGCAAGTCTGCTGCTTGGAGGGGGAGTGCTGTCCGCAGAAGCGGCTCAAGCGGCACCGGCTGCAGCACAGGCTCAAGCTGCCCAGTCCTCAGTGGTACTGAAATGGAACGGCAGCGTTACACAGCAGACCGGGATTTACAGCGGAGGCAAAGTGTGGGTGCCGGTCAGCTTCCTGCGCGATACACTGAAAATGCCTGTAACCTATGATAAAGCGGAGAAGACGTATTCCATCGGCAAAGGCAATACGCTGACCAAGCTGATGGTTTCGGATTACAGTACAGCTATTTCTGTAAACAATTATTTTCTCGGGGATTATGAAGCGAAAAATATAAATAACCGGCTGTATATCCCGTTTGACCTGATGACCGATTATCTCGGCTACCAGGGTGACTGGAGTGCATCCACCGGCCGTCTGAATGTGATGAAACAAAAGCAGAATGCCATTACTATCAGCACGGAAAGCTTTGTTAAGGAGTCGGAGGTTGCTCCGATCAAGCTGGATTACCCGCAGGTGAGCGGGCTGGTTAATGCGGATGCACAGAAAAAGATCAATGATATGATTAAACAGCAGGTGCTCAGTTATGCGGCAGATGCAGAAAAGCAGATTGCAAACCGGCCAGAGGATGACCGTCCGTATGAGTTCCAGGGCGGATATGTAGTAACGTACAATAAGGACGGTGTCCTCAGCCTTGTCACAGAGCAATACGGGTATACCGGCGGAGCGCACGGGATGACTTACCGCAATGCTTTTACCTTCTCACTGAAGGACGGCAAACGCCTGCTGATCGGTGATCTGCTGAAGGCCAACCCGAATTATAAAAAAGAGCTGAACGCACAGCTCTCTAAGAGAATTAAGGCAGAGGGCGGCTACCTCGGCGGATTTACCGGACTGAACACAGAGAAATATTTCTATTTAAAAGAAGGCAAGCTCGTCGTGTTCTTCCAGCTGTATGAATACACTGCTTACGCTTCCGGATTCCCGCAGTTTGACTTTACCTTTAAGGAACTGCTGCCGGACGGCACCAGCCCGTTTGCAGCATTCAAGTAAACATTCGCACGCTGCCCCCAGGGGCAGAACAAAAGAGCCCTTCCTTTCCCCGATCAGAGGGCCGGGGGGGCTCTTTGCCGTTAAAAAATCCGCATCTGCATATAAGGACGTCCTGCCGTTACGGGGCGCCCCTCCTGTTCATAAGCTGTAGAATGTACCGCATAACAGGAGGGAGGAAGATAAGGATGAGCTATCAGTACACGGCACTTGGGGACTCCCTGACGACAGGCTTCGGCGCGCTGCCCGGAAACGGGTTTGTGCCGGTCTACCGGAGAATGGCAGAGGCCCGCCTGCGGACACCTATCCGGCTGACGAACCTTGGTGTGAACGGGCTGACTACGGACGGACTGGAGCAGCGGCTGAAGGGCGACTATAACTTTCGCCTGGCTGTGCAGGAAGCGGATCTGATTACAATCTCGATTGGCGGCAACGACCTGATCAAAGCTGCCAAGGCAGCCGGCAGCCGCCCCGGTGATCTGTCACCGCTGCTGCAAAAGGCACTGCGCGGCTGTAAACAGAATATCAGTGATATCATGGGAACGCTGACACAGCTTAAGGCAGGCGTGAGTAAGCCTTACATCATCCGGATAGTCGGATTATACAATCCCTACCCGCAGATAGATGAAGCTACAGAATGGGTCCGGCAGTTTAACCGGTATACGTCCGGCTACAGCAGCCGGGTCTGCGGATTCGCTTCCATTTATAATGAATTTGCCGGCAACGAACGCGGCTTATTGTTCCTTGATCATATTCATCCTAACAGCAGGGGCTACCGGGTTATCGCCAATAAGCTGGACGGCCTCGGGTACGGGCGCTTGGGCTAATAGCCGCAATATGGCCTGGATCAGAGCTTCATCATACAGCTTCATCAAAAAAAGGCTGCGGGGACCGATAATGGTCCCCGCAGCCTTCTTTGCTGTTATCCCGCTTACACGCCGGCTGGCAGTGTCTTCTCGATAACTTTATCAACGATACCATATTCAGCTGCATCGGCAGCACTCATGAAGTAATCGCGGTCTGTATCCTTCTCAATGCGTTCCAGCGGCTGGCCGGTACGCTCAGAGAGGATGCGGTTCAGCTTGTCGCGCAGCTTCAGGATGCGGCGGGCACGGATTTCGATGTCCGTTGCCTGGCCCTGAGCTCCGCCGAGCGGCTGGTGAATCATGATTTCGCTGTTAGGCAGCGCGAAGCGTTTGCCCTTGGCACCGGCATTCAGCAGGAAAGCTCCCATGGAAGCGGCCATACCTACGCAAATAGTGGATACGTCGGGTTTGATGTACTGCATTGTATCAAAGATAGCCATGCCGGCTGTGATCGAACCGCCCGGGCTGTTGATGTACAGGTGAATATCCTTATCCGGGTCTTCGGCAGCCAGGAACAGCATTTGGGCAATGATGGAATTGGCTACCACGTCATTAACATCCGTTCCAAGGAAAATAATGCGGTCCTTCAGCAGGCGGGAATAGATGTCATAAGCGCGCTCGCCGCGGTTGCTTTGTTCTACTACCATAGGAATATAACTCACGTGTAAAACCTCCTTGAATGGGTTGTTCGAATGTGTTCATTTTTACTGTTACCGTATTAACCACATGATAAACAAAATCAAACAAAAAGTCAAAGAAAGTCAAACTTAGTTTTAAAAAAAAGAGCCGACAAGCGGCTCTTTGGTTAATTAACAGTAGGACAACTGCTAAATTATGTACAAACATGAAATTAATGGCGCGCCCGCCAAGAATCGAACTTGGATCTCAGGCTTCGGAGGCCTACGTCATATCCATTGGACCACGGGCGCAACAGAATTTATTATAATACATGAATCCATAAATTGCAACAGACATTGAAGATGTCCTTAAAATAACTTTTTGTTCTATAAAAGGCCCGTTTTCAGGTTTTTTGTTTAATAAGAGAAGCCGGCTGTTTCAGCTGAACTGGAGGGCCGTTCTTCTCTTACACCCTGTGACAGATGTATAAAATGTATAAGATGAAAAGCGGTTGAGAATTATACTCTCGGATGACTTGCACTCCGCGTAATATTTGGTTAGAATATGAGTGGGACTTAAAAAGTTAACCCGGGACATTTTGAGACCACGAACAAGGGAATAGAGAAAGACGAAGTTGCAGGAGTGAAAGCATGCGCAATTTATTGGAAATCCAAAAGCAGCTTCTGCCGGATCTCATGGAAACCCTTAAGAGACGTTATACGATTCTACATCAGATCATGCTGTCCGATATTATCGGGCGCAGAACGCTGGCCGCGTCGCTGGATATGACCGAGCGGGTGCTGCGTGCCGAGACGGATCTTCTGAAATCGCAAGGGCTCATTGAGATCGAGAGTGTCGGCATGCGGATTAGTGATGCCGGTCGCAGAACGCTTGACCTGCTGGAGCCGATCGCCAAGAGCCTGTTTGGCCTGGATGATCTGGAAGAGAAGATCCGCTCAACGTATGATCTTAGTAAAGTTATTATCGTGCCCGGTGATTGCGAATCATCCCCGTTCACCAAACGTGAGCTGGGACGTGCAGGCGCCAAAGCCTTTCTGGGTGTGCTGCGCGGCGACGATACCATTGCCGTAACAGGCGGCTCTACACTGGCTGATATGGCCGATCAGCTGACCCTGCCGCTATCCGCCTCCTATAAGAATGCATGGGTTGTCCCTGCACGCGGAGGACTTGGAGAAAGCATGGAGATTCAGGCCAATACGATTGCTTCAACTATGGCTAAGCGGATCGGAGCTAACTACCGTCTGCTGCATGTGCCGGATCTGCTCAGCGAAGAAGCTTACCAGTCGCTGGGGCATGACTCGAACATCGGGGAAATTGTACAAATCATCCGCAGATCGCGTATTATTGTTCATGGGATCGGCGATGCCCTGGAAATGACCCGCCGCCGCAAGCTGGATGAGACTACGGTTTCGGAGATTCAGGCTGAAGGCGCGGTTGCCGAATCGTTCGGCTATTATTTTAACGAGGCTGGCGAGGTTGTCCATACTATGCGTACCATAGGACTCCGTTTAGAGGATATTATCCGCACGGAAGTTGTTATCGGGATCGCCGGGGGCAAGCGCAAAGCCAAAGCAATCCACGCAATGCTGCGCTTCGGGCAAGAGGATATTCTGGTTATTGATGAGGCGGCTGCTGTCGAAATCGGCAAAGAAATCGACACAGAGTTGCAGCATGCGCTATAGATTCCAGGATATGGGGAGCGCGCGCAGTTATTTTGCATTATACTTAACATTGTTGTCTTGACGAGCTTCACCGCTTGTCTTGAATAAATAAAACGAACTCTAGGAGGAACTATTCAATGAGTGTAAAAGTTGGTATTAACGGTTTTGGACGTATTGGACGCCTTGCATTCCGCCGTATTCAAAATGTAGAAGGTATCGAAGTGGTAGCAATCAACGACTTGACTGACGCTAAGATGCTTGCTCATTTGCTTAAATATGATACAACTCAAGGTAAATTCCAGGGAGACGTTGAAGTTCATGACGGATTCTTCAAAGTAAACGGTAAAGAAGTTAAGGTTCTTGCGAACCGTAACCCAGAAGAACTGCCTTGGGGCGACCTCGGCGTAGATATCGTTCTGGAGTGCACAGGCTTCTTCACAACTAAAGAAGCTGCTGAAAAGCACCTCAAAGGCGGAGCTAAAAAAGTAGTTATCTCTGCTCCAGCAACTGGCGACATGAAAACTGTTGTTTACAACGTTAACCATGACATCCTTGATGGTTCCGAAACAGTTATCTCCGGCGCATCTTGCACAACTAACTGCCTTGCTCCAATGGCAAAAGTCCTGAACGACAAGTTCGGAATCGTTGAAGGCCTGATGACTACTATCCACGCTTACACTGGCGACCAGAATACACTTGATGCTCCTCACGCTAAAGGTGACTTCAGACGTGCCCGCGCAGCTGCTGAGAACATCATTCCTAACACTACCGGTGCTGCAAAAGCAATCGGTCTGGTAATCCCAGAACTGAAAGGCAAACTTGACGGAGCAGCACAACGCGTGCCTGTTGCTACAGGTTCCCTGACTGAGCTGGTTACTGTACTTGATAAGAACGTAACTGTTGAAGAAATCAACGCAGCAATGAAGGAAGCTTCCGACCCAGAAACTTACGGCTACACTGAAGATGAAATCGTATCTTCCGACATCAAGGGTATGACTTTCGGTTCCCTGTATGATGCAACACAAACTAAAGTCCTGACTGTTGGCGACAAACAACTGGTTAAAACTGTTGCTTGGTACGACAACGAAATGTCCTACACTGCACAGCTGGTTCGCACTTTGGAACACTTCGCAAAACTGGCTAAGTAAGACCGGCTTAACATAAGCAGCATCTATAGAGCGGAAACAGAGGTTCCTTGTTTCCGCTCTTTCTAAATTTGGGTGTGGAGGAAGACTAATCATGAACAAAAAAAGCGTCCGTGATGTAGAAGTAGCAGGCAAACGCGTATTCGTGCGCGTCGATTTCAACGTTCCGGTGGAAGACGGTAAGATCACTGATGATACCCGTATCCGCGAAACCCTTCCAACGATTAAGTACCTGATCGAAAACGGTGCAAAGGTCATTCTGGCGAGCCACATGGGCCGTCCAAAAGGCCAATTCGTTGATTCTATGCGTCTTACCGTTGCTGCAGAGCGTTTGTCCGAGCTGCTCGGCAAACCGGTAGCCAAAGCTGATGAAGCTATCGGCGAAGCTGTTAAAGCGCAGATCGCTGAGCTGAACGACGGCGATGTGCTCGTGCTTGAGAATGTCCGTTTCTATCCGGGCGAAGAAAAGAACGATCCTGAACTGGCTAAGCAGTTCGCTGAACTGGCTGACCTGTTCGTTAATGACGCGTTCGGCGCGGCTCACCGTGCCCATGCTTCTACTGAAGGTATCGCTCACTTCCTGCCGGCTGTATCCGGTCTTCTGATGGAGAAGGAATTGTCCGTACTGGGCAAAGCTCTCTCGAACCCTGAGCGTCCTTTCACTGCCATCATTGGCGGATCCAAAGTGAAGGACAAAATTGACGTTATCGACAACCTCTTGAACCTGGCTGACAATGTACTGATCGGCGGCGGCCTTTCTTATACATTCACCAAAGCTCAAGGCTATGAAATCGGTAAATCGCTGGTAGACAACGATAAAATCGATGTTGCACTGGGATTCATTGAGAAAGCTAAAAAGCTGGGCAAAAACTTCCTGCTTCCTGTTGACATTGTTGTCGCTGACAAGTTCGGTGCAGATGCCAACACCAAAATTGTAGATGTAACTGACATTCCTGCTGACTGGGAAGGTCTGGACATCGGTCCTAAAACCCGTGAACTCTACGCCAATATCATCAAAGATTCCAAGCTGGTTGTTTGGAACGGACCTATGGGCGTATTCGAAATCGATATCTTTGCTGAAGGAACCAAGGCTGTAGCGCAGGCTTGCGCAACAACTGAAGGCTACACTGTGATCGGCGGCGGTGATTCCGCAGCTGCAGCAGAAAAATTCCACCTGGCTGACCAAATGGATCACATCTCCACTGGCGGCGGCGCATCCCTGGAGTTCATGGAAGGTAAGGCACTTCCTGGCGTAGAAGCACTGAACGACAAGTAAGAGGCACAGAAGGAGGCAATACAAGATTATGAGCAGAACACCTATTATTGCAGGCAACTGGAAAATGTTCAAAACTGTTCCGGAAGCTGAAGGCTTTATCGCTGAAGTTAAGGGCGCAGCAGAAGTGGAAGGCGTGGAAACTGTAATTTGCGCTCCTTTTACTAACCTGCCTGCTCTGGTAGCAGCAGTTAAAGGTACAACTATCAAAATCGGTGCACAGAACCTGCACTTCGAAGACAACGGGGCTTACACAGGCGAAATCAGCGGCGTTATGCTGAAAGACCTTGGTGTAGACTACGTTATCATCGGCCACTCCGAGCGCCGCGCTTATTTCGGCGAAACGGATGAAATTGTGAACAAAAAAATGCACGCGGCATTCCGCCACGGCATCACTCCTATCGTATGTGTCGGTGAAAAGCTCGAAGAGCGCGAAGCTGACCAGACTAAGGAAGTTTGCAAAGTACAAACTGAAGGTGCATTTGCCGGTCTGAGTGCTGAACAGGCAGCTCAGGTTGTAATCGCTTATGAGCCAATCTGGGCGATCGGTACTGGTAAATCCTCTACTTCCCAGGATGCTAACGAAGTTATTGCTTATATCCGTACCCTTGTAAAAGATCTGTACGATGAAGCAACAGCTGAAGTTGTGCGTATTCAATACGGCGGCAGTGTGAAGCCTGAGAATGTAACGGAGTATATGAGTCAAAGCGACATCGACGGCGCTCTTGTCGGCGGTGCCAGCCTGCAGCCTGCTTCCTTCGTTTCACTCGTTGAGGGGGCGAAGTAAGGATGTCAGCTCCAAGACCTGTAGCATTGATCATCATGGATGGTTTCGGATTGCGGAATACGGATGAAGGCAACGCGGTTGCCCAAGCCAATAAGCCGAACTATGACCGTTACCTGAAGCAATACCCGAACACTACGCTTACCGCCTGCGGCGAAGCTGTAGGTCTGCCTGAAGGACAAATGGGCAACTCGGAAGTAGGTCACCTTAACATCGGCGCAGGCCGGATCGTATACCAGGATCTGACCCGTATCGACAAGTCGATCCGTGACGGTGAGTTCTTCGAGAACGAAACGCTGGTTGCTGCTGTAAGAAGCGCTAAGTCCACCGGCAAAAAGCTTCACCTGTATGCACTCGTTTCCGACGGCGGCGTGCACAGTCACATTAACCACCTGTTTGCCATGCTCGATCTGGCCAAGAAGGAAGATATGCACGAAGTGTATATCCATGCTTTCATGGACGGACGCGATGTAGCACCTGACAGCGGACAAAAGTTCGTTCAGGATCTGGTTGCGAAGATCGAAGAAGTGGGCGTAGGTAAAATTGCTACGGTATCCGGACGTTACTACGCGATGGACCGTGACAAACGCTGGGAACGTGTAGAGAAAGCCTACCGTGCTATGGTATATGGCGAAGGCCCTAAATATACTGACGCTCTGCAGGCTATCACTGCATCCTACCAGAATTCCGTTTATGATGAATTCGTTGAGCCTAGCGTAATCGTGGACAGCAACGATCAGCCGGTGGGAGTAGTGGAAAGCGGCGATTCTGTCATCTTCCTGAACTTCCGTCCTGACCGTGCGATCCAGCTGTCGCAAGTATTTACGAATTCCGATTTCCGCGGCTTTGACCGTGGACCGCTCTTCCCGCAGGGTCTGCACTTTGTGTGCCTGACTACGTTCAGCGAAACGGTACAGGGCTATGTAGCCTACTCGCCGAAGAACCTGGACAATACACTGGGTGAAGTGCTGGTACAGAATAACAAGAAGCAGCTGCGTATTGCGGAAACTGAAAAGTACCCGCACGTAACCTTCTTCTTCAGCGGCGGACGCGATGAAGAGCTTCCAGGCGAAACACGCATCCTGATTAACTCGCCAAAAGTGGCAACCTATGATCTGCAGCCTGAGATGAGCGCATACGAAGTGGCGGCGGCCTGCGTAGCGGAAATCGAAGCAGACAGACAGGATGCCATTATCCTGAACTTTGCTAACCCTGATATGGTAGGCCACTCCGGCATGCTGGAGCCTACAATCAAGGCGGTTGAAGTGACAGATGAATGTGTGGGTAAAGTTGTAGATGCAGTTGTTGCCAAAGGCGGCGTTGCGATCATCATTGCTGACCACGGTAATGCTGACATGGTATTTGACGAACAGGGACGCCCGTTCACCGCTCATACCACCAACCCGGTTCCTTTCATCGTAACTACTGAAAATGTTGTTCTGCGCGAATCCGGTATCCTTGCTGATGTAGCACCGACAATTCTGGATCTGATGGGACTTCCGCAGCCTGCGGAAATGACCGGACAATCCATGATTGCCAGCCGCAAATAAGCAGGAGCTTAAATAACGCTTTTTAATACCAAAACCATCGTTAAAGGAGACTATTTTACATGACTATTATTTCTGATGTATATGCACGCGAAGTCCTTGACTCCCGCGGTAACCCTACTGTAGAGGTTGACGTTTATCTGGAATCCGGCGCTAAAGGCCGCGCTATCGTTCCTTCCGGCGCTTCCACTGGCGCTCATGAAGCTGTAGAGCTTCGTGACGGCGACAAATCCCGTTACCTGGGCAAAGGCGTTCTGAAAGCTGTTGAGAACGTAAACGAAATTATCGCTCCGGAAGTAATCGGTATGGACGCTCTTGACCAAGTGGGCATCGACAAGCTGATGATCACTCTGGACGGAACTCCTAACAAAGGCAAGCTGGGCGCTAACGCAATCCTGGCAGTATCCATGGCAGTAGCTCGTGCAGCTGCAGCAGCTCTGGATATTCCTTTGTATGTATACCTGGGCGGATTCAACGCTAAAACTCTTCCAGTACCAATGATGAACATCATCAACGGTGGTGAGCATGCTGACAACAACATCGACGTTCAAGAGTTCATGGTTCTGCCAGTAGGCGCTCCAAGCTTCAAAGAAGCTCTTCGTACAGGTGCTGAAATCTTCCACAACCTGAAGTCCGTACTTCAGTCCAAAGGCCTGAACACAGCTGTAGGTGACGAGGGCGGCTTCGCTCCGAACCTTGGTTCGAACGAAGAAGCAATCACTACAATCATCGAAGCGATCGAAAAAGCCGGTTACAAACCAGGTGTTGACGTATTCCTTGGTATGGACGTAGCTTCCACTGAGTTCTACAAAGACGGTAAATACACACTTGCTGGTGAAGGCAAATCCTACACTTCCGCTGAGTATGTTGACCTTCTGGCTTCCTGGGTTGAGAAATACCCAATCATCACAATCGAAGACGGTATGTCCGAAGACGACTGGGATGGCTGGAAACTGCTTACTGAAAAATTGGGCGATAAAGTTCAATTGGTTGGTGACGACCTGTTCGTTACTAACACTGAGCGTCTTGCTACAGGTATCGAAAAAGGCATCGGTAACTCCATCCTGGTTAAGGTTAACCAGATTGGTACACTGACTGAAACTTTCGATGCTATCGAAATGGCTAAACGTGCTGGTTACACTGCTGTTATCTCCCACCGTTCCGGTGAGTCCGAAGACAGCACAATCGCTGACATCGCTGTTGCTACTAACGCTGGCCAGATCAAAACAGGTGCTCCTTCCCGTACTGACCGCGTTGCCAAGTACAACCAATTGCTTCGCATCGAAGACGAACTGGGTGAACTGGCTCAATACAACGGCCTGAAATCTTTCTACAACCTCAAAAGATAATCCCTTTTGAGCTATGTATTAAAAGCCTGCCGGTTTCGGCAGGCTTTTTTTGCGATGGTCGCAGGGATAAGGTTGTATTCGCTTTAGGGCTATGATAAAATAAGAATGCTGTTTATGAAACTCGTGAAATCTAAATTACCATAGATAGTGATGCTTGGACGTAGGAGGTGGAAGTGAATGGATATTTTTTTGAAAATTGTGCTCCTGATTTTTTCCGTCGGTCTGATTGCGGTCGTTCTTCTGCAAAAAGGGAAAAGCGCAGGTCTTTCCGGTGCCATCTCCGGCGGTGCTGAGCATCTCTTCGGTAAAACTAAAGCGCGCGGTATGGAACTCGTATTGCAGCGTGTAACAGTTGGACTGGCAGCCGGATTCTTCATCATGTCGGTTGTTGTTGCCGTTTTTGTTGACTAAACCCGCATACATTAGCCTTCGCTCTATTCTGAATGGAATGGGGCGGGGGCTTTTTATTTTTATTTTTGAGCTAACGTTAACCTTGGGTTGATCATAACAGGGATGGCCGGGATTGATTTCGTGTATACTAGGGTATGAAGTATATAGAGGGAAAATTTACTTGATGCAGGACAGGCAGAAGAGGACAAGACATACATATTTGCCAGCGGCATAACGAATGCTGCGAAAGGGCCGAGGTGACTTAAGTGATAACACAGGAAATCTTACTTGATTTTATGCGGGAAACCGCTTATAAACCGCTGACTTATGATGAGCTGGTCAGCCACTTTGCAATAGATGACGGGGCTTCGTTCAAAGCCTTTGAGAGCTTACTCTCAGAGCTGGAACAGGACGGGCGGATTGTACTGACCCGCAACAGCCGATATGGCGTGCCGGAACGGATGGATCTTTTACGCGGACGGCTGCAGGCCCATGCCAAGGGCTTTGCTTTTCTGATTCCTGATGACCGCGATCATCCTGATGTGTATATTCATGCCAATGACCTGAAGGGTGCAATGAACGGCGATATCGTACTTATCCGCATCACCTCCAAGAGCCCTTCAGGCGGACGGATGGAAGGTGAAGTGGAACGGATCATCAAACGCGGTGTGCTGCAGACTGTCGGAGTGTTTCAGAGCCTGGAGACTTATGGTTTTGTGCTGCCCGATGATAAGCGGATTAACCGGGATATTTTCATTCCGAAGCAGTCGTTTGGAGGTGCGGTTGACGGCGAAAAGGTCGTTGTGCGTATCGTAAATTACCCGGAAGGCCGGGCTGCGGCAGAAGGCGAAATTATTGAGATTCTCGGGCATAAGGATGACCCGGGAGTTGATATTCTGTCGGTAATCCGCAAGCACCAGCTGCCGGAGGCTTTTCCGGCTGAGGTGATGCGTGAAGCGGAGCAGGCTCCGGACTCGATCACGGAAGAGGAGATTGTTCAGCAAGGCCGGCGCGATCTGCGCGGGCTGAACATCGTGACCATCGACGGCGCAGACGCCAAGGACCTTGATGATGCGGTTAATGTACAGCGTCTGGAGAACGGTAACTACAAGCTGGGCGTTCATATTGCTGACGTCGGCTACTATGTGCGCGAAGGCTCTGAGCTGGATAAGGAAGCATATGACCGGGGATGCAGCGTCTACCTCGTAGACCGGGTTATTCCGATGCTGCCGCACCGGCTGTCGAACGGGATCTGCAGTCTTAATCCCAAGGTGGACCGGCTTACCATGTCCTGTGAGATGGAGTTCAACGAGCACATGAAGGTCGTGAAGCATGATGTCTTTACGAGCGTAATCCGGACCAAGGAGAGAATGACCTATTCCGATGTCCGCAAAATCGTTGAGGATGAGGATCCTGAGCTGCTGGAGCGTTACAGCCCGCTGATCGAGGATTTCCGTCTGATGAAAGAGCTGGCCATGAAGCTGCGCGGGGCGCGGATGCGGCGCGGTGCGGTTGATTTTGATTTTGAAGAGAGCAAGATTATTGTGGATGAGACCGGCAAGGCGATCGATATCGTAAAGCGCGAGCGCTCCGTGGCTGAGCAGATTATCGAGGAATTCATGCTGGCAGCTAATGAAACAGTGGCCGAGCACTTCCACTGGCTGAAGGTGCCTTTCTTGTACCGGATTCACGAGGACCCGGATCAGGAGAAGCTGCAGAACTTTATGGCTTTTGCCGCTAACTTCGGCTACCATGTCAAAGGCCGGGGTAACTCTATTCATCCGCGTGCCCTGCAGGATCTGCTGGAGCAGATCGAAGGAACGAAGGAACAGACCGTTATCAGCACGATGATGCTGCGCTCAATGAAGCAGGCGAAGTACGATGCCGAAAGTACAGGCCACTTCGGTCTGGCGGCAGAGTATTATTCCCACTTCACTTCACCAATCCGCCGTTATCCTGACCTTGTCATCCACCGCGTGATGCGTGAAGTGCTTGAAAACGGCGGGGCCCTGACAGAGAAGCGGCATGAGTATCTGGCTACCCGTATGCCGGATATTGCCCAGCAGTCCTCCGAGCGTGAACGTGTGGCGGTCGAGGCTGAGCGTGACACTGAGCAGCTGAAGAAAGCTGAATACATGCAGGATAAGGTTGGTGAGGAATTCGATGCGATGGTCAGCAGTGTGACCAGCTTCGGAATGTTCATCGAGCTTGAAAATACAGTCGAAGGCCTGATCCGTCTCAGCGCTCTGACAGACGATTATTACCACTTCGACGAAGCCCATATGGCGCTCATCGGGGAGCGCACCTCCAAGGTGTTCCGCATTGGCGACGAGGTGAAGATTCGTGTTGCCAAGGTGAACATGGACGACCATACGATCGACTTCGAGCTGGTTGACATGAAGCCGCGTGCAGCAGGCGAGCACCGCAGCTACGGCGGGCGCTCCGGCAAAGCCGGCGGCTTCGCCGGTGGTAAAGGCGGCCGCGGCGGCAAAGACCGCGGCGGCTTCAGCAAGCCGGGTGCAGCCGGTAAAGGTAAGGCTGGCGCAGCCGGTAAAGGCGGTGCCGGAGGCAAAGGCGGCTCCGGCAAAGCTAAAGCCGGCGGTGTTGGCTCTGCCGGCAAGCGCAAAGGCGGTGCCGTGACTACCGGCACCTGGGAGACGGCGCCGCGCAGCGAAGCGGCGCCAGGCGGAGGCGGCGGCCCGGCGGAGGCCGCACGCCGTGCTTTTGCCGCCCTGAACGGCGAAGCGGGCGGCAGTGGTGCGCCGCGTGAGCGCAGCGGCGGCGGCAAAGGCCGCGGCGGAGCGGCCGGAAGCGATGCCGCGGGGCGCGGCATCAGCTTCGGCTTCGGCTCCGGCAAGGGCGGCTACGGCGCGCCGCTTGGCGGCGGCGCGGGCAGCGGCGAGCTGCGCGGGGTTGACGCGAACACCCGGTTCACGAGCCGGGAGGATCGCGGGGCTGAAAGCCGCGGCGTCAGCAGCGGCAAGGACAAGGGCCGCCGCAAGAAAAAAGGCGGCGTCTTCACCAGCCCGGCTGTCACGCCGGGCGGCCCGGGGGGCGGCAACACGGAGAACGCCGTGCGCCGCAAGAAAAAGAAGAAGAAGTCTCAGGAGTAGACTGAGACTGAGGGGCGCCTCAAGCAGCGTATATGCTGCTTGGGGCGCTTTTCTTGCATCCAGGCTGTTGCTCTGGGGGCTGCTAGTTCAACACAACGATTCTAACGGACTCAGATGCCGTTATTCGCTGCTTATTACCCTCCTGCAGCTTGTCGCGGACTCCAGTGACCTTATGTGTTACTAAAGTGTGAAAATTGCAGCGTTTCAGCATAAATAACGTCATCTGTGTCCGTTAGAATAACAAACTGCAGGAAAATCGCTAAATAACGCCTCCTGAGTCCGTTATATGCTTCAAGCGAGCCCTAGTATTCATGTTGCGGTTAATCCCAGTCGATTACACAGATCAATGATCGCTCTGTCATATGTTTTTTTGGGGGATACACAACTTTATAGCGCTTAGGATCTATCTCGCTGACACTATGGGTAATAACCTTATGGGGAAATGTCCTCTTATCGAGTACAATGATACGGAAATGACCGTGGAACGGGGACAGTATCATCCTAAGACATGTCATTTCACCCGCTTCCCTGACATACAGTTGTCAAAATGACTAACCGATGTTAAGTCCGTTACTAACTGGCAGTGGAAACGTACTTCCTTGCGTTCACCGGATTCATTTTGATACAATATAGATCTGACACTTAACTCCGTTTTGACGGGGAATACGATTCAAGGAGTGACTTTCATGGGTAAAAAAGCAGACGGGAAAGTGCTCGCCCAGAACAAAAAAGCTTCCCATGATTACTTTATTGAGGACACTTTTGAAGCGGGTATGGTGCTGACCGGTACAGAGATCAAGTCGCTGCGTAATGGCCGCGCTAACATTGGTGATGCGTTCGCTACCATCCGTAACGGTGAGATTCATATCCACAACATGCACATCAGCCCGTTTGAGCAGGGTAACCGTTCCAATCCCGATGATCCGACGCGTACGCGCAAGCTGCTGATGCATAAGGTGCAGATCCATAAGCTGCTGGGCTTATCCAAGCAGGACGGCTACTCGATAGTGCCGCTGAAGATCTATGTGCGCAACGGTTATGCCAAGCTGCTGATCGGCCTCGGTAAAGGTAAGAAGCAATACGACAAACGCGACACTGCCGCTAAGAAGGATGCTCAGCGTGATATCCAGCGTGCACTGCGTGAGAAGCAGAAAGTTGCCAGATAAACTGGTGACGGGTGTTACCGGAAGACAGAATTCCAGATTGCTCCTTCAATTCCTTTAACCCACGTGTTAAAGTGTTGATAAATGTGCTATACTGTGTAAGTAAGATTTTTGCTTCGTGGCAGTCCTCAGGTTTGAGGCTGCAGATTGGATCTCTCTTGCTTAGAAGATCCGCTTGATCCGAAGCGCCCTTTTTAATGAGGGGCCGTTCTTGGATTCGACGGGGGTAGTTCGAGCATGAGCAGCGAGTAGTGGGGACGCGTCCGCTTTATCAACGCTAAAGCCTATTAAACGGCAAACAACAAAACAACTACGCTTTCGCAGCTTAATAACCTGTGTGCGTGCTTCTACCCTGCATCGCCCATGTGACAGGGATAGGGGCTAACAAGTAGTGGGATACGCTGTCTGGTCTCCGCCTGGGGTCAGCAGAAGAAGATAATCAGGCTGACCCGAAGAGGACCCGGTTACGGGGGGCTTCTAGGGTGACATCAAATCCGTGACTACACTCGTAGAAACTTATGTGCCGTTATCTTCGGACAGGGGTTCGACTCCCCTCGGCTCCATATGGAGTATTTAGAAAGACACCTTTAGGGGTGTCTTTTTTCGTTTTAGGTATTCTCCCTCGAAGCCCATTCAAAATGAAAAATGTTATAATAAATATTAAAGAATGGAGCTGATGCCGATGGATTTACTGGACCCACGTGTTGACTTTGTGTTCAAACGGATATTTGGCAGCGAGAACAATAAGGATGTGCTGCTGGCGTTCCTTAACCGTATTTTCACAGAAGCTGGCGAGCCGCCGCTGACCGAGATCATCCTGATGAATCCTTATACGGATAAAGACGATCCCCACGACAAACAGTCCATCTTAGATGTTTACGCCAAGACCTCTGAAGGCAAACTGATTGATATAGAGATGCAGCTTTTCAATAAGTATGATATAGAGAAACGAACGCTTTTTTATTGGAGCAAACGGTATGCGAGTCAACTGAGTGAGGGAGACAAGTATCCAGAGTTGAAGAAATGCGTAACGATCAACATTTTAAACTATACGTTATTAAAGAATGAACAATATCATAACGTATTTCATTTGCGGGAAGACCGAACAGGGATATCCTTGATTGATGACATCGAGGTTCATTTCTTGGAGTTGCCGAAGCTGGATGAACATAGAGTTCCGTCTGAAGGCGGATTGATCAATTGGCTGTTGTTTCTGAAAGGTGCCGATACATCACAATGGGAGGTGCTGAAGATGAATGAGCCAGGATTGGAGAAGGCAATGGACACCTTGCAATATTTGAGTCAGGATTCAGAGGCTAGACGATTGTATGAGGCCAGACAGAAGTATTTGCATGATGAGGCTTCTATGCTGGGAAGTGCAGAACTAGCAGGTATAAAAAAAGTGGCTAAAAATATGCTTGCCATGAATCTGGACATAACAACGATTGCTAAGGCGACTGGATTAACAGAGCAAGAGATCAATGCTTTGAGAAAGTAATTACTAATTATGCCTCACCTTATACTTCTTTGCCAAGTCAATTCAGATGGGGAGCTTCTAGGGTGACATCAAATCCGTGACTACACTCGTAGAAACTTATGTGCCGTTATCTTCGGACAGGGGTTCGACTCCCCTCGGCTCCATATGGAGTAAAGTGAAAGACACCTTTAAAGGTGTCTTTTTCGTTTTTGCGGCTGTTTTGGATTATACGTGGCGGTTAAAAATCCTATAATGACGCGGTTTCCGGGACATGCTGTTAACAGATACAATGAGTTTCACTGAGGCTATACGGAGACCGGTGGCTTTGGCCTCCACGTAACCCGTAATAAATATGCTCCCCCTTCGGCGTGTGTTTTCGCCTTCCATACCCATCATCCGCCCTTCGATGTTGACCAATGAAGAGATCGTTGCAGTCTGAGCACTCCTACCTGCTATAAGTTGATATGAACGGTGCCATTCAGAAATGCAGAAAATGGTTGTAACACCCAGTAGTATAAACTATAATTAGTGTCAGCTTGTAGATTAATGTCGAATAATGTATTGTCTTTCAGATAATCTCAATAATAATAGGGCACACTCGTTGAAAAACGGGGTCGCAAAACTACAGGGGCTATCACATTTCCAATTCAGATATGTTATGCCAGCCAGTTACCGAAGGCAAGGAAACCTCTCCTTTTCGGGAGAGGTTTTTTGTTGCAATGGGCCTGATTCATAAGGTGGGGGAACAGTGAGTAAATCTAATAAGTCGATTGTATTTATCATAGCTCTGATTGTTTTTGGACTACTAGGTAATATGCTCAACCTATCCCTATTGCTGGGGGTCAATTTTATCTTCGGCAGTATATTCACCTTTTTGATATTGCGGATATATGGTCTTAAATGGGCTCTAGTGGCATCGGCTATTGTAAATGGTTACACGTTGTTTCTTTGGAATCATCCTTACGCTATGTTTGTTTTTGTGCTGGAAACTTTATTTGTCGGCGTCTTCTACAGAGGGAAAAGGATTGTTCTTATTGATAGCCTATATTGGATGATTTTAGGGATGCCCCTCATATGGGTATTCTATCGTTATGCCCTGGATATGAATTTTACCGCTTCCCTGCTGGTTGTGCTTAAGGATGCCGTAAATGGTATTTTAAATGTATTAATTTCCAGTTTAATCTTTACTTATCTGCCTCTTATTAAATGGCCGTCATTCCAAAAACGCAAAATGTCGAGCTCTCTTCATGATGTGCTTTTCAACATATTTGTCACACTTACCTTTATAACTTTGCTTCTGGTGACGGTGATGATCGGCCATGAACAGTATCACAACATGAATGAAAAAATAAAGTCAGAGACTGAACGAGATTCGGCTATCATCTGCGATGATCTCACAGAGTGGGGAAAAGTTCATGTTGCCGCAGTGAATACTTTATCGATGGCGGCGGCTGAGAATAGGATGGAAAAGATGGATTCCTTGCAGCGCCATGTGGCTTATCTACTGGCGTCATATCCCGATTTTATTACATCATACATTGCTGATCGTAACGGAGTTACAAAGCTGTTCTCTCCATTACTGAATGACAAAGGAGAGTCAACGATTGGCTTAAGCTTCTCGGATCGGCCTTACTTTGAATATATGAAAGAAAAACACCAATCCGTTGTTTCCGATGTGTTTCTTGGAAGAGGCGGCGTTAACGAGCCCATTGTGGTTGTAGGCTCCCCTATTATGATTAGCGGCGAATTTACAGGGGTGGCCGTAGGCGCTCTAAATCTTAACTATGTTACAACAGAGTTAAAAAAGCTGGCGAATAATAGACTAATGAATATCACAATCGTAGATAGGCATGACAAGGTTATTGCGAGTACTCGTGATGAACTAGCCGTTATGAACCTGTATAACTGGGCAGAAGGGGGCGAAGTAAGTGAAATAATTGATGGTTTGTATTATTGGTTCCCGGATGCTGTCAGAAATCCAATGAGAAGATGGGGAGAATCCTCCTATTTCAAGATCATGACAATTCCGCAAATGGGTGATTGGAGTATTATTGTCGAGACACCGATTGCCCCCTATCGCGACCGCTTATATAGCTACTACATAAAAATATTCAGTATTTTATTGGCCTGTGGATTGATATTTATTTTTATTTCTAATGTAATCAGTGGAATCATTGTTCGACCGATTAAGCTTTTGACCTACACAACCACCAATTTACCTGAGAAAATAGCCAAGAACCAGATCGTGAACTGGAAAGGAAGCTTTATACAAGAAATTAATACGCTTATATCTAACAGCAGGGATACGGCCGCGAGACTTCAAAGCATGTTTGCTGAGATTCAACTCCTCGCCTATTACGACAGCTTGACCGGTTTACCCAATAGAGTCTACTTTAATCAACGATTACAAGCTTACTTGGAGGAAGCCGGCGACTATGGTCACACAGCCGCAGTTCTATTCATCGATCTAGATCGATTTAAGATGGTAAATGATACGTTCGGTCATACAAGTGGCGATCAGTTATTAAAGCTGGTAGTTGTGAGGGTTCAAGAATGTCTTGGTCAGGATGCGATCCTCTCAAGAATGGGTGGAGATGAATTCATCGCCTTACTTCCCAACATGACCCGCGAACAATCGGAACAAATCGCCCAAGCTGTTCTTGCGGCATTTAAGATACCCATTTCGCTAAGTGATCATGAGGTCTATACCACACCAAGTATCGGTATCAGCCTCTTTCCAAGGGATGGAGACAGTGAGATGGAACTTATTAAGAATGCAGATCAAGCGATGTACATGGTTAAAAAGACAGGGCGTAATGGTTACAGTTTCTATGAGGGGAAGCTTAATACGTCATTATCAAACCAAATGAGCTTGGAGACTATGCTTCATAAAGCTTTAGATAATCATGAGTTTGAACTATTCTATCAGCCCCGGATGGAATTGAAGACAGGCCAAATTATCGGACTAGAGGCTCTGATTCGATGGCGCCATCCCGTTCAGGGTATGATTAGCCCCGCGGAATTTATACCGATTGCCGAAGAAAGCGGTCTGATTAGCCCCATTGGAGAATGGGTGTTACGGACAGCCTGTTCGCAAAATAAAGCTTGGCAGAATGAGGGCTACAAGCCAGTCTGTGTCTCCGTTAATCTATCCGTAAGGCAATTCAAGGATAAGGATCTGGTTCGGAACATCTCTGGCATCTTGAATGAGACCCAGCTTGATCCACGATACTTGGAGCTGGAGATTACTGAAAATATAAGTATGAACAATGAAGAACAGGTACTCTCCACTTTACAGGAGATAAGAAAGTTAGGCGTTAAGATCTCCATTGATGATTTTGGAACAGGGTATTCTTCATTGAATTATCTTGTGAACTACCCAATCGATTTCCTTAAAATTGATCAGTCCTTCGTTCGTAACATTCAGAGCCAATCAAATGATGTGTCCATTGTGAAAGCTATCATTTTCATCGCACATAGCATCGGTTTAAAAGTGGTCGCGGAAGGCGTCGAAACGGAGGATCAATTGAACTTGCTGCGTGAATTGGAGTGTGATGATGTCCAGGGATATTTAATAAGCAAGCCAGTACAATGTGAAGAGGTAAGGAATTTCTTATAAGGGAGCTCCATATGGAGTAAGTGAAAAAGTCATTAGCCAGTATTCTGGGTGATGGCTTTTTTCTGGTAGGCCCAGTATGATATTGTGAATCAGGATGCAGTACTTGATTTACTATTAAGCAAATGTAAACTATAGTTAGTTTCGTGTCGAAATACAAGGATTAATATGAGGTGAACACGATTGTGTATAGAAATTCTCTAGTATTTAAAATTACTGCGGGAACGTCTGTGGTGATGATTGTTCTTTTTTCAGTCATCATTACCAGTAATCTTTTCTCCTTACGCGTTATAAGGACAAATACGGTCAATTCAGCTATGAACGAAATGAAGACTTATAATCGCGATATCAATTATTCCTTAAATAATGCGCTGAAGGATCTGAATGATGCAGCATTAAACGTAAATGCCTTTTCCGAATTGAACAGTGGCAGCGAATCTAAAAGATACTTTGCGGCGGTGAAATTGTCGGACATTTTGACGGAACGAATCAGTTTAAGCACAATAACCGATACCCTGGCCGTGTATAACAAACCGTTCGACAGCCTAATATTAAGCAGTAGCAGCAGAGTGTCAACCCTGGAAAAGGTAGCCGTATCGGATATGATCCGAACCGTTCTGGCACAGCGGGAGTACGCCCTTCATGATAAATGGTTTAACGTATGGATCAATGACCAGATGTTTTTTTATAAAGGATATAATTTCTCAGGCACGATCATTGTTTCTTTGGTCAAAGCAGATACATTGATGTCATTTGTAAATGTCATGGAGTTTAATTCAGATCAGCTTGTTGTTTTAACTGATTTGGCGGGGAATCCTTTATACACAGCGGCGAATGGGGGGCTATCCGGGATCGCTTACCCTTTACCAAATGGGGGGAGCGAGGTCAGCAAGTTATACGATAAATACATTATGGTGTCGACAGAACAGGAGACGAGTACTACAAGACTCTCGACAATCATTAAGGAAAAAAGTATATTGCTGGGTCTTGGATATATTCAGTGGATCATCGCGTTTCTGGGTATTATATCCCTAATTATAATGCCCTTTGTCATCTTTTATTTAAGAAAGGAAATCATAGTACCGATAAAGGCGCTTGTAGTAGGTACCAAAAGACTTGAACAAGGTAATCTGGATTATCAGGTAGCGGAAGAAGGGAGTTCTCTGGAATTTCGGACCCTAAATCATTCGTTTAATTCAATGGTGACAGAAATTAAAAATCTGAAGATAAGTCAATATGAGCGAAAGATCGAACTGCAAAAGGCCGAGTTAAAGTACCTGCAAATGCAGATCAGGCCTCACTTCTTCTTAAATGCGCTTACAACCATACACAGTCTGACTTTCAAAGATAAAAATGAGGATATCCGAGCATTTATCGATGCCTTATCTAATCATCTCAGGTATATGTTCAAGGGAGGCCTAAATAAAGTAACGGTCAGCGAAGAGATAGAGTATATAAAAAACTTTTTTTATATGCAGGAAATCCGTTTTCCCGACAGTGTATTTTATGTGTTTGATATAGAACCATCCCTTATGCAGAAGCAGATTCCGCAGTTTATCATACACACCTTTATTGAAAACTCCTTTAAACATGCTATGACATTGGATGAGCCTCTCTCGCTCTTCATCCAGATAAAACGGATTACCGATGAGGGTAAAGAAGCGATGAGGATAGTGATCGAGGATAGCGGGGAGGGTTTTCCTGATGAAATCTTGGAGAAAGTCAACAAGTCTGATGGGGTTAGCTCCATGGACGGGTATAGAATTGGAATTTCGAACATCAAAAGAACGTTAGCCTTGCTATACGGCAACAGTAGCCTTTTAAGAATATCCAATGTGGAATCACTGGGAGGACGAGTTGAGTTCATTATTCCCATAGATAAGGAGGATCAGCTTTGAAGCTGCTTATTGTTGAAGACGACCTGCTTACAGCAGAGGTGGTGCGTGACTCTATAGATTGGAAAGAGTTGGGAATCCATGAGACGGTTATGGTCCATAATGCTGCCGGGGCAAAGAAGATTTTTGAAGAGGATACACCCGATATTGTATTATGTGATATTGAAATGCCAAAGGAATCAGGGCTGGAGTTATTGAAGTGGGTTCGTTCAGAGCATTACACCAGTGAGTTTATCTTCCTAACGAATCACGAGAATTTTCATTTTGTTTCATTGGCGCTGGAATATACTGCGATTGGATATCTTACTAAACCGTTAAATATTGAGAAAATTAAAATAGCCGTTTTAAAAGCTGCTGAAAAGATAAACTTAAAAAATGAGCTTCACCGTTATAGCGAATATGGCCAATACTGGCTGAATAATAAAAGATTAATATTGGAAAACTTCTGGAGGGATCTTCTCTTTAATAAAATTACACCCGAACCGTCTGTGATAGAATATGAAGCTACAAAGAGAAACCTATCGATTGACTTGAAGGGACATTACCGTTTGGTCTTGGTGAGTGTGATTAAATCTGAGAATCAAGGCACCTCATGGGATGATTCAAGCTTCGAATATATTTTGACCAAGATATCTTCGGAAGTGATCCTTGAGGAATTGGGGCTTGAAAATGTAATTTTCTATGTGACAGACAGAAACTATTATGTGAGCATTATTGTAAGTGGAGTGGTGACAGACCAACA
Source organism: Paenibacillus sp. FSL R7-0345 (assembly GCF_038595055.1). NCBI lineage: Bacteria > Bacillati > Bacillota > Bacilli > Caryophanales > Paenibacillaceae > Paenibacillus > Paenibacillus sp. FSL R7-0345. The sequence continues at coordinate 196,231 of NZ_CP152002.1, forward strand.
GATAAAAGAACGATGCGAGGCATTTATCAACACCTGCAAAAAATATCTGAGACGCATGGTTGCGTGCTATATTTCAGGCACAGGCAAACTTAAGACACTGGCTGAGAGTCGAAGAAAGCTGGAGGAAGTGGATCAGAATAATTTTATCTTGCGAAGCAAGGTGTTTTTCGAGGGAGATACAGATCTTCTCAACTTTACAGGACAGTATGCTCCTGATATTGGTACCCTCAGAGAAATGTTTGAAAAGGGCGAAAAACTGAAAATTGTAAATTTAATTAAGAATGATCTGGAGCTGCTGGTCGCTAAGAATAGTCTGGATGCCTCGACGATGTATTCCATTCATCAGGATTTTATGCAGATTGTATATGCATTTTTATATACTAAAGGGATACAGGCTCACCGATTGTTCTCGGATCCTTTATCGAAGCAGTTGAACCATAGTGCCAATAACTCTGTGTTTGACATGATGAAATGGGTGCATTTTATTTCTACAAGAACAATTGATTATGTGGAGGAAGTTAAAAAATCGGAGAGCATTATTGATAAAGCAAAACAGTTTATCTATGAACATTACATGGAGGATATTACAAGAAACGACGTAGCTGCAAGCGTTTTCCTTACCCCGGAATATTTTGCAAAGTTGTTCAAAGCCGAAACCGGGATCGTAATCAAGGATTTTATTAACCAATGCAGAATAGGAAGGGCCAAGGAACTGCTACTAAACAGCGATATCAGTATAAGCGAAATTGCCTTTCAAGTAGGGTTCGATAACTTCTCGTATTTCTCCACCGTGTTCAAAAAAATAACCGGCGTCAGTCCGCAGATATTCCGCAAGGAGGTTGGAGAGTAACATTCCACCTCCTTTCTTTAATGGCTTAAAAACGAAAAAGTCTCACTTGTTTTTGAAATCGAAAAATCAAAGGGGCAGCTATAATAAACCTGTAGAAGTTCTTGATTAACTAAATGGGGGATGTAAATGAGAAGAACTAAACGTTTTCAAAGTGTATTGTTGGCAACAGCTCTTTCAGCATCTTTATTGGCAGCATGCAGCAATGGGAATACCCAGGAATCTGGAGAGGACAGTAAGAGTAAGCCGGATGAAATTGTATATTCATTCGTAACTTTTAACAAGATACCGGAAAGCACACAAAATGTTGAAGAGGAAATCAACAAGATTACGGTTCCAAAAATCAATGTAAAAGTAAAACTGAAACCGCTAGCAATTTCGAGTTATGCGCAGCAGGTCAATCTCGACATTGCAAGTGGCGAAAAACTGGACATTTTCCACACTTTAGGGGATCTGAATCAGTACATTTCCAAGAACATGGCCCTGCCGCTAGACGATTTGCTCGATAAATATGGTCAAGAGACTAAAAGCATACTAGGTGAAGATTTCCTGAAGTCAACCCAAGCCAATGGAAAAACCTATGCGATTCCTGCATATAAAGGATATGCGTTGGCACCTAACTTGGTTTATAGAAAAGACATTATGGAAGAGCTTGGAGTTTCACCAAGCACGATTACAAGTATCGCAGATCTGGATGCTCTGTTTGCAAAGCTAAAAGCCAAGTATCCGGATATCGTTCCCATTGCGCCTGCTAATCAGGGGATTTCCGGCGTGTTAAACACTTTGGATAACATCGATTTTCTGACAGATGATATGTTCAAACCGACTGCAGTTTTGGTTGGAGACAGCACCAAAGTGGTCAATTTCTACGAAACAGAACAATTTAAAGAGGCAATTAAAATTGCCAGAGATTGGTATAATAAAGGCTATATTCAAAAGGATGCTGCTACATCCAATGTGCTGGCTACCGAACTGATGTCGTCTGATCGGGGATTTTCCTATATAGCAAGTTACGCGGGAATGGAATCGGGCGCTCAAATATCCGGCATGACAGGCAAGCCTGTTGACATGGTGCGACTGGCTCAGCCTTATCTATCGACAACCAGTGTAAACGCAGTTAGCTGGGCAATTTCTGCAAACAGTGCGAATCCCGAAGCTGCCATGAAATTCCTGAATTTAACCTATTCGGATAAAGAGATTGTGAATCTGATCGTTTATGGAATCGAAGGTGAAAGCTATAAGAAAATCGATGCTGATCACGTGAACTTTCCTGACGGCAGCGACGCAAATTCAGTTCCTTATACAGCTCAGCTTAGTTCGGGCATTGTAGGAAATATGTTTAATCAATTTGCACTCGAAGGACAAAGTATGGATGATATGAAGCTCATGGATAGTGAGAATAAATCGTCTGCCAAGTCGAAGGCGTTTGGATTTACTTTTGACAGTTCGAGTCTTAAAGCAGAATACTCTTCAGTCTTGAATGTAATTAACCAGTACTTGCCCGGCCTGAACTGCGGCGTGTTGGACCCTGATACAGAGCTTCCTAACTTTATTAAAGCTCTGAAAGATGCCGGAATGGACCGAATTGTTGCGGAGAAACAGAAACAGCTTGATGCCTGGCTCTCCCAAAATTAAATACATTACCAACATAAGTGAAGTGAAGATATCAATCTTCACTTCACTTATCACTGGGAAGGATATGGATATGGAGAAAACAGCGAAACGCAACAGCAGAAAAAATACATGGTCGTTATTGATGCTGACTCTCCCGGGGTTGGCGTACTTGTTAATTAATAATTATATTCCGATGGCCGGAGTGATTATAGCTTTTAAAAGTCAAAATTTTGCAAAAGGGATTTTTGGCGGGGAATGGATTGGCTTTGAGAACTTTGCATTCTTATTTAAAACCAAAGATGCCTGGATCATGACCAGAAATACAATTCTTTATAATCTGGCTTTTATAGTTATCGGGACGGTTTGTGCTATTTTCTTAGCACTGCTGATGACAGAATTAACCAAAAAGGTATTTTCTAAATTATATCAAAATGCACTGATACTTCCGAGTGTAATTTCCATGGTAGTCGTATCGTATATTGCGTTCTCATTTCTGAATTCAGATTCCGGGCTTATGAATAAGAGCATTCTGCAATTATTCGGATTTCCTGAAATCTCCTGGTATTCAGAAGCCAAGTATTGGCCACTTATTTTAATACTGGTCTATATCTGGAAAACCGCGGGTTACTCTTCCATTGTATATATGGCTAGCATTGCCGGTATGGATAAGAGTATATATGAAGCGGCGAAAATAGACGGGGCAGGAAAAATAAGACAAATCAAGGAAATCACCATCCCCTTGCTAAAGCCGACGATCATTATTATGACGTTGTTAGCTGTTGGAAGAATAATGAATTCTGATTTTGGGTTGTTTTATCAGGTACCCATGAACTCTGGGGCACTTTACAGTACAACTCAGACCATAGATACCTTCGTATATCGAGCTATGATGCAGTTGAACGACACAGGAATGGCAGCTGCCTCTGGATTATATCAATCCCTGATCGGTTTTATGTTAGTAATGGTAGCAAACGGGATTGTAAGAAAAATCGATTCAGACAACTCATTGTTTTAGGAGGCAGAATAAATGACAGAACTAAAAACCCGGGGAGAGAAAGGGTTCGCTATATTTGCTGAAGCAGTCATTGTTCTTCTTGTGTTACTTAGTATCGCACCCATTTTATTAATATTTATTGCTTCGATTACCCAAGAGAATTCTCTCATTTCAAATGGATACAGCTTTTTCCCGAAAGCTTTGAGTCTTGACGCTTACTCGTATCTTTTAGGAGATTTCAAAACCATTTTAAGAGCTTACGGCATTTCCATTTTAGTCACGGCAGCAGGTACCCTCTTGGGCGTATTGATTACGGCTATGTTGGCGTATCCGATATCAAGAAGTGATTTTAAATATGGCCGCATCATTGCATTTCTTGTTCTTTTCACGATGCTGTTTAGTGGGGGGATTGCGCCTGCATATATTATGTGGACAAGAATATTCCATATCAAGAACACCATTCTAGCCTTGGTTCTACCTAACTATCTAATGAATGCCTTCAATGTCTTTCTAATGACAAATTATTATCGGAACAATATACCGGGCGCCTTGATTGAATCGGCCCAAATCGACGGAGCGAAAGAGCTGAAGATTTTCTTCAGAATAATCCTCCCTCTATCTGTGCCAGCCATAGCGACCATAGGGATATTCACAGGTCTTGCGTATTGGAATGATTGGATCAACGGCCTGTACTATATTACCCAACCGCAGCTCTTCGGCATTCAAAATTTACTTGTAAGAATGATGGATAACATTCAATTCCTGAAATCAGGAGCTGCCGGCTCTGCTCTTGGCTCAGGAGCCGTACAACTTCCAAGCAATTCAGTGCGGATGGCGCTTGCTGTAATTGGAGTGCTTCCAATTGTGATCATCTTCCCATTCATGCAGAAATATTTTATCAAAGGTGTAGTTGTCGGGGCTGTCAAGGGATAAAAAACACTTCAGAACATTGAACCGGGGGAGAGGGATTTTTATGAAAGTCCAGCAGGTTATTGATACTATATTGGATCGGTTTGGCGGAATTAAGTTTGAGCACACCTGCGACCAGCTTATGAGCGGAAGCTTTGATACAGAAGTTACCGGAATTGCAACAACGTTTATGGCTACCGTAGATGTCATTAATCAAGCTATTGAACGCGGTGCCAACTTCATTATTACGCATGAGCCCACTTATTACACCGGCCGCGATACAACCGATTGGCTGAATAACGACCCTGTATATGAGCAGAAAAAGAAGCTGCTTGATGACCATGGTATTGCAATTTGGCGTTTCCATGACCATATGCATGCAGCACCTACGGACCTGATTTATGACGGGTTGATGAAGGAAATCGGCTGGGAACCGTACTTAGTAAAAGATCAGAAGTTCCCTTATTGTTACCAAATTCCAGAGATGTCCTTAAAACAATTGAGCGCCATGTTTAAGGAAAAGCTTAACATGGATGTTATTCAAATTGTTGGTTCACCGGATACAAGGTGCAGAAGAGTTGGGATTTTGGTGGGTGGTGGAAGTCTGGGTCTGGGCACGGAAGAGATGCCAATGATTCTGATGAGAGAACAGAATCTTGATGTATTAGTGTGCGGCGACATTATCGAGTGGACACTATGCCCCTACGTCCGTGATGCTGCAGCCCTCGGCATGAACAAGGCGATGATTGTTCTGGGGCATGAGCGCAGTGAAGAGGCAGGAATGAAATACATGGCTGAATGGCTGACACCGATGCTGAGCAGCATTCCTGTTCACTTTGTAGATACGAAAGAACCGTTTATTTACTTGTAGAAAAAAGGCGGGTAGATGATGTCCTATCAAAATAGAGTATTACCTGAACTATTGGAGATTTTAAACAAAGCCCCAAAGATTGATTTGAATGAAGATATAGTTAGTATCAGGAAAATGGAACCGCCAGCTGCAGATCGTTCTCCTGAAGTGAAGATTACGACAAGGAACATTCAAGGTCCGGAATCTGAGCTGCTATTGAGAATTTACGAACCAGCGGACAGGAACGGAACTATCCTGCCGGCAGTTTACTGGATGCACGGTGGCGGATATATTCTGGGAAGCCCTGAAGGAGACGACGGGTTCTGTGAATACATGGTTAATGAATGCCAGTGTGTTGTTATCTCCGTTGACTATCGTCTTGCGCCTGAGCATCCCTTCCCTGCAGCTATAGAGGATTGTTATGCTGGCTTACAGTGGGTGTTTGCCCATGCGGAAGAATGTCAAATTGACCTCTCAAGAATTGCCATTGCAGGTGCCAGTGCCGGAGGCGGCTTGACCGCAGCGTTGTCCTTATTGGCGCGTGACCGGGGTGGACTGCAAATCGCTTTTCAAATGCCGCTGTATCCTATGCTTGATGATCGCAACGAAACTTCGTCAAGCTATGAAATTAACGAAGAGAATATGCCGAAAGCGTGGAATCGGGAGAGTAATCTGAAGGCTTGGGAATTATATCTGGGCCCAGACGCTGCAGCGGTGACTTCGCCATATGCTGCTCCAGGCAGAGCGGAAGATTTGACAGGACTGCCGCCGGCATATACGTTTATCGGTCAGTTGGATCCTTTCAGAGACGAAACCATAACTTACGTAGCCAGACTGGCGCAAGCCGGGGTGTCGGTCGAGTTCCATCTGTATCCGGGATGTTTCCATGGTTTTGATGCCATCTTCAACGATACAGAAGTCAGCAGGCAAGCTAGAAGTGGATGCATAGAGGTATTAAGAAAAGCTTTTAAACAATCGAATAAGGAGTAGATGGATGTGGCATTTTTTCAAGTGAATTTCTACTCGAAAACGTTGAAAAGATTGGTTTCTCTAAATGCCCTGATTCCGGTAGATACATTTGGGATTCCGGGTCAGGAAATGATTGAGCGGGGACCTATGAAATCACTGTACCTTTTGCATGGCTACTCCGGGAATCACATGGATTGGGTGGGCGGCACCAACATTCAAGAATTATCCCTGCTCCATAATATCGCTGTATTCATGCCTTCCGGAGAAAATAATTTTTACTTGGACGATACAGATAAAGGAGAATTGCATGCAGAATTTGTGGGCAACGAGCTCCTTGAATTTACCCGTAACGTATTCCCTATTTCCGCTAAGAGGGAGGATACCTTTATAGGCGGGTTATCCATGGGCGGATTTGGAGCGCTGCGTAATGGATTAAAATACTCGCACAATTTCAGCGGAATCATAGCTTTGTCTTCGGCATTAATCACGAAGAATATTGCCGGTATACCTGTTGATTTTAAGGACGCAATTGCGGACTATAACTACTATAAAAGAGTCTTCGGAGATTTGAACAAACTCATGGGAAGCGATAAAGATCCTGAAGAATTACTTCTCCGTTTAAAAAGGGCCAATGCGACCATTCCTAAAATATTTATGGCTTGCGGAACAGAAGATTTTTTATTGAGTGAAAACCGGGATTATCATAGCTTCCTTATGAAACAAGGGGTTGAACATACCTATGTTGAAGCTCCGGGAGTCCATAATTGGGTGTTCTGGAATGAGTTTATTGAGAAAGGCATCAAGTGGATGCTTCGCTAAACCATCTGTATATTATGCTGGACAAATCATTGGGAGGGCGTGTGAGCGAATGCTGCTTGAAGCGGAGTTAGTTCTGGAGCTTACTGTGGAACTGGGTGAAACCTTGGACGTTGGTAATACCCCTAATGGATTCCTAAGATTAATTCCAATAACCGGCGGAGGCTTTGCGGGGCCGGAAATCAAGGGAAGGATTCTTCCGGGAGGATATGATTGGAATACTACGCTAAATGATGGCAGGGCACATGCATTTGCCAAATATGCGCTTCAAACGGATGACGGTGTCTATATCTCCATCGAAAATGAAGGCTATCTAAGTTCTGGAATTCACAATAGTGCAATTCAAACGACACCGCGGTTTCAAGTGACGGATGGAAAGTACGACTGGCTGAGAAGCGGGGTTTTCGCAGGTAGCCTGGAAGCGGGCCAAACCGAAGTGCCCAGTGTATGCATAAAAATATATAAACTGAAATAGGTGTGAAGATGATTGAATTTGGAGACACGCTTACTTTTACAGATAGAAAGAATGATGTCTTGGCCATTGGTGAACTCTTGATCGATATGATCTCTGATGAATACGGCGATAACTTCGAGTCCGGTACCTATAAAAGGTTCTTTGGAGGGTCTCCGGCCAACATTGCCATGAATACGGGGCGACTTGGAATACACTCTCAGCTTGCTTCTGCCGTTGGTAAAGATGCGTTGGGGAATTTTTTGATCCATCAAATGCAATTTGCCGGCATAGATGCAAGCCTTATTCAACAGGTCGATTATTCCACGAGTATGGTCATGGTAACTAAAAGCGTAAGCACCCCGGTCCCGATATTCTATAGGGGTGCTGACTATTATTTATCCTTTACAGATGAACTGGATAAGGCCATAAAGAACTCCAAAATTGTTCATTTCTCATGCTGGCCTATTTCCAGAATTCCTGTTCGTCATACCATAGAGAAAGTTATCGATCAGGCTCAAAGAACCGGTTCTTTGATCTGCTTCGATCCAAACTATCATCCGTTGCTCTGGGAAAAGAATGAGGACGGAATTGAATATATCAAATCCCTTATCAAAAAGGTGGATATCGTGAAACCTTCCGAGGATGACGCGGAAAGATTGTTCGGGAAGGACAACCCCCTCAATCAGATAGACAAATTTCTTAAGCTCGGCGCTAAGCTTGTGGTTATGACGCTGGGAAAAGAAGGCGCTATTGTCTCTAACGGTAAGGAAACCATTCAATTCGATACTCTGGCGGATCAGATTGTGGACACTACTGGTGCAGGGGATGCATTCTGGTCAGGTTTTTATGCAGCCTTGGTGAAAGGATACACCCTTCAACAGTCTATCACCCTTGGTTTTGCAGTAAGCGCATATAAACTGAAGTTTCTTGGAGCTGTTGTAGACTTGCCAAAGCTGGATAAAATAAAACAAATGTATAGTTTATAGAGGATAACCAGGAGAGGAGAACGGGCATGGCGGTAAAAAACAAGGTGCAGCTAATTACTTATCCTGACTCTTTGGGGGGAGATCTGAGAACGCTCCATGATATTTTAATAAAGTATTTCTCGGATATATTTAAAGGGGGAATTCATATTCTCCCGCCATTCCCATCCTCCGGAGACCGGGGGTTTGCTCCACTTACTTACCTTGAGATCGATCCGGCATTCGGAACTTGGGAGGATATTAACGAGATCGGCGAAACCTTCGATGTGCTGGTTGATTTGATGGTCAATCATATTTCCAGGCAGTCCAAGTATTTTCAGGACTTTTTAGAAAAGGGCCGAAAATCGGAATATGCTGATCTGTTCATTACTCTGGATAAGGTCTGGGAAGACGGACAACCCGTTGAAGAGGATATCAGCAAAATGTTTTTGCGCAGACCCCTTCCCTATTCCAGCTTCAAGATTGCGGACACAGGTGAGGAAGAGACGGTATGGACGACTTTTGGCAAGAGTGATCCTTCGGAGCAGATTGATTTGGATATCCATTCCAATCAGGTTAGACAACTTTTTTCGCTATTCTTTGAAAACTTCAGCAAGCACAATGTGAAAATAGTCCGGTTGGATGCGGTAGGCTATATTATCAAAAAACTCGGAACGAGCTGCTTTTTTGTTGAACCGGAAATTTATGAATTTCTTGATTGGATCAAGGAGCTGGCAAGCTCATATGGAATTGAACTTCTGCCGGAAGTTCATGCTCATTATTCCATCCAGTACAAACTGGCTGAACACGGTTTCTGGATTTATGACTTCGTTCTGCCATACATGATACTGGATACCTTCATAAACCAATCCAATGAAAAGCTATTCGGTTATTTGAAAAACAGACCCGCCAAACAGTTTACCATGCTCGATTGTCATGATGGTATTCCCGTCAAGCCGGATATGGATGGTCTGATCGATCCCGCAGAGGCTAAAAAGCTTGTTGATGTATGTGTCGGAAGAGGCTCGAACTTAAGCTTGATTCTGTCGGATGAGCACAAGTCGGGTGATGGCTTTGATGTTCACCAGATCCGCTGCTCCTACTATTCAGTGTTGAACAATGATGGCGACGCCTACTTGGCCGCGCGATCCATTCAATTTTTTGTGCCGGGGATACCACAAGTCTATTACGTAGGACTTTTAGCTGGTGAGAACGATATGGAAGCGGTGAAGAAATCCGGAGAAGGACGTGAAATTAATCGTCATAACTTCACTGTGGAAGAGGTTGAAGAGGTAATTCAGAAGGATGTGGTGCAAAGGCTCCTGCAACTGATTCGTTTCAGAAATGAGTATGATGCATTTAATGGAGAGTTTAGCATAGCGGAGTGTCCTCAGGATGAAGTCCGGCTCTCCTGGAAAAAAGAGAAGACTTGGTGCGAATTAAATATCGATTTAAATACAAATAAGACTGTAATAAAGTATGTAGATGATAGCGGTATGGAGAACCGTTATGTGGTATAAATTAGGTAGAAAAGACACCTTGAGGGTGTCTTTTTCATTTTTTATTGGCTGGCGTGGCTGTTGGAACGGAGGGAAATTGAATGTGCTGGAGATGAACGTGGCGGTTGAAAATTAGGGGTGCATATGTTCGCAAAAATCGTTTATTTTCCTAAAATTTTGTGTATAATAAAGCTGACTGACCAACTTATTCCAAAGGGGATGAAGCATGATGTCAATCGGTTTGAACCCGTATTTTGTTTTTAATGGAAACAGAGGAGACGGAGGCGCGGGAGATTTTTGCTGCGCTGGGTGACGGCGGTCAGGTGGTCATGCCTCTGCAGAAGACGGATTGGAGCCCTTTGTATGGGATTGTAAAGGACAGGTTCGGTGTTACTTTTCAGGTGAATGTAAGTAACTAAGGAGGAATGATTGTGACCAAAGTAAAACAGACCATTGTGCCGCACCTATGGTATGACAAAGAAGCGGTAGAAGCCGCTAATTTTTACGCATCTGTTTTCCCCGAATCTAAGGTGACTAGCGTTACGCAACTTCATGACACGCCGTCCGGTGACTGTGATCAGGTTTCTTTTGAGATATGGGGACAGAAGTTTATGGCGATCAGTGCGGGGCCGTACTTCAAGTTAAACCCGTCGGTTTCTTTCTTCGTTAATTTTGATCCGTCACGCGATAAGGATGCAGCTGAGAAAATAGATGAGGTCTGGAACAAATTATCTGAAGGCGGACAAGCATTAATGCCGCTTGATAAATATCCGTTCAGTGAGCGGTACGGCTGGATTCAGGATAAATTCGGTGTGTCCTGGCAGCTGATGCTTACGAATCCGGAGGGCGAGGAGCGGCCGGCTATTATTCCGTCGTTTCTGTTTGTGGGTGATCAGTGCGGCAAGGCGGAAGAGGCGATGTCTCTTTATTTATCCGTATTTGGCAACTCGCGGCAGGGATCGGTCGCCCGCTACCCCAAAGGCTCGGAGCCTGACCGGGAAGGAACGATTATGTTCGCTGACTTCATGCTGGAGAATCAGTGGTTCACCGCAATGGACAGCGCGCATGAGCATAAATTCAGCTTCAACGAGGCCATCTCCTTTATGGTGAAATGCGATTCGCAAGAGGAAATTGACCACTACTGGGAGAGGCTGTCTGCCGTTCCGGAGGCTGAACAGTGCGGCTGGCTGAAGGATAAGTTCGGCGTGTCCTGGCAGATTGTTCCTTCTGCGCTGGATGAGCTGCTGGGAAAAGGAACACCTGAGCAAATGGAGCGGGTTACAAAGGCTTTTTTGCAGATGAAAAAGTTCGATCTTGCAGCCTTGCATAGGGCTTATAATGGCGAGTAGATGCACAGTACCTGTCGTATACCGGAGGAAATGATATAGTAAGGATGAGAAGCGGCGGGAGGTAGAACTCTTACCGCTTTTTTGGTGCGCCGGAGCATTTTCAACGGAAATTCAAAATAGTATCAAACGATCTAAAAAGTCCAATATAAGCTAATAAGCATCAGTGGAAATGGTTAAGAGGGAGATGAGTCACGGTTCACTTCAGAAAACATCCTAAATATTCGCTAAAATTGATAGCATTATGCTTTTAACATTCACTTTTGATACAAAATCAAAAATGACTATAGAAATCAGTAGCCATGATTTACAAGGGAATCTGTAAGGGCTTACAATCTGACATATCTTTGCTGATGCAAGAAGATCTGGATTCGGTCCAATACATCTATAGAGAAGCGAGGTGGGGCAGGAGCGAAAGCGATTCATTTATACTAATTCATATTGAAAACGCTTAATTATGAAGGACCGGAGAGCAAGCTTTCTCAGCAGGACTTGGCAGCTTCATGATTTTACGACGAGGAGTGAAGGTATTGAAGAGCAAGCTCAAAAAGTACATGTCTGTCGTTCTCACAGTTTCTATGGCATTTATGCTGATGCCCTCTGCGGTTTTGGGTGCGCCGCAAGGCGGCGGTAACGCAACTGCAGCTGCCGCTTTGACACAAGTAGGCGGTGTACTGGATTTTGAAGATGGCGAGTTAACAGGCACTGTAACCGGCGCTCCGGCAACCATAGGACCCGGGTCCGTTACGGTAGCAGTTTATGAATCTAACAAGGCACTCCGCGTTCAGCCTCCATCTGATACAGATTCAAATGAGGCCAAACAAGCCAGCTACTGGTGGACTCTTCCCTTAAACAGCGGTGAGTATGACCTGACCGGCAAAGATCAGGTTGAAGTATCCTTTGACTGGTGGGCTGATATTACCCGTCCAAGTGCCAACTCGCTTGATGTACGTCTTAATGACGGTACGGATCAAGTGGTAACGCTGCGGACTGCCGGAGGCGGGACAAATGCGGACTCACCGGCGACCATATCCTATTACGCCGGCAATATGAATGCGGCTAATGCTCCGGCAACAGGAGCGTCTGTTACTGCGCTAACAGGCGTGCCGCGACTGACCAAACTTTCAGCGACCCTGAGCCTTGATCTCCTGGCTCAAGTGGCAACAATCAGCGTTACTGACGGCGCTTCAAGGGTGTATACCACGCCTCAGCCGATAGCCATAGGCTCCGATAAACTGACCAGCCTGAGCATCGGTGCAAGCCGGGCAAGCGGACAGAACTGGGCAAGATTTAACGCGGTTACAGGTGTTGACTGGAATGAAGATACCTATGGCATGCGTGTTGACAATATCCTGTTCAAGGCAGCTTCGACCGGAGGCGTTAAACCGGTTATTAACCCAGGTGAGTTAACAATATCTCCGGCTTCTACTGCCAATCTGGAATATGGGGAAGGTTCTCTTGCCGATAAGCATTCAGCCACATTCAGCGCGGTTGTAATGCCTATTAATGCAACAGACCGGACGTTTACATGGTCGATCAGTGACGAGAAGATTGCTGCGATAACGGTAAATCCGGATAACAGTGTAACGATAACGGGGGTCGGTGCAGGCGAGGCCACTCTTACGGCTGTATCCGTTATGGACAGCTCGGTCAAGAGCAGTGTGCCGATCAAGGTTAAATATGTTCCTTCCGTTACTGAGCCGGCTCCGGACTTTTCTGCACTGTTGGCGGAGGGATACACACAGGAATTCGGGAGTAACTTTGCCGCTGGCGGAGAAGCTCCGCTATGGATATTTGCAGGCGGTACCTACCATACGCTTGCCAGAGAAGATGCTCCTCAGGTTAATAATTATTTCCGGTTTGACGCTTCCGGTTCAGGCAACCGCGGCGGTAAGGGGGATTTACCTCACGCCGTTTCCGGCAGCAAGGTCTATGTTAACTTAGACTGGAAGGTTCCGGCAGTTAACACCCTGCAGAATACGTTTAACCTGAGCTTCCAGGACGGTTCTAACGTTCTGCTTAGCTTAAGAACAGGTACTTATAACGGGGCAAGAACAATAGGTGCGTTTGCAGGGAGCCTGCCAGGGCCGACCGGGCCTAATCCGGCTAACTTCTGGAGTACTGACCGTTACCATGCGTTTACGTATAACGAGGTGAATACATGGTATACAGTCGGTGTAGAGTTTGATTTTGATACAATGCTCGCTACGGTTTCCCTTGTTCCAAGAGATGCTGCTGAAGCAGTGCCTTCGGTGCTGACTATTCCTTTTGAAGGAAGCCAGATCAGCTCGTTTGTCCTTACAGGTGAGCGTGCAGGCGGAAATAACGTGAGTGTAGTGGATAATGGCGTCGATAATTTGTACTTCTTTACTAAACAGCTTTCAGCGGACACGATAGTCGAAGTGCTGCCGTATGAATTCTTGCCGGTACTTCCGGAAACAGCAGACAGCAATACATTGGAGAGCTGGTTCAAGACCGTATACATCGGGGATGTGACTGACGAGGCAGGGCTTGATCTGCCGGCAACGGTTAAGGTTAAGCTCGCGGACGGCACAACTGCCGAGGTAGGCGTAACCTGGGCTTTAACGGAAGCCCCATGGTCTACAGCGGCTGCAGATCTGGTTTATAAGGCAGATAAACAGGGCGTATTTTCCTATGCCGGGACACTTACCAGTGTTCCTGACGTAGCGGTTAACAGAATGGGATTAAAGGCGAAGCTGTACATCGAGAACCGGCATAAAGACAAGGTTACTGCGGAGCCGATCTCAATGGAGTGGCTGGACAGAGGTGTGGTAGCCGTTCCGGTGAACAGCGGCGACGGTGTGCTTGTGACATGGCGCCTGCTGTCCTCTGAATACAACAAAGGCTTAACCTTTAATGTCTACAGAAACGGCGATAAGATTAACACGTCACCGGTTACTGTACTGGATTATGTGGATGCAGGCGGTAAAACCGGAGACAGATACGAAGTAGAGACTATAAACACTGGCTCGATGAGCAAGCCTGCAACAGCGTGGGCTAACAATTATGTAGATATTCCGCTTCAGAGACCGGCTGATCGTCCTAACCCGGCTCTGGCTTACGGTGCGACATCTAATGCCGACCCGATTACCTACACAGCCAATGACACATCTGTAGCGGATATTAACGATGATGGCCAGTATGAGATTCTTGTAAAATGGTATCCGTCCCAGGCCCAGGATCCGGGTCTTGCAAACCGGCATACCGGGGAAACCATTTTCGATGCCTATACGCTTGAAGGGAAATTGCTATGGAGAATCAACCTGGGTATCAATATCGTGTCCAGCGCCCATCACAGCGCATTTAACTTCTATGATCTGGATCAGGACGGAAAAGCGGAATTTTCAGTTAAGACAGCAGACGGAACCAGGGGTTATCTGCCTAAAGCGGACGGTACCATTGATGATCTGACTGATACTCCGGCTTGGGTATTGGGTGACCCGGAAGCGGTATGGGTAGGCAGCCTTCAGAATCCGGCAAAGGATAATCAGGTCAACAATACGGCGCTGGGCAGAGTTGCGTCTGGTCCGGAAACCTTTACGGTGTTTAACGGGGAAACCGGCAAACCGGTTGATACCGTTGATTATTTTGCACCGTACAGCATTAGCTCAAACTGGGGCGATAACAACAATAACCGCAGCGACCGCTTCAACGGAGCCGTTGCCTATATGCCGAAGAACGGCGAATATGGCGCAGAGCCTTATCCTACCGTTATTGAGGTGCGCGCTCACTACGGCCCGCAGTATGTAGCGGCATACCAGTTTATTGACGGTAAAATAGTGGAGATCTGGACGTTCACGCTGGCTGACTGGAACGCCGGCAGCAATCAGGGTAATCACAATGTTAAGGTGGCTGATCTGGATTTTGACGGCTATAACGAGGTTGTCCTTGGCGGCATCACAATTGATCAGGACGGAACGATTGTATGGAGCACCAACGGAACGAGAGGTACAGTAGCCGGAGGTCATGGTGACGCGCTGCATGTTGCCACGATGGTACCGGACAGCAACGAAATTTATGTTTTCCAGCCGCATGAAGCCAGTCCGCCAAACAATGTAACGCTGGTTCGCGGTTCCACAGGGGAGGCAGTGTGGACCTATTCAGCGAACTTAGGCGATGTTGGACGCGGCGTTGCAGCTAACGTAACTCCTTTACCGGGCTTTGAGGTGTGGGCGATAGGGACGCCTATGTACAATATTATGAACGGCAAAGTCATTACTGCTGATGTCGGCGGGATCGGCGTTGCTAACAAGGCGCCTGTTAACTTCATCCTGTATTGGGATGGAGATCTGCTGAGCGAGTTCTTTGACGGGCCTGATAACAACAATTCAACAGCCGCTCCAGCGATCACGAAATTCAACTATGATGTGACAACTGGGCAGAGCGAGCTTACAACGCTGCAGACCCTGACCGGAACCTATTCCAACAACGGGACCAAGGCGAATCCGGGCCTGATTGCCGATATATTCGGTGACTGGCGTGATGAAGTGCTTGTCCGCACCGATGACAATAATGCGCTGAGAATCTACACGACGGACATTCCAACGGATAATGTAATCTACACGCTGATGCATGATCCGCAGTACCGCCTGGCCGCTAACTCTCAGAACGCTATGTACAACCAGCCGGCGCATTTGAGCTTTTATCTGGGTGAAGACATCCGGGATGAGGTTCAGAACATGCAGCTTCCGGTGTCTAACATCTACTACACTGCAGAAGCTGACGTTACCCCGGCAGAGAATTCTGTTCTCTCTGTAACAGAGGCAACGTACTATACGAACGCGGGCGCTGACCTCACGGTAACGGTGACATTAAACGGCAACACGCTTACCGGGATCAAAAAAGGCGATTCTGCACTTGCTGATACCGACTACAGCCTGGATACTGTAACGCCGGATGGCAAACAGACGGTTACAATCAAGAGAAGCTATTTGGCAACACTGTCTAATGGTGATGTCCTGACCTTCGTGTTCAGTGCAGGGAAGTTTGCGAAGCTGAAGATTACGGTGACGACACAAGAGGTCTCTATTCCGGGATCAAACCCAGGATCAAACCCGGTTACTCCGACACCAACCCCGGGCCCTGCAGCGGGCTCAGGAACAGGTACCGGTTCTGCAGTGCAGACACCTACTCCGGAGAAGCCGATTTTAAAGAGCACCCTTGTGAACGCAGAGCAGACTAAGGCTAAGCTGCAGCAGGCACTGCAAGCAAATCAGCCGGTCAGCTTCTCAGACGTACCACAAACGCATTGGGCAGCAAAAGCAATCCGTTTAGCTTCACAGCTTGGCATCGTCGAAGGTATGCTTAACGGCGAGTTCAAGGGATCAAATCAAGTAACCCGGGCTGAATTCACTGCGATGATCGTCCGGACGTTGGGCATTGATACGACAGGAGCAGCAGGCTCCTTCTCTGACACTAAGGGTCATTGGGCAGATGCCTATATCACGGGATTACAACGTGCAGGTATCGTGAACGGTGCCGGGAACGGCAAGTTCAATCCTAACCAGGAGATCACCCGCGCCGAGATGGCTGCAATCCTGGCCCGTGTACTGGATATGAGTGCACCTGCCAGCGCAGCGCAATTCTCGGATCTCAGCAATCATTGGGCTGCAGACAGTATTGAGCAGCTTAGCAGAGCAGGTATCGTATCCGGTATGGGCGATGGTAAGTTTGCACCGAACGATACAGCTACCCGCAATCAGTCGGTAACGATTATTATGCGGATGCTGAATATCGTGCTTGATCTGGGTCTGGAGCTGTAGGACAGCTGATTTTAGAATCTCCACTTTAAATGCTGTTTGTGTCAGGTGAAATGAAGCGTTGACAGCAGAAATGAGGGGGCACCGATAAGCGGTGCTCCCTTTTTTGCTTATCCGGGATAACTAAAATTAGGGGATATCAAAACTGTGACCACATTCGTAGATATGAAGGCAACGTTGCTCATATAGTGGAGTTGCGGTCCATTTTGTTAGGTAATTTATTCAAATATGAACGGAGAGGAGCTTTACTATGATAATGGATAAAAAAGTTCTGCTGGCAGCCATCTTATCCTTATTTTTTGTAGTCCTTGTTCCCTATTCAACACCCGTAATTTATGCAGATCAGACTTTAAAAGTAATCTCAATATCAGTAGCAGGTCCGGCAAGAGCATTAAAGCCGAAACAGACCTATCAGTTAAAACCGGACGTAGTCACCTTACCACAAGACAGCAATGTAAAAATTGCGTACTCCTCGGCCAATACTCAGGTAGCAACAGTAAATATGAGCGGTCTTGTAACAGCTGTCAGCCCGGGGAAGGCCATTATATATGCCAGCTCGGGCGGAAAAAGTACATATGCTGTAATCAAGGTGGATTCAAGTGCAGTAAAACTCACTACAGGGCTGTGGGTGGAAAAGAAGAATATTAAAAAGCCAAAAGAACAGCTGTTAACAGAGGGTGCCGTTTATTTTAAACTCAAGAGTTTCGATAATCATGTGTTGACCGGACATTTTTTTGCCGTTAGTGCTCCTCCATCCAATCGGATAGCTGATGTTGAAATCAAGACAACACTGAAGAACGGCAAGGGAAGCTTCTCCTATACGGATGACGGCTGGGGGAACAGCGGGGAAGGAACTGTAGAAATGAAGGGCGGCACTCTTGAATTCAGCTTTAAGGAAACCCAATCAGACAGCATGGCAATGTGGCAGCTTGGAACGCATATTTTTATATTGTACAAATCTGAAAGTTAAATCCCCGATTTTTGCCTAACCTCCAATACTCCTTTATAATGATAGGCCAATGCTTCTAGACAGGAGGAAACTATGGCTTTTATTAAAAATCAGCTGGCGGAGTTTGGTGTAGGCGGGGTGATGCTGGATTATCTTTCGAATCTAATCATGGTTGCTTTTATAGCGCTGCTCTGTGTACTGGCTAATTTTGTAGTCAAAAAGCTGGTGCTGCGGGTCATCATTCACATCATCAATAACAACCGGTACACGTGGGATAACATTATTCTGGAGAAAAAGGTGTTCCACAAGCTGTCCCATCTGGCGCCCGCCTTCATTATCTACTACTCGGCTGCTATTTTTCCGTTATATCAGTCTCTGATTGAAAAAGCGGCAATGACCTATATGATTATCGTAACGATCACGGTACTGAATGCGCTGCTTGATGCGGTTGATGCGATTTACCGTACCTTTGATGTCTCCAGGATCAGACCGATTAAGGGCTACATTCAGGTTGCCAAAATCATTCTGTTCATCATCGGTGCTATTGTGGTAATCGCAAATCTGATCGGACAAAATCCGCTGATCATCCTTAGCGGGCTGGGCGCCTTGTCAGCGGTGCTGATGCTGATCTTTAAGGATTCCATACTGGGTCTGGTGGCGGGCGTCCAGCTGTCCTCCAATGACATGGTGCGGGTGGGCGACTGGATTGAAATGCCCAAATATAATGCGGACGGTGAGGTCATCGACATTACCCTGAACACCGTGAAGGTCATGAATTTTGATAAAACGATTACGATGATTCCCAGCTACGCCCTCATTTCGGACTCCTTCAGGAACTGGAGAGGCATGCAGGTGTCCGGCGGCAGACGGATCAAACGGAGCGTATATATTGATACGAGCAGCGTGTGCTTTTGCACCCGGGAAATGATTGATGAGTTTCAGAAAATCCATTATCTCAGTGATTATGTAACAGCGAAATTAAGCGAGATCAAGGCCTATAATATTGAGCATCAAGTGAATATGGAGAGCAATGTGAACGGAAGACAGCTCACGAATATCGGCGTATTCAGGGCTTACATTCAGGAATACCTGCGGAATCATCCGAAAATTCATAAGGATATGACCCTGCTCGTCCGCCAGCTGGCTCCGGGTGATAACGGGCTGCCTCTTGAGATCTACGCATTCAGCAATGATACCACCTGGGGGGTGTATGAGTCGGTGCAGGCGGATATTTTTGATCATATTTTTGCGGTTATCCCCACCTTCGGGCTGCGGGTGTTCCAGAATCCGACCGGCCATGATATTGTTCATCTAAAAGAGAAAGCGGAGCTTCAAACGATCATTCCCCTGTCAAATAATCATTAATCCAGAATTCTGCAATGCAGCTTGCGATATGAGTAAATGATTGTATCGCAACCCCATACACGAGGATATGCTGAGGTTGTTTCAGGACCTAATTTGTGGGAGGGAATGAAGTGAAGAAGAGAACGGCAAGGGTAACGGGGATTTTGCTTTTATTTACAATGGCCTTATCTTTGGTGGCCGGCAACTGGGCAAACCCTACGGCACATGCAGCAGGTGTGTCCATTACGGAAAGCGGGGGCTGGAATGAAACGGCTTATACGGAGTGGTCGCCGGTAAGCGGTGCAACGGGTTATAACGTATATGTGAAGCAGGCAGGCGCAGCGGACTCGCAGTATCAGCAGCTGGATAATCAGTTAATCCGCAACTACGCCTCCTACTGGAGAGCGGATGCAGTCGGGCTGGCCGCCGGGAGCTATGTAATGAAGGTAGAGGCTGTACTGTCAGGAGGAGGAACCGCCAGCAGTGTAACAGGTACGCTTAATGTGGCGGCGCATGACCGGTCGGGGTTTGCTTTTTCACCAAGCTCTCCCTTCGGCACGGGTTCTGGTGCTTATAATGCGAACGGGACGCTGAGAACTGGCGCGCAAGTCCTTTATGTCACCTCACAAACGGCCCAAACGGTAACCCTGCCTGTCAAAACCAGCAGCTCAGGTGCAGTGCAGACCGGCGTTGGCCTCGGCGAGATTTTGAACCTCAGACAAAAGGGTTATGATACGACTCCGCTGGCGATCCGGATTATCGGAAAGGTAACAGCGGCCGACCTGAGCGGACAGCTGAACAGCAGCGGCTACCTGCAGGTCAAAGGCAAAAATAACTACTCGGAAATGAACATCACCATCGAAGGGATCGGCCGGGATGCTTATGCGTACGGCTGGGGACTGCTCCTCCGTTACGTAGGCAACGTGGAAGTGAGAAACCTGGGGCTGATGCTGTTCCCGGACGACGGCGTCTCGATGGATAGCGGAAATGCGAATGTGTGGGTGCATAATAATGATCTTTTTTACGGGGCGGCAGGCGGAGATGCGGATCAAGCCAAGGGTGACGGCTCAACCGACCTCAAGAACGGTTCATCCTACATCACCATTTCCTACAATCATTACTGGGATTCGGGAAAATCCTCGCTGGTCGGCCTGACCGAACCGTCGGAGTTCTATGCTACCTTCCATCATAACTGGTTCGACCACTCGGATTCCCGCCATCCGCGGATCCGCGTAGCGTCGGTTCATATTTATAACAACTATTTTGACGGAATCTCCAAATATGGTGTGGGGATGACAAGCGGAGGCTCCGCTTTTGTAGAATCCAATGTCTTCCGCAATGCCAAGTATCCGATGATGATCTCCCTGCAGGGCACGGATGCCCTTGGGGAAGGCACCTTCTCTGGTGAAAACGGCGGGATGATCAAGGCGTACAACAATCAGGTGACGGGTGCAGCCAGCCTGATCTATGCCAACTCCGGCACGGGGACAGCTGCGGCTAATGCGACCTCTTTTGACGCTTATCTCGTATCCTCAAGAAGTGAGACCGTCCCAAGTTCATTCAAAGCTTTAGCAGGTGGTACGGCCTATAATAACTTTGATACGACCGTAAATACAGGGGTAAGCGCCGCTGCGGTTGATGCCGTCAGCTCGGTTGAGCAGAATGTAAAAGCAAAGGCCGGACGCCTGGGCGGCGGCGACTTTAGCTGGACCTTCAACAATGCCGTGGATGACGTATCGTATGCGCTCAATACCGCGCTGATGTCGGCGATCCGGGGGTATACTACCCAGCTTGTCTCTGTAGGTGGCAATTCCGGTGCCACACCAACACCGACACCGACGGCAACAGCAACACCTGCACCAACAGCAACACCTGCACCAACGGCAACTCCAGTGCCAACGGCAACGCCTGTGCCAACCGCGACTCCGGTACCGACAGCCACCCCGGCTACGGGTGTGTATGTCCACGACTTTACGGCATCCGGGAAAACGAGCAGCTTTTTTAACATCCAGGGCAATCTCTCTACCAGCAAAGGGACGGTAGTTTATAATGGCCTGACTCTGACCCAATGCCTGAAAATCGAGAGCTCGACCAGCATCCAGTTCACGGCGGCCAAAGCCTCGACGTTAACCCTGGTGTTCAACGCCGAAGGAACGCAGATTAAGGTGGACGGAACAAGCTATCCGATCACGAACCGGATTGCAACGATTCCGCTTGCGGCGGGGGCACATACGATTACGAAGGATAGTACGGCGAATTTGTATTATATGAAGCTGGAGTAGAGCGGACGGGCGGCCCTTTGGGGCCGCTTTTTCTATTTCCTCAGGGGACCCATTGACTTAAACCAGGGTTTAAGTCGTATGCTAGGGGTGTCGACAGGGTAAGATCACATTTGGAGGCCTTCAATATGAAAACAATTTCGATCGGTGAGGCTGCGGCTGCGCTTCGTATTCCGGAATCCACACTACGATATTATGAAAAGCAGGGGCTGCTTCCGCTGATCGAGCGTGACGGGGCGGGCAGACGGTTATTTTCGGAACATCAGATGGAGCTGCTGGAAACCATACTGCGGTTGAAGCATACACATATGCCCATTCAGGATATAAGGCAGTATATCGCCTGGGTCATTGAAGGGGAGAGCACAACGGAGCTGCGGCTTGAAATGATGACCAGGCATAAGCAGGCGGTGCCGGACTGCATGTACACGGGGAGCCGCTGGAAGCTTTTGCAGACGGAATTTTCAAAGGGCTGGAAGAAGGAAAAGCAGAGATCGGATACGGAACCTCGGTAGACCGCCTGCGTATGTCCCGCGATCTGGTGGATGAGTATACGGCGAAGATGTATGAGGCTAGTAAGCGTATGGTTGAGTAGCGAACTGAGCCATGCAGGTTTCACCTGCCGGATTTTGGTTTAGGAAGAGGTTGAGTGGTATAGTTAAACCAGTCCAGCCAAGGAGGTAATACAAAGTGAACCAGCATATTTCGGAAAAGGTTTTGAACGACGGTCTGAAAATACCCGCTATAGGCTTTGGTACAGCCTTTCTGAAAGGCGCAGATGGAGCGAAAGCAATTACGGGAGCCATTGAAGCCGGATACCGGCTGATTGACTCGGCGTTTAATTATGAGAATGAAGGGGCGGTCGGACAGGCTGTCCGTGAGAGCGGATTGCCGAGAGAAGAGCTGCGGATTACTTCGAAGCTTCCGGGGCGCCACCATGCTTATAAAGAGGCACTGGAGACGATTGAGGAGTCCTTATATAGAGCAGGCCTTGATTATTACGATCTGTATCTGATCCACTGGCCTAATCCGAAGACAGATAAATATGTGGAAGCCTGGCAGGCGATGATTGAGGCGAAGAAGCGCGGCTATGTCCGTTCCATCGGAGTCTGCAATTTCCTGCCGGAGCATAATGAACGTATTATAAAAGAGACCGGTGTAGCGCCGAGCATCAATCAGGTGGAACTGCATCCGCTGTTCAATCAGAAGCTACAGCGTGCAAAAGACGCCGGACACGGTATCGTAACGGAGTCCTGGAGCCCGCTCGGACGCGGTCACAGCATGCTGAAGAATGAACAGATTGCAGCCATCGCAGCTGCCCACGGCAAAACACCAACCCAAGCCATTCTGCGCTGGCATATCCAGCTTGGTGCGGTTCCGATCCCACGGACCAGCTCTGTGGAGCATCAGAAGGAGAATCTCGAAATCTTTGATTTTGAGCTGTCGGATGCTGAAATGAAGGTCATTTCAGGCATGAGCAAACCGGACGGACGGCTCTGGGAGCAGAATCCGGCGGAGTATGAAGAAATGTAAACTAAAAAAAGTGCCTTCCCCGTCGAACAGGGAAGGCACTTTTTATTGCAGTTCTCGCGGCTTCGGGTTTCTCGGCCGGCGCGGGGCCTTCTCCTGCCGGGCAGCACGGACCGGCCGCATGCCGGTCATCTCCGGCAGGTGCTTCCAGTAGCGCTTCGGCATCATGGAGGCGCGCTGCCGGTCGTTCTTGCGCTCTTTGATGCCGATGGCGTGATAGAAGCTCTGCCAGAGGCGGCGGTAAGCAGCTTCAGTCTCATCCGGCTGCGGCGGAACCCATTCATCGAGTGGAACAATGGCGTGCCGGCCGGGCTGATGAATCAGCGCTACCCTGTGGGTGCGGTCGTAGATCATGAAGCTCTCACTCTGGAACCGGTCGCAGAAATGGTCCTTGATAACGGGCAGAACGTAGCCTTGCGGTTCAATAACGGCTGCCATGACAGGGCCGTACACGGTGAACCGGATGAAGCCCAGATAATGATGGCTTTCCCGCCGGAGCAGCCGGACTGCCTTATTCAGGGCGAAGAACGTATCATCTGCAAGCATGTTCATTACTGCGCTGCCGTTGCTAAAGCCCAGATACAAAAAATTCAGCAGCAGCATCTCTTTATCCGGCACGGCAGACCAGAAGCCAAGGCGGACAAGCTCCTCCGCTTCGCGGGAAATCTTCAGCGGGATGGAGCGCAGCACGCGGTCTGCCTTGATCTTATCGGTCTCGATCCATTTTGCTTCCAGCAGCAGTCCTTGGCCGCTGCCCTCCGAGTGGATGGCCAGCGGCGTTTCCTTCCACTGGTAGCTCTCGAACACGCAGCATAGCAGGCCCTCAAAGCTGCCGTCATAGGAATAGGCTAAGGAGGAGGTTACAAACATGGTGCTTAACCTCCGTAACTGAAGGATGCAGCCACCCCGGCCTCAGGCAGGGCAGCTAAATAGCTGTCGTCGAAGAAGGAGAGCTGTTCGATCTCCGGCTGCTGAAACTTAGCCAGCTCCTGTCCGGACATCAGCGAGCGGAGCAGGGTATGCTCGCCTACCTTGAGGCCTTCCAGCGGCCGGCCTTTGCAGGTGATGAAGAACTGGGCGCGCTTGAGCACAACGCCGAGCTTCTTCAGCGCATGGAAATCAAGCGTTCCGGCCCGGCGGGCCTTGATGATCCGCTGGGCGCTCCGTACGCCGATGCCGGGCACGCGCAGCAGCATCTCATAAGGTGCGCGGTTGACCTCCACCGGGAACTGCTCCCGGTGGTTGATGGCCCAGCTGCATTTCGGATCAAGCAGCGGGTTGAAGTTGGGCGCTGCCTCATCGAGCAGCTCCTTGGCCTCGAAGCCGTAGAAGCGAAGCAGCCAGTCGGCCTGATACAGCCGGTGCTCGCGCAGCAATGGCGGCTTGGTATCCAGCGAGGGTAGCAGCGAATCCTCGACCACCGGGGTATAAGCGGAATAGAAAATCCGCTTGAGCTTATACTTCTTGTACAGTCCCTCTGTAAGGTTCAGAATCTGGTAATCGGTATCGGGCGTTGCGCCGACGATCATCTGGGTGCTCTGGCCCGCCGGCGCAAAGCGCGGGGCATGCTTATATTTGACGAGTTCCGTACTGTTCTCGGTAATCTTGTTCGTAATAAGGCCCATCGGCTGCAAAATAGACTGCTTGCTCTTGTCCGGAGCAAGCCGGCGCAGGCTCTCCTGGGAGGGCAGCTCGATGTTGACGCTCATCCGGTCGGCCAGCGTGCCCAGCCGGGACAGGAGGGCATCGTCTGCACCGGGGATGGCTTTTACATGGATATAGCCGCGGAAGTGATATTCATTGCGCAGCAGCTCAAGGGCGGCAATCAGCTGCTCGGTCGTATAGTCGGGACTGCGCATAATGCCGGAGCTGAGGAACAGCCCCTCTATATAATTGCGGCGGTAGAACTGCATCGTAACATCGGCAATTTCCTGCGGAGTAAAAGCGGCCCGGCGCACCGGGTTGGACTTGCGGTTGATGCAATAGGCACAGTCATAGATACAGCCGTTGGTCATCAGCACCTTGAGCAGCGAAATACAGCGCCCGTCAGCCGCGAAGCTGTGGCAGATTCCAAAGCTGACCGCGTTGCCCAGGCTTCCGGCCTGGCCGGAGCGCTGGGAACCGCTTGAGGTGCAGGCGACATCATATTTGGCTGATTCAGTCAAAATCTCTAGTTTCTCCATCATATCCATCGTTACACACTCCTCACAAAGAAAAGTATATAACGAACATATGTTCTTGTCAAAATCCAGATAATTGCACATAAAATCACGGAGTAATGAGCTTGCTGAGCACATAAAAACCTGAGAAGCCCGCTTGATTATGAGCTGAACGATGGGGGAATCTTGTGTAACCATATGTACCTATATGTAAGCCATACAGAAAGCTTGCACCAGAATTTTAACGGACTGAACAGCCGTTATTTGCGGAATATCGGGGCCCGATGCAGGCTAACGGACACCAGAGCCCCTATTGGGCTCAAATTAGTCTGGAAGCAGACTATCCCGCACAAATAACGCCTCCTGAGTCCGTTAAAACTTCAATATGCCAAAAAAACCTCCAATAGCGCCTCCTGAGTCCGTTAGAGACTTTCATTTTTGCAGCCATTGAGTCAGCGAATCAGAAAAATCTGCACATGAAGGAGAAGCATAAAATGTAACCGCATTCCTGCTTATGCTATAATAGCAACTAACAGAGAGAGAAAGTGCTTTACCAAAATTAGAATGGGAGTGTTGCGGGAATGAGAAAATATAACATTTGGCGGCCGATTATGCTGATTCTGGTTGTCTTCGTGACGAGATCACTGGTAACCACAGTCTGCCTGCTGTTTGGCATGTCAGAGGAGTCGGCGGGCAGCGTTGCGATGATCGGGATGATTATTGCCGCCCTGATTATGTATAACCGGATGATGAAAACCACCAGGCGCAAATAAAGCGCTGCAGGGTGTCTGCGTAAACAAGCCAAGCATTTATTAAATTCGTACAAGTCGGATAAACGAACTTATGAGAACATCAGCAAGCAAACCTCTCCTTACAAA
Source organism: Paenibacillus sp. FSL R7-0345 (assembly GCF_038595055.1). Taxonomy (NCBI): domain Bacteria; kingdom Bacillati; phylum Bacillota; class Bacilli; order Caryophanales; family Paenibacillaceae; genus Paenibacillus; species Paenibacillus sp. FSL R7-0345. The sequence continues at coordinate 222,407 of NZ_CP152002.1, forward strand.
AGACTGGCGGCAGACTGGCCGGCTTCCGGGTTAACAAAGAGGGGTTTCTTTTTTTTGCAAGTTTTCTCGGAGGAAGCGATAAGGCGAACTATTCTGCTGTTTATCCTAATAAAAAAGGGCGCCCCAGGCAGCCGTCGTTTGACGGGCTTGAGGGCGTCCTTTCTGCTGCGTAACGGGTTATGCGGCGGTTACTGATACCTGGAGTAAAGCAGCCAGATGAGCTCCCGGCGGCTGCTGACGCCTGCCTTGCTGAAGATTGACTTCAGGTGATCCTGCACAGTGTAGGCGGAGATGTGGAGGTTCAGGGCGAGTTCCTTTGTGGAGAGTCCTTTGGAGAGCAGCAGGGCGATTTCTTTTTCCCGTTCCGTGAAGCCGTAGGCTTCGGTAACCATGGGCAGCAGGTCGGCAGCTTTGGCTGCCGTGAAGGAGACGGCAAGCTGGACGAGACCCGATGGGCCGTCCAGCCTGCTGGCAGTAATGTTGATAAAACGCCCGTCGGGGGCGCGGAAGCAAACCCTCGCCGCCGCTGTGGATTCACCGGAAGCAGGTGATCCGCCCCGCGGCAGTTCACCCGCCGCCCGTTTCCCGGCCAGCGCCCGCAGGCTGACTGCCCTGACCGGCCCGGGCAGCGCGGGCCGGGACTGCTGTTCCATGCGCTGCAGCTGCTCCAGCCAGTAGCGCCCGCCCGGATTCTGGCTTACCGGCTCAAGCCGGTCATCCAGAATAATAATGCCCTCCTCCGGCTGCCCGCCGGAGTCAGTCAGGGCGGCCGGGTTCAGCGCCTTGGCCTTCAGGCGGCCCGCAATCAGCGGGGCAATATCGCGGATGAACTGCAGCTCCTCCTGCTGAAACGGTCCCTGTTCCGATTTGCGGAACAGGATCAGAAATCCCCAGCAGGCTTCGCCGGTCCGGAGTGCAGCCCTGAGCTCGTCCGCGAAGCCCGCGGGCTGCAGCACCTCACGGTATCGCCGGCTCAGCTCCGGCCGGCCGCCTGTGGCTTCCCATAACGAGGAAGCCGCAGCGTTAGAGCGGGCCAGCTCGGCGAACTTGTTATAGTCGTCATGCAAATACTCATTGTCGAGCAGGGCGCCATGAATGCGCTCCAGACCCTGCTCGGTAATAGCGCCTGTGGTGAGCAGGGTCTGCGGATCGACGGTCGTGCAGCAGGCTGCGTCAAAGGCCAGGCCTGTTCTGATCCGGGTCAGCATGATCTCCCTGTACATCAGGGAGGACAGCTCCTGCTTCTGATCCAGCTCCTGCAAAAGTTTAGTCATTGCGGCAGATGCTTCTTTCATAACATGGCCCTTTCGCTATATAGATAGATTGGTCTGCCTGAGGACTGTGCTGCGTTGAAGATAAATCCCAGTTATGTGGGATGGTGCAAAAGCGGTGCAGCTCTGATAATGAAAAGTAATTCTTATTATAGCTTACCGCAGCAATCCATCAAATGGAGGGGACTCTATGAGCAATAATATAAATGGGCCAGCCAACCCTTGGGAACAGGCCGATGGTGATCAATATACAAGCAATATCAGCCGCAAAATACCAGGCTATCAGCTGCAGTATGAGCTGATGGATACCCTGCTGACGGCACAGCTGGACAGGCAGGAGCAGCCACGGCTACTGGTCGTAGGCGCAGGCGGCGGCCAGGAGATTCTTACACTGGGACGGAACCATCCGGATTGGCGCTTCTGCGGCCTGGATACCTCCGCCCCGATGCTGAAGACGGCCCGGCAGCGGATTGCCGCAGCCGGAATTACAGCTCAGGCGGAGCTGCATCACGCCGATATCTGCTCCTGGAGCGGCGGCGGATATGATGCGGCAACCTGTATGCTGGTGCTGCATTTTGTGCAGGGGCGCGGGAGCAAGCTCGCGCTGCTGCAGGCCATTGCCGCGCGGCTGAAGCCAGGCGCGCCGCTGCTGATCTCGGCCATTAACGGCGACCCCGCTTCGCGGGCCTGGCAGGTACAAATGGCCGGCTGGAGGCTGCACATGCTGCGCGGCGGAATCGGGCAGGAGCAGGGGGAGGCTTTTACAGCCTCCTTTGGAGTGACTTCACATCCGCTCCCGGCAGAGGAGATGGAGCTGCTGCTGGAGCAGGCCGGCTTTACATCGCTGTCGAGATACTTTGGTTCTTACCTGATCGACGGATGGGTGGCGCTCAAGCGTTAAGCTTTCAGAATCAGCTTTCAGAATTTAAATGAAGGAGCAGGACAGAATGAGGACAGATATTGTTGTAATCGGCGGATATGGTCATGTGGGCGGGCAGATCTGCACGCTGCTGGACAGCAGATTTCCGGGTGTTGTCTACGCGGCAGGCCGCAATTTCGAGCGGGCAGAGCGGTTCAGCCAAAGCACCGGGGGCCGGATCAGGCCTATGCGGATTGACGCGGCTGAAGCTTTTCCGGCACAGCAGCTGAGTAAGGTCAAGCTGGTTGTTGTGTGTCTGGATCAACAGGACACTTCCTTTGCAGAGGCTTGTCTGAAAGAGGGGATTCACTATATTGATGTGACGGCAAGCCTCGACTTTTTCACCCGCATGGAGCAGCTGAACAGCTCCGGACATGATTATAAGGCGGCTGCGTTGCTGAGCGTAGGGCTGGCTCCGGGGTTGACCAACCTGCTGGCGGGCGAAGCCGCCCGCTCGCTGGATAAGGCGGAGCAGCTGGACATCGGCATTCTGCTGGGGCTCGGCGACAGCCACGGCCAAGCGGCGATTGAGTGGACAGTAGATAATCTGTCGGCACAGTTCGAGGTGATGCAGAAGGGCAGGGAAACCAGAGTGGACAGCCTTACGGATGGCCTGCTGACAGACTGGGGCACAGGGCTCGGCAAGCGCCGGGCCTACCGTTTTCCGTTCGCAGACCAGCAGACGCTGGCCCGGACCCTGCGTATCCCGACCGTCTCAACGAGACTGTGCTTTGACTCCAAAGCGGCCACGGCAGGCATTGCGCTGCTGCAAAAGCTCGGGCTACTGTCGCTGCTCAAAGGCAGACGGATGCGCGGGGCGGCTGTAGCCTCCTTTGGCCGCATCCGCTGGGGCAGTGAGCAGTATGCCGTTAAGGTGGAGGCCTCCGGCTTAAAGAACGGAGCGGCTGCCCGCTCCGAATATGTGATCCGCGGATTGAAGGAAGCTACAATCACCGCCCGGGTGGCTGCGATTGTAGCCGGGACAATCTATCTAGAGGGCCATAGCAAGCCGGGGATTCATCATCTGGAGCAGCTGTTCAGGGTGCAGCTGCAGACGGACCGCCTTACCCTGCAGCTGCAGGATCAGGTGCCTGACAGCGGCAGCTATAATACGATTAGCGGGATCAGCTGCTGGTCCCGGCATACTTGAAACAAGGAGGCACATACCCTCTTTTGCAGAAAACCGGATGAAAATCCAATCAAACCTTTGATTCTTGTAAGGGTATTCTTTATAGTAAGGGGAGAACCTGCAAAGGATAGGGATCTTACAACCGGGAGGAAACAAATTGAGCACTGATAAAATCGGAATTCCATTGGAAGGCTTTGCTGAATTCAGCAGAATAGTAGCTGCAGAGGGCGCTGTCCTGCTGCGTAATGAAGGAAATATACTGCCGCTTCGCGATAACGAAACCGCTTCAGTTTTTGGCAGAATTCAAGTAAACTACTACCGCAGCGGTACAGGGTCAGGCGGAAGCGTGAATGTAGCTTATACAACGAATCTGCTCGACGGGCTGCGCAGCAAGAAGAATATCAAGGTTAATGAAGAGCTGGCTGCAACCTATGAAAAGTGGATCCAGGAGCACCCGTTCGACAACGGCGGAGGCGGCTGGGCTGCTGAGCCTTGGCACCAGAAGGAAATGCCGCTGAGCGAGGAGCTGGTGAAGCAGGCCAGAAGCATGTCCGATAAGGCGATCATCGTCATCGGCCGTACTGCCGGCGAAGACCAGGATAATGCGGATGCGGCGGGAAGCTACCAGCTGACCGAGGATGAGAAGACGATGCTGAAGCAGGTAACGGCCTATTTTGAACAGACCATTGTCGTGCTGAACGTATCGAACATTATTGATATGAGCTGGCTGAATGAGGAGAGCTACGTTAATCCGATCTCTTCTGTGCTCTACTCCTGGCAGGGCGGGATGGAAGGCGGCAACGCGATTGCCGACGTGCTGGCTGGAGAAGTTACGCCAAACGGTAAATTGACGGATACCATTGCGTATTCCATTGATGATTATCCGTCGACGGTCAATTACGGCAACGAGTTCAAGAACCTGTACCAGGAAGATATTTATGTGGGCTACCGGTATTTTGAGACGTTTTGTCCGGAGAAGGTCCAGTTCGAATTCGGTTACGGGCTGTCCTATACCACTTTCAGAGTAGAGCCGAAAGAGGCGAAGCTGTTCACCAAGGATGAGAAGACTTATGCATGGATTGACGTAACCGTAACTAATACTGGCAGTACTTATGCCGGAAAAGAAGTCGTACAGGCTTATTACGAAGCGCCGCAGGGCAAGCTGGGTAAACCGGCAAAAGTGCTGGCAGCCTTCAGTAAGACCGGCGTGCTGTATCCGGGTGAATCCGAGACGATTGCCCTGGGCTTCGAGCTGCAGACTATGGCTTCCTACGATGATGCCGGTGTAACAGGACATCCTTCCGCTTATGTGCTGGAGGCCGGAACGTACCGTATATATGCGGGAACCAGCGTGAAGAACGTTCAGGCGATCGCTTTTGAAGGACAGGAAGGCTATATCGTGGAGGCGCTAGAAGTAGTGGAGCAGCTGCAGGAGGCGCTGGCGCCTTCGGAGAGCTTCACCAGAATGATGCCGGGTGCCCGCCGGGCGGACGGCTCCTATGAGCTGACTTATGTGGAGGCGCCGAAGCAGAAGATCTCGCTGGCCGAGCGCATTGAGCACAACCTGCCGCAGAGTCTGGAACAGACCGGCGATCAGGGCTATAAGCTGCGCGATGTGCAGGAGGGCAAGGTCAGCCTGGCAACGTTCATTGCCCAGCTGAGCGATGAGGATCTGGCTGCACTGGTCAGAGGCGAAGGCATGAGCAGTCCTCTGGTTACACCGGGAACAGCTTCGGCCTTCGGCGGCGTAACCGATTCGCTGTACAGCTTCGGCATTCCGGTGGCCTGCACATCGGACGGCCCGTCCGGCATCCGGATGGACAGCGGACAGAAGGCGACCCAGGTCGCGATTGGAACGCTGCTTGCGGCAACCTGGAACGCGGATCTGGTCGAAGAGCTGTACGTGCTGGAAGGACAAGAGCTGCTGCGCAACAATATCGATACGCTGCTCGGACCGGGACTTAATATCCGCCGCAGCCCGCTGAACGGGCGTAACTTTGAGTATTTCTCCGAAGATCCGCTGGTCTCCGGCGTATTCGCCGCAGCCTGCACCCGCGGTATCCGCAAAGGCGGCTCCAATGCGACGCTGAAGCATTTTGCCTGCAACAATCAGGAGAAATACCGCAGCAAGGTGGACGCTGTTGTATCGGAACGCGCTCTGCGCGAGATTTATCTGAAGGGCTTTGAGATTGCGGTCAAAGAGGGCGGAGCGAACTCGGTCATGACCTCGTATAACCCGGTTAACGGACACTGGGCGGCATCCAATTATGACCTGAATACAACCATTCTCCGCGGCGAATGGGGCTTCCGGGGCATTGTGATGACTGACTGGTGGGCGGTTATGAACGACTGTGCTGAGGGCGGACCGGCTGACCGGAAGTACACGAACTGGATGGTCCGTGCGCAAAATGACCTGTACATGGTAGTCAGCAACTATGGCGCAGAGACTAATGCCTATAGTGACAATACCATTGAATCGCTGGCCAACGGTACACTGACCCGCGGAGAACTGCAGCGCAGTGCGGCGAACATTCTGTACTTCATCCTGCAGTCTCCGGTATCCTCCAGAGAGCAAGTGATTGAAGAGACTGTTGAGTCCTTTACGCCTGCCCCGTCCCTGGCAGCAGGACAGGCACAGACGTTGTCCGCTCAAGGACTGATAACGCTGACTGCAGAAGGAACGGCTGTCCTGAACGTGGAGCAGGCCGGGGTATACCGGCTGTTTGCCCGCGTCATGTCTCCGGATACCGAGCTGGCGCAGAGCGCCTGCAACCTGAACCTGAACGGCCGGACGGTGACCACCGTTCAGACGAATGGTACAGACGGCCGCTGGATTCAGCTGAAGCTGGTTAAAGCCGAGCTGGAAGCTGGACTGTATGAGCTGACGCTTGAGCATGTGAAGCCTGGCATGCAGGTGGAAGCCTTCGAATTTAAGCTGGTTTAGGATAAGGCCGTAAGCGCCGTTTCCTGGCCCCGCAGCAAAAGACACTCCGGCCCCCGGCCGGGTGTCTTTTGCTTTTTTTGGTTATATAAGAGGTAAGCAACTATCCGGCTCCCGGTTCCGTCTGAAAGATATAGCCGCTGTAACCTACATCCTGAATAAACCAAGGGAGATGAGTACGATATGAAAAAAGCATTGCTGCTAACAATGTTAATGTGCAGCGTGGCCCTGGCCGGCTGCGGAAACAATACTGCTCAGAATACCCATTCAGCCGGATCAAACCAGGCTGAGCAAGCGACAGCCGCCCCATCAGCTCCGGCTACAGCAGCGCCGATGGAGACTGCAGCCGCCCCGGCGGCGACACCGGCGGCTGAACAAACACCGGCCGCCTCCGGCACCAAGGAGGAGTACCTGGCCAAGCTGGATGCTGTGGAAGCCGGGCTCAGCGATCTGCAGGAACAATATGATTCCGGAGTAACGGCATCCATGCGCGAGGCTGCCAGTGAGGAATATGAACGCTGGGACAAGGCCTTGAACGAAATATATGCGGCGCTGAAGCAGCAGCTGCCCGAGAGCGAAATGGCTGAGCTCAAGGAGAAGCAGCTGGAATGGATTACCTACCGGGACGAAACAGCAAAAAAAGCATCCCTGGAGTTTGAAGGCGGCACGATGGAGCCGCTGGAATATGTAGCGGTGCTGGGAAGTGTCACTAAAGACCGCTGCTACGAGCTGGTGAATATATACATGAAATAAACCTGCCGGATAAATAATCAGGCCGGACAGCGGTTTTCCTGATATCAGGAGATGCGCTGTCCGGCCTTTTTTGTGCCGATTATTAAAAGCTGCGGCTATTCCTTATTCATAAGCCCCTTCAGCCCGGTCATAAACGGCCGGATCTGCTTAATCATGCCATAGCCCATCTTCATGACCGGCATCGCCCGGCGCATCAGGCCGAAGAAGCGCAGCCCGCCGCCCATCAGTCCGCCCAGCCCTCCGAGTCCGGCGCCGGCGCCGCCCGCTCCGCCCAGTCCGCCTAACAGCGGTCCCAGGAGCGGCATAAAAGCGGACACTTCCGCCTGCTTGGCGCGGGGAGCAGCGGCTCCTCCCGCTTTTTTGCGGGCGCGCGGTGCGGCGGAGAGGACCACCGCCTCTTTTTCACAGCCGGTTATCCATCCTACATACGTCCGTCCGTCATGCAGCGTAATGCAGACCTTGCGGCCCTTCAGCTGCTTGGCCTGACTGCGGACTTTTGCTGAATTTCCCATCAAGGATCACCTCGCCTTCCTGTTTACTTTATAGTACACAGGGATTTGAATACGGCTTGTGCTGATGCAGGTGCGTAGCAAATAACAGTTGAGAAATGGGCGCCGGATAGAGTAGTATAACAGTATGGTATTTATTTATATGAATTAATTTATATTTATATTAAATAAAAGATTGGGAGAGTCCACAATGACAAATTTTCGTGATCAGCTTATCGCCCATTATAAGTTCGATGATGCCGCAAATGCCGGCAGAGACAGCTCGGGACAGGGACAAGACGGCGCAGCTTCCGGCACAACAGTACCAGTAGTAACCGAAGTAGGCGGAAGAACGGCTGCCAGGTTCGCAGGAGGACCAAGCGGCACATCCTATATTCAGCTGCCTGCCGGGCTGCTTACAAATGTAAGCGACAACAATGGCTTGACGGTAGCTGCCTGGGTGAACTTCAGCAAGGGTACGAATGTGTGGGAACGTATCATTGATTTTGGCAAAAGCGAGGCCGGACCCTACCTGTTCCTGACCCGCGGACTGCGCGGTACACTGACGGCCGGCGGCGATCTGTCGGCTGATCCGGGGAGAGGTTATGCAGCAGGGGAGTGGATTCATTTTGCGCTGTCTGTCACCGGGACGCAGGGCGGTACGCTGAGCAGCGCCGGTCCGGTCGTCTATGTGAATGGTGAGGCGGCGGCCGACGGCTCTATCAGCCAGACCTCAAGCGGAAATTACGCCCAGCTGCGCAGATGGTTCGCTACCTTTGCTGATCCGGACAATTACAGCCGCAATTTTATCGGGCGTTCGCAGTATGCGGTGGATGCTGATTTTGCCGGAGCGTTATCAGATCTGCGGATATACAAAGCCGGATTGTCGGAGGATGAGGTCATTGAAGTGATGTGTGAATCGCTGACCGACCAGGAGATTGTGAAGCTGGCCAGAGACAAGTATCTGCCTGTCCTGAATTCGATTGTAACCAGTAACTTATCCCTGCCTTCGTCGCTGATGGGCGGAAAAGTACAGGTGGTCTGGACGTCAAGCCAGCCCGCTGTCCTGTCGGACTATGGTGTCATTCAGGAAATTAGCGGGGCTGAGGCGGTAACGGTAACTGCGGTGCTGAGCAGGGGCAATGCCTCCAGTGAAAAAAGCTTCGGCCTCTCCGTGCTTCCGGCTCACTTGCCGCCCTACACGCTGACAGTGCATGGCGGCTGTGAGGTGCTGGATGTCAGTGAGGTGATGTATGGCCTGTTCTATGAGGATATCAACAATGCGGCTGATGGCGGCATTTATGCCGAGCTGGTGCAGAACCGTTCGTTTGAGTCCTTTGCTTTTGATACATACTCGCAGGTTTCCGGCGAATGCGGCTGTTCTACAGGACGGAACCGGGAGCCGCTGTTTGCCTGGTCGGGAGATACGGAGCTTATGAGCCCGCAGCATCACGGCGGCTTGAATGAGTTTTTTGGAATCGCGGATAAGGAGGTAAATGCGGTTTATGTGACAGTGGCGGACGGAGCAACGATCCGTAACCGCGGGTTCGCTGATTCTAACGGGCATTGTGCAATGTCGGTTGTTAAGGGCGCCAAATACGATTTTACAATCTGGGCCAAGGCGGAGTCCGGCGGGACGATTACGCTGCAGCTGCAGGATGCTGACGGTATGGCTGTCAGTGACGCAGTTATTGTACAGATAGAAGGCGGGACCGGCTGGAAGAAATACGGAGTGCTGCCGGAACAAGAAATTACACTGACAGGTACGGCTAAAGTGCTCGGTCAGCTTGTGCTCACTTTTAACGGTAAAATTTCCATTGATATGGTCTCACTTATGCCGCGCGATGTCTGGGGAGCAGGGGAGGAGACCGGCTCGCCGACTGCCCGCGCCAATTATCTCGGCAACCCGAACTACCGGCTGAGAAAAGATCTCGTGCAGGCACTCGCCGGCATGCATCCCAAATTCCTGCGCTTCCCGGGCGGCTGTATCTCCGAGGGCTCCTTCATCTGGGAGAACGTCTATGACTGGAAGGATTCGGTCGGAGCGGTGGAGCTGCGCAAGGAGAATTTTAACGTTTGGGGCTACATGATGACTATGGGCCTTGGTTATATGGAGTATTTTCAGCTGGCTGAGGATCTGAATGCGGCCCCGCTCCCGGTTATGGCCTGCGGCGTGCTGTGCCAGGCCCGGTCCGACTATGCCCATCCGGCAGGCGGGGCGCTGCGCGACTATTTTATACAAAACTTTACTGATCTCATCGACTTTGCGCTCAGTACCGATTTTGAGAGCAATGAATGGGCGGCGCTGCGCAAAACGATGGGTCACGAAGCACCGTTTGATCTGCGTTATCTGGGCGTGGGCAATGAGAACTGGGGTACGGAGTTTTTTGCTAACTTTGAAGTGTTCAAGGCGGCGATTGATGCTTATATGGAGTGCCACTATCCGGGTTATGAGCTGCATATTATCTCTACGGTCGGTGCCCAGGCGGATGACGATGCCTACCAGCAGGGCTGGAAGTTCCTGAGCGGCAATTTGCGGGGAACGGCTGAGGTGGCTTTTGCCGACGGCCATGATGTTATTGAAGAAACGGTGACCTGGTATCAGAAACAGCCGGATTACATGGACACCATTGCCGATGAGCACTACTACCGTTCCAATGAATATCTGCTCAAGAACGCTGACCGTTACAACTACTACTATAGAGCGTATCAGGCTGACGGCAGCATAGACTGGAAGGCGACCTCCAAGGTATTTGTCGGGGAGTATGCATCCACGGATAAAAATACACTGGCCGGCGCTGTCGCCGAAGCCGCAATCATGACCGGTTTTGAAAATAACGCTGACGTTGTGCGGCTGGCAGCCTATGCGCCGCTGTTCAACAAAGTGCTGACTGACGGCACCTACCGCTGGACCCCGGACTGCATCTGGTTTGACGATGAGACGGTCTGGTTCACGCCGAATTATTATGTACAGCAGCTTTACGCCAAGTACCTGGGCAACAAGGTGCTCGCCACTTCCTTCTCGTATTATGCCAAAGGTAAACCGGCGGCACTTGTCCCGCATGGCGGGGTTGAAATTTCTGCAGGCAGTGCGGATCTGCTGGTGAAACGGGTCACCGTTATTTCCAACAAAGACGGCAGCGTGCTGCTGGATCAGGATTTCACTCGGGAGCTTCATCCCGGCTGGCAGGTGATTCCGGGCCCGGCTGAGCATGTTGTGCAAGGCGGCGAAGGTGTGCTGCTGAAGGGGCAGGGCAGCGGCCGCAGCGGACTCTATTTCCTGAACGACAGCTGGTCTGACTATACCTTGGAGGTTGTGGCTTCCCGGAGACAGGGTGCGGATGGCTTCTATGTCGGCGTGGGCTTAACAGATATTGCTGCAGAGACAAAGAATGTTCTGGAGTATGCTGTCGGCTACGGCGGAAACGCTACGGGCCTTAAGGTATTCAAGCAGGGAGCAGAGGCTTACACGCTTGGCGACTACTCCTCCAGCACGGCAGCAGGTAATCTGCGGGCAGCATGCTATGAGGGGATAGAGGATAATACAGAATACACGATTACGGTGAACTACGGCGGCGCGGACGGCAGCAGACTGCTTTGTTCTTACACGGACGGGGCGACTAGCAGCAGGGTGCTGGATTACAAGCTGGAGGCTTATAACAGCGAGGTGTTCAACTCGGTTACCCGAGATGCTGAGCATGTATATGTGAAGCTGGTGAATCCAGATGATGTGGCAAAAGCGACAGAGCTGAAGCTGCTGGATTTAAACGTTACCGGTACTGCGAAGCTGATCACCCTCAGCGGTGATGCCTGGCTGGTTCATGTGCCTAATGTGAATCAGAAGCTGAGCGAGCGAATCGTTCCGCAGGAGCAGCAGATCATGCTGGACGGCAGCCCGCTGGTGCTGAACCTGCCGGCCAACTCGGTGAATGTGCTGGTGCTGGACCTGGGAGTTTAGCGGGTTAAGGGTGGTCTAAGTGCAACTGCAATCTGAGTGCAACTGCAACTCAAGTCAAATCCCTGGGTGCTGCCTTTGCTATGATTCATAGTGAAAGGAGAGAGGCAACAATGTACGAATGGAACGAGATGGTTCAGCAGATGATTGACTGGATTGACGGTGATCTTACGGATGCCCCGACCCTGCTGCGGATGTCGGAGGAGCTTGGTTATTCGCCGTATTATTGCACCAGGCAGTTTCATACCCTGACTGGTATGACGGTGCGCGATTATATCCGGCTGCGGCGGATCAGCCGTGCCGCCCTGGAGCTCCGCGATACGGATGCCCGCATTCTGGATATAGCCGTAAAGTACGGATTTTCTTCGCAGGAGGCATTTTCGCGGGCTTTTGTAAAGGCTTTTAAGCTGACACCCGGAGCTTACCGTACAGCCCGCAGTCCTATTCCGCTCGCCATTCGTGCTGAGGTGTTCTCTCCTTATCATTATCTGATGAAGGAGCGGGAAAAAATGCGGGAGGTTCATCTGCAGGCAGCTCAGATTAAGCTTGAGTTCATACCAGCCCATAAATTTATCGGGATTTGGGATCCGGGTTCGGTCAATTACGGCGGATTCTGGAACAACGGACACGACTGTGACGAGGTGTCGGGAACGCTGGAGAGCATGTCTCATCATACGCTGGAGGGTCAGCTGGGCCAGACGGCCGGGTGGTTCTATCGAAACGGGCAAAAGGGTTATTTGTACGGAATCCCTGTACCGGCTGATTATGCCGGGGAGGTTCCGGAGGGAATGGAATGCCGGGATATCCCGGCTTCGGAGTACCTGGTCTTTTTCCACCCTCCGTTTGATTACCTGCAGGATAACGGGGCGGTCATGCGCACAGTGGAGGAAGTAGCCTGGAACTATGACCCTGCACAGATAGGCTATGCCTGGGACGTGGAAGAGAAGCAGGATTACCAGCGCCATTTTCCGGAGGGCTACGGTTATGCCGTGCTGCGGCCGGTGAAGAAGCTGGGATTGGAGTAAACAGCCGAGATGAAGGCCGCCCTGTTGGGCGGCTTTTGCTGTTGGCGGTCCGGACAGCTGCTGACTTGGCAAAGGAAAAAATGCTCTTGATTCCGCCGAAAGTAGGCCGACGGGCGAAATGAAGGGCAAAAATGCTCTTGATTCCGCCGAAAGTAGGCCGACGGGCGAAATGAAGGGCAAAAATGCCTTTGATTCCGCCAAAAGTAGGCTGACGGACGGGATGAAAGGCAAAAATGCCTTTGATTCCGCCGAAAGTAGGCCGACGGACGGGATGAAGGGCAAAAATGCCTTTGATTCCGCCGAAAGTGGGCTGACGGACAAAATGAAAGGCAAAAATGCCTTTGATTCCGCCGAAAGTAGCGAACCAGTAAAAGGAGAGGCTTCAATGCCTCTCCTTTGCCATAAGCAGGCCTACCGTACCTCAGCCTGTTCGAGTATCTTCGTCGCCAGCTCATCGCCGCGCTGGTCAAGGCCTGCTGCCTCCTGCAGAAGCTCTGCCTGCTGCCTGCGGTTTTTCTGATCCCAGAGCTGTTTAGGGGAAGCGTGTGCTTCAAGGCTGGCCGGTAAAGGCATGTTACTATAATAATAATCGAGCAGTGTATACAGCTGTTCATAGGTAGCTGCCATCTCACTCAAAAGCGCATACGCCGCCGGATTCTGCACCAGACCCAGTGAAGCTTTTAAATAGGCGGCTGCACTTCTTCGGGCATCGGCCAGCGCCATCATGCAGAAGTGGTTGACGCTGTAGCGGCGTAAGAAGATGCCGGCATCGGCAACTGTGTACCACGCATCATCCAGCAGACCTTCCTGCCAGGCAGCCATGGCGTTATATCCCACGAGATAACCCTGATACTCCTCCGCCTGCATAGCTTCGAGTTTGACCCGGAGAGAGGTATAGAGGCAGTCCAGTGCCGGCGGGATTTCTCCGTGCTTTTCCAGATAGAGCAGCTTATACGGCCAATGGTCTACGTACAAATAACCCTTGCTGTTCTTCATCGTCTCCTGGAATTCGGGTTCATCTTTCAGTTCCGTAAAGGTCTCCTCATCAAAATAGCTCCGGCACAGCAGCGTGTCTCCATTATCGAGATAGCCTGTAATGACTCCCCATTCGGGCGCGACCCTAAGGTTCAGAGCGACTGGCAGGCACTGCCGATGGAGACTGTTTATAATAGAAGCCCGTTCAAGTCTGCGTTCTTCAGCCGTAAGCCGGTTTGCCCAGCGGGCCTTGAGCCCGTATGCGCTGAAGGCCGGTGAAGCATAATCGTAGGCGGCAAAGGCGTCAGCGGCGCTGAAATCCCATACCGGAGTAAACGCCACTCTCCAGCACGCCCCCGAAACGCCCATCACTGCATCATAGCAGGTATCAACCCCCATGGCAGACAAGGAGGTGTAAAGCGCCCCCGCCCATGAGCAGTCCATTCGTTTGCCAAAGCCGAGATGGTTTACATTTTCGATAATATGATGCCGGCAGGACGATCCTCCTGCAAACAGCCGGGTCCGGTCAAGATTGTAATGGATTCGTTCTCCCTCGGCACAGCTTATCGCATGAATTCCGTCTGCATTCACATAAACGATCAGCAGATATTCACTGCCTTCATGTCCCATTGTGCTTGGAAAAAGCTCCTGGTCTACCGTAAACTGCGTCCATTCAAAATAAGCATAGTGTTTCATCTTCTGCAGCATATCCCGTCCGGCCCTTTCATTGCCGTATACGGCGTGAACAAGTGTCAGTTCGCTTTTGCCCAAAGGATAGCCTTGTGAATGTACATCAATCTGCAGGAGCTGCCCCTTGAGCGCAAAAGCTGAATAAATTCCGGAGGGTGTCCCATATTTAATGAGCAGCAGCTTAGCCCGGTCGGTGTGCAGTAATCCCTGAAAAAACTGGTCGCTCAGGCTCAGCGTAAGTTTATTTCCGGTAATAAGCTGGTTTATCCAATGGGTGACGTCAATCTGTTCATTTCCGTCAGTGTAGACAGCTGAGAGCACCGTAAGCTCTTGCGGCAGCAGGATGCTGTCGATGGAATGTCCCAGAACGGCAGAGAGCAGCGGAAGGGTGGAGGTTTCAGGCAGTGATCTGCCGGTTTCCCATTTGGATACGGCCTGGGCGCTGACATGCAGCTGTTCGGCCAGCTGCTCCTGGGATAGCTGTTTTTCTCTGCGTAGTATGGAGATTCGTCTGCCAACCTGTTCAATATTCATCATGACCTTTTCTCCCGGATTCAAATTCGACGTCGTAATTTCATTATAATTCCCCCGTCTGTAATGAACAGCGATTAGAGTAGGAGGAGCCCTGTGCAAAATCAACTGCCGGTTGAGCGTCAGAGGATGCTGAGCATGTGAGAGGGTATTAAAATCCCGGCTGATGAGATAAGCGTTAGAGTTTTTTATGATTTTTTCGAAAAAGGCTTGCGCAATTCTGGATTTCATGATATATTCATTCTTGTGCCGCGATAAACGATTTGCGGTCGTGGCGGAATTGGCAGACGCGCACGGTTCAGGTCCGTGTGGTAGCAATACCGTGGAGGTTCGAGTCCTCTCGACCGCATACTAGCAAAGAAGCTTCCGAATTGCCCTTGGGCAGTCCGGAGGCTTTTTTCATTATATTTAGTCTGGTGGGGGACGAACCGAGTGTTAGTGCCAGGTGCTGGTATCGAGCCGGGGGATCGTGCTGAGTACTAATGCCGAGTAGAGTACCGAGTTGAGTGCGGGTGCTGAGTACTACTGCTGAGTCGAGTACTGAGTAGAGTGCTGAGGCTGAGCGTTAGTGCTGAGCCGAGTAACGGCGGTAACTAAGACCCGGGCTAACGGACACCAGAGGCCTTATTTTCCTGTAAAAGCGTACTTTGCCTGGCTAACGGACCGTAGCGCTCTTATTTCCTCTCGAACAGTGGTTAGTGAGGCCGAAAGCGGCGGATAAGGTCGCTGGAGTCCGTTAGCGTGTCTAAAAAGCAATTTCGGCTGAAATAACGTCATCTGAGTCCGTTAGCCGACCCTCCCGTCAATAAGACAACAAAGCCGATCCGGCTCCAGGTGCCGCCTGCTGCTTACGGAAGGCGGAAGGCGACATGCCGGCCAGCTTGTTAAAAATCCGGTTGAACTGCGAGAAGCTGGTGAACCCGCACTGCTCGGCAATGCCGGATATTTTGAGGCGGGTATGGATCAGCAGGTGCTGGGCTTTGCGGACGCGGGTGGTCTGGATGTATTCGGTCAGGGTGGAGCCGGTGACTCTTTTGAACTGGTGCGATAAGTAATAAGGGCTGGTGAAAAACTCCCTGGCAATAGAATCTAGTGATAGCTCGCTGCTGTAGTTGGCGTGGATATAGGCGGTGATGGAATATATTTTTTGCGCTGCCGTACTGCCGGCTTCCTCCAGCACGTAGCTGTTCTGATCCTGCTGCTGGCATAAGGCGCATAGAAACTGCTGGAACAGCGTGTGTACCAGTACCGGATTCAGCGGGGAATCACTGTGCGACAGGGTGAAAATAGCGTTAAGCGGATCGAATACGGCGCTGCGCACCTCGCCCGTCAGACGGTAAATCGGCACCTCTTCGCTGAACGGGAGCAGCATGCTTTTGTAGGCGTCATCCAGACCAAAAGTGCCGGCAGGAATGGCAAAGTTAATGATCAGCCGCTTATGCGGAGGGCCTTCCGGATACTGGGTCATGTGCAGCAGGTACGGGCGGAGCAGGACGATGTCGTACTTGCGGAGGGCGTGGATTTTGCCGTCAATGACGTGGGTGGCCCGGGAATCCATCAGAATATGAATCTCATAAAAATCATGTTCATGCTGGAACTCCATATTAATGTTATGCGACCGCTCGTCATAGTCAAAATAATAAAAAAGCGGATCACCCGGCGTATTTATGTTAACACTGTACCCCTGCTCATATAGTAAGCCGTTTTCAAGCATGTCCTCTCACCGCCTATCCCCGTTATTTTCTTCATTATAGGTTTTAAAAAGCAAAAGATGCAATAAATATGCCCCATTCCCGCAAATAAAGCGTAGTTTTTGAGCCTGGAGGTTTGATATATTGGCAATATGAAAACGGATACAAGGGGTGAGGGAATGTTTTTAACGGAAGAAAAGCTGATCCGGCGGCAGGCGGAGGTTGGAAAATACAGATATGTCACAGTGAATGAGCTTACCGGGCTGGAGTATGCGGAAGATGAGGACGGCAAAAATGGCGTTTACCCGGATGAGGTCTCCTTTAACGGCACGATCACGCTGGGTGAGCAGTGGAGCGGACGGGACCGTTATGTCTGGCTGCGTGCTGTGGCGGTATTGCCCGAGAAGAAGGAAGGGTTCAGGATTGCAGGCCGGTTCGATTTCGGCAAATCCGGAAGCTTCAATAACTCGGGATTCGAATCGCTGCTGTTTGTGAATGGTTCGCCTTATCAGGGGGTTGATAATAACCACCGGGAGGTTTATTTTGACGATGAGCTTGGCGGCAGGGCGGTGGAGCTTGTCTTCCGGCTGTGGTCCGGCCTTGAGGGCGGCGGAGTGCCGAGGGTGCAGGAGCACAAGATCAGTGAGGCGATGCTCGGATATCTGGATGAGCGGATTGATGATCTGTTTTATATGTCCCAGGCGGCGCTGGATACCTTCCGTTACCTGAACCGGGACCAGCCGGAGAAGCAGTGGCTAAAGCAGGCGCTGGATGCTGCATTCCGCGAGATTGACTGGTCAGAGCCGGGCTCTGAAGAGCATGTCAGCTCCATGTACCGTGCAGGCGCCAGCCTGAATGAGGCGGTGGAGGCGATGCCGCAGACCTTTGATGTTACACTCACCGCGCTGGGCCATACGCACATCGATGTCGCCTGGCTGTGGCAGCTGAAGCATACCCGGGAAAAAGCGGCCCGTTCCTTCTCGACCGCACTGAGGCTGATGGAGGAATATCCGGAATACCAGTTTATGCAATCCCAGCCGCAGCTGTATGCCTATCTGGAGCAGGATTACCCGGAGCTGTTCGGAAGGATCAAAGCGCGCATTGAAGAGGGGCGCTGGGAGCCGGAGGGGGCCATGTGGCTGGAATCCGACTGTAATATTCCGTCCGGCGAGTCGCTCGTACGCCAGATCCTGGCGGGCAAACGTTATTTCCGGGAACAGTTCGGGATCGAGAGCAAGTATCTGTGGCTGCCCGATGTGTTTGGCTACAGCTGGGCGCTGCCGCAGATTTTGCGCAAGTCAGGCATTGATACCTTTATGACGACCAAAATCAGCTGGAACCAGTTCAACCGTATGCCGCATGATACGTTCTGGTGGCGCGGGATGGACGGCTCTGAGATATTGACTCATTTTATCACCACTTCGGAAAAAGACGGCGATGCCTACACCTACAACGGCCGGATGACCGCAGGGCTGCTGCGCGGTATCTGGAACTCGTATCAGGATAAGGAGATTAACGACCACCTGCTGTTTGCCTATGGCTGGGGCGACGGTGGCGGCGGGCCGACACGGGATATGCTGGAGCTGCGCCGCCGGTTTGACAAGCTTCCGGGTATGCCTAAGATTAAGCCCGGCAGCGCGGGCGATTACTTCAAAGGTCTGCATGAGCGGATTGAAAAAACGGACGGATTCGTGCACACCTGGAACGGCGAGCTGTACTTCGAATGCCACCGGGGAACCTATACCTCACAGGCCGGCAATAAAAAATATAACCGCCGCCTGGAGCTGCTGCTGCGTGATGCGGAATGGCTGTATACGCTGACCGGCGTGAGCCGCGGCAATCTGGCGGAAGCTTATCCGGCTGAGGAACTGCGCGGTATCTGGGAGATTCTGCTGCGCAACCAGTTCCATGATATTATTCCGGGCTCCTCGATCAAAGAGGTCTACCAGGACAGTGATCTGGAATATGCGGAAGGAGAGGCCCGGTCACTTGCTTTGATTAACGGTGCGGGGGAGACGGCAGACGGAGAGGAAAAAGCCTCCGGAGAGCAGCAATTCCTTACTGCGCTTGGAAGCTCGAACTGGGATAGCCCGCGTTATCTGGAGCTGCCGGGCAATGCTTCTGACACCAGCATCATTCAGAATGTTGACGGCGGGCAGCTGGAGCAGCAGCGCACTGCAGACGGCGGCTGGCTGGTGTATATTCCTTCCGTGCCTGCCTTTGGTACAGCTGTCCTGGAGGTTGTGCCGGAACAGGCAGCGGGCGGCCGTTTGGATGGGGGAACCCTGCTTGCAGATGCTTCCGAAGGGCGGCTTACGACCCCGCTGATTGAAGCGGCCTGGAATAAGCAGGGGCAATTCACCTCGCTGCGCGACCGCCGCAATGGCCGGGAGATTCTGGCTCCGGGCCAGCGCGGGAATGTGCTGCAGGTGTTCGAGGATAAGCCGCTGGATTTTGAAGCATGGGATATCGATATTTTTTATCAGGAAAAAATGACCGAAATTTCGCAGCTTACAGATTGCAAACTGATCGAAAACGGCCCGCTGCGGGCGGTGCTGCGCATGGCCTGGACGTATAACCGCACGACCATTACTCAGGATATTATCTTTTACCGGGATACCGCCCGGATCGACTTCCGCACAGAAATGGACTGGCATGGGCATAACCAGCTGCTGAAGGTAGCCTTCCCTGTGGATGTTCATACCACGGAAGCAACCTATGACATCCAGTTTGGCAATGTCAAACGCCCGACCCACTGGAATACAAGCTGGGATTACGCCCGCTTTGAAACCGTGGGACACCAGTGGGCGGATGTCAGCGAGAAGGAATACGGTGTGGCGCTGCTCAATGACTGTAAATACGGCTATGACATCAAGGACAGTGTGCTGCGGCTGACGCTGCTGAAATCGGCGGTTCACCCGAATCCGGAGCAGGATCAGGGACATCATGCCTTTACGTATGCGCTGTATCCGCATGAGGGTGATTTCGCCCTGGGCGGAGTGGTCCGGAAAGCGTGGGAGCTGAATAATCCGCTGCGGACGGTACCGGGCAGGCTGGAGGTTGATCCTCTTTTCTCCATCGATGGGGGTTATGTGCTGGTTGATGCGGTAAAACGTTCCGAGGACGGCGGCGATGTAGTGCTGCGTCTGCATGAGTATGCCGGAGCGCGCAGTCAGGTGCGGATCGCAAGCGGCTACAGCATTACTGCCTGGCAGGAGTGCAATCTGATGGAGGAGCCGGAAGGTGAGTGGCAGGCGGGAGAACCGGATTTTCAGATCAGACCTTATGAGATCAGAACATTCAGAATCAGACTGGGCCAAGAGCAGACACGAGAGGGGATTTAACGATGGGTGTAAAAGGAACGCAGCTGGATCAAGCGGAGATTATTGCAAAATTGAACCGTGTATCGGATAAGCTGCTGAATCTGGACCGGCCGGATAACGAGGCGGAGCTGCAAACCTTAGGCGAGGATGCAGGGCGCCGGGGCTATTTTGCCCGTGACTTCGGCATGGAGGAATGGGACTGGCCGCAGGGCGTCGGACTGTATGGGCTGCAGAAGCTGGACCGGCATTTTGCCGACGGGCGTTATCCTGCTTACGCCAAGCCGTGGATGGCCCGGCAGATGGACAAGGGGCTGCCCAGCCGGAACATCAATACCACCGCTCCGCTGCTGTCGCTGATGGAGCTGGATGAGGCGGAGGAGCTGAGCCTGGAGTGGGTGGAGTGGCTGATGAACGGGCTGCCGCGCACTGTGGAACAGGGCTACCAGCATGTCACGACCGGAGCCGACAAAAGCGAACTAACGCTCAATGAGAATGAAATCTGGATTGATACGCTGTTTATGGCCATTCTGTTTACAGCCAAAATGGGCGTAAAATACGATAAGCCGGAGTGGCGGCAGACGTCGCTGCATCAGTTGCTGTTGCATATTAAATATCTGTATGACAAAAAGACAGGGCTGTTCTATCACGGCTGGCATTTCACCGGCCGCCATAATTTCAGCGAAGCCTTCTGGTGCCGTGGAAACGGCTGGTTCAGCCTTGGGTTGCCGGAATACCTGGAGCTGATGCGCCCGTATTTGGAGGACGGCGTATTTACTTACCTCCAGCAGGTGCTTCAGGCGCAGGCAGAAGCGCTGCTGGACTGCCAGAGCGCAGACGGGCTGTGGCATACGCTGCTGGACGATCCGGACAGCTACACCGAGACCTCCGGCTCGGCCGCCATTGCCGCCGGCATTCTGCATGGCGTACGCAGGGGACTGCTGCCTGAGGAGTATGCGCAGCCGGCGCTGAAGGCAATTCAGGCCGTGCTGGACCGGATTGACGATGAAGGTACGGTACTTGGCGTCTCCGGCGGTACGCCAATCGGCAAAACCAGAGACGATTACAAGGGCATTATTATAGCGCCGATGGCCTACGGCCAGGCCATGACGCTGGTCGCGCTGGGCGAAGCGCTGCATTATTGCTGAGGTGTGCGGCCGTGACAAGACAGCTTCCGTTATCATCCACGCACCTTGGCGTGGCGGAAGCGGAAGCGGATGGTAAAACAAGAGGACTAAGAGCAGACGCCAGCCACCGGGGAACCCCGGTGGCTACGGGTGTTTAACTGCAGTCTAAAGATTAATTGCGGCTGATCAGAGGAAAAGGCATGAACTAAGACTGCTGCTCCTACTTAGAAGGTACATGGAGCGTTCGACAGCTGGCCTTTGAGGTGTTTCACTAAAGGTTTGGTGGAGCTGCATCCTCGAAATAGCGGAAATCCAGTGCGCAGTGGGGGATGTGAAGGATGAGGAGTGAAGTATGAAGTATGGAGTATGACAAGTAATCCTTCCGCTGCCGTATCAGCACACATTGGCTGGAATTATAAGATGTGCCGGCTGGTAACGGACCGGGGAGCCCTTATTTCGCCCCAAGGGCCCGAATTTACAACCTAACGGACTCCAGAGGCGTTATTTTCGGATTCAGGTCCGGTTTGCAGTTGCTGGCAAGGGAATAAGGGTGCTGTAGTCCGTTAGCCAGAATAATGGTGCTTTTTTTGATGAATAAAGGCTCTACGGTCCGTTAGCTGGGGGGAGTGCCTCTTTTGGGTGAACTGCAGCCTCCGTTAGCCGGGCGGGTTGCATCTTTTGAGTGGAAGCGGTTCTGTATTCCTTGGGTGAAATTAATCCACGGTCCGTTAGCGCAGATGAACAGGCTGGCTTAGAAACAAATCCTAGAAAACACTTGTAGCCTGCTGCGGCTTGAAGTATACTGATCTCGGAAAGGTTAAGCGCTTACCTTGAGGGAGGATAAGCGAGTATGGTCAATCAAGTAACAGTAGGCATTATCGGCGCCGGAAGAATCGGACGTCTGCATGCCGATAATCTGCGTGTACTGCCGTCTTATAAAATAAAGTCTATTTCAGAGGCTTTTATGACCGAAGAGCTGGTTGCCTGGGCGGAGAGCCGGGGGCTTGGAGCTGCTTTTACGGATGGGGAAGCCATTCTGAACGATCCGGAGATCGACGCCGTGTTCATCTGCACACCGACAGATACGCACGCCTCCTGGATTGAGCGTGCAGCGCGTGCCGGGAAGCATATTTTTTGCGAGAAGCCGATCAGTATGTCCTCGGAAGAAACAAGCCGGGCGCTGCAGACTGCCAAGGAAGCAGGCGTGCTGCTTCAGGTGGGCTTTAACCGCCGGATGGACCCGAATTTCCGCAAGCTTAAGCAGCTGGTTCAGGCGGGCGAGCTGGGCAGACCGCATATTGTGAAGATCACCTCGCGTGATCCGCAGCCGCCCGGTGAAGCCTATGTGCGCTCCTCCGGCGGGATGTTTATGGATATGACGATTCACGATTTTGACATGGCCCGTTATCTGGTGGGTGAAGAAGTAGCTGAAGTGTATACCCGTGGCGCCAATCTGATCGACCCGATGTTCGGACGCTGCGACGATGTGGATACGGCTGTCATTACGCTGACTTTCACAAACGGCGCTATCTGTGTGATCGATAACAGCCGCCAGGCTGTCTACGGCTACGACCAGCGGGTGGAGGTATTCGGCTCCCAGGGAGCGGCAACGGCCGACAACTGCCGTCCGACCACAGTTGAGGTGTCTACAGCCTCATCGGTTACCCGCGACCAGCCGCTGCATTTTTTCCTTGAGCGCTACAATCAGGCGTTCACCGATGAGGTTGCGGCATTCGCCCAATCCATCATTCTGCAGGAGCCGGCTGTGTGCAGCGGCTATGACGGACAGCAGGCCCAGCTCATTGCTGAGGCGGCTCTGGAATCGCACCGGACCGGGCTCCCGGTGAAGCTGAAGGTTTTAGCCGGCGGGGAACGCCCGGAGATAGAAGTCCTGTAAGCGGAGGTTTATCTTGAACACGGAGGGAGCTGTGAGGATGTCTGATTATTTGATCAAGGCTGCTACACCCGGCAAGGACGGGCTTGTTACAGCAGTCAGCAAGGAGAGCGCCGGCTGGGAGTATGTGGGGTTTGAAGTGTATCAGCTGCAGACAGGTGATACGCTGAGCCGCGATACCGGAGACAATGAAGTCTGCCTGGTACTGCTCTCCGGAAAAGCGGATGTGAAGGCGGACGACCAGCTGTTTACGGGGATAGGAGAACGAATGTCGGTCTTCGAGGACCAGCCGCCTTATGCGGTCTATGTTCCGGCGGGCGGACGCTATGAGGTGACAGCCCTGACGGAGTTAGAGCTCGCTGTCTGTCTCGCCCCGGGTACGGGCAAGTATCCGGCCCGGCTGATTGCACCGTCCGATACGGGAGCCGAAGCCCGTGGTTACGGCAGCATGTCACGCCGTGTAGTCAATATTTTGCCGGAGAGCAGTGAGGCTGAGAGCCTGCTGGTGGTGGAGGTGCGTACGGACGGCGGCAACTGGTCCAGCTATCCGCCGCATAAGCACGACAAGAATAACCTGCCGGCAGAGTCTTACCTGGAGGAGACGTATTATCACCGGGTGAACCCGGCTCACGGCTTTGTGGTGCAGCGTGTATACAACGACGACCGCAGCCTCGATGAAACGATGGCCGTGCCCGACCGCAGCGTGGTGCTTGTTCCGGAAGGCTATCATCCGGTATCAGCACCGCCGGGCTATGATTCCTATTATCTCAATGTGATGGCAGGACCGGTCCGGACCTGGGTATTTCATAATGATCCTGATCACGAATGGCTGTTCAAACCGGCCGGGCATACTCCCGCAGGCCAGGAGGAATAGGCCTTGGGATAGAGGCAGTATTAAGGGGCTTCCGCAGGGCGGAGGCTCCTTTTTTGTATCTGATAATGCTGGCAAAACGCAGCGTAAAGTGCGCAGCATTGCTGAGTGGCATCGAAGCAGACAGCGGACCGGGCCGCAGCGGCAGCGGGTGAAATGACAATACCGGCGAATAGACACTTTTGGAGGAGTTCCCTATAATCGAAGTATAAGACGGCAAGAACGTAAAGGCGGTTTTAAACAATGAAACCTACAATTTATGATGTGGCGCGGGAGGCCGGAGTCTCCATTGCTACGGTGTCCAAGGTGCTCAATAATAACGGCAGGATCAGTGACAAGACACGGGATAAGGTAAATCAGGTGATGGAGGAGCTTAATTATCAGCCGAGCCTGGTGGCCTCTGCGCTGACGAGCCGCCGGACGGGGACGATCGGGCTGATGATTCCCGATATTGCCAATCCTTTTTTTGCGGAGACGGCGCGGGGGATCGAGGACTATGCCCAGCAGCAGGGCAGTGACCTGATTGTCTGCAGTACAGACCGTGATGATGAAAAAGCGGCCCGATACACCTCGCTGCTTCTGCGCAAAAGGGTAGACGGCCTGATCATCGCCTCTCACACGGGAAAGACGGATATGATCCGCCGCCTGCTTGCCGACCGGGTGCCGCTGGTGCTTTTCTCGGCGGAAATCCGCAGTCTGGAGAGCAGCAGCGTTACGGTGGATGATTATAAGGGCGGATATCAGGCGACGGAGTACCTGCTGTCCCTGGGGCACCGGAAGCTGGGCATCATCTCCGACAATCTGCCGGGGAGCAAGCTGCGGGCCGAGGGCTTTCTGGATGCGCTGCGGGATGCGGACGTCCCGTTCGACAATCCGGCCAACCTTACGCATACGTCAGCTACCTTGGAAAACGGCCGCCGGGCAGCGGCGGCTATGCTTGGCCAGGCAGAGGAGCTGCGGCCGACGGCTATATTCGCCTGCAACGACCTGCTGGCCATCGGCGTCCTGAAGGAAGCGCGCAGCGCGGGATTGTCCATTCCCCGCGATCTATCCGTTGTGGGCTTTGATAATACGGTGCTGGCAGAAATCTGCCACCCTACGCTGACCAGTATCGCCCAGCCGCTGCGCGAGATGACCGAGCAGGCGATGATTCTGCTGAACGAATCTATCGACAATCCGGACAGCCCCAGACGCAAAATTATGCTGATGCCGGAGTTGGTCATCCGGCATTCAACCGGGCCGGCGCCGGAGGATCAGCCTTGATAGGCCCGGATTTGTCCGGTCCGGCTGCCGGATCACTCTTCCAGAGCCCGATGTCAATGGCTTGCTCCAGGGACCTGCGCTAGAGATTCGCGATAGAGACCTGCACTAGGGGGGTGCTGCAGTCCGCTACGTTATTGAGACCAAATGCTCCAAGACTAAATACCTCAAGACCAGTCCCCCCATTACGGTGGCGAACGGGTCTTTTTTTTATGCGGAAACGTTATTGATCCATGCCTTTTGCGTGAGTTAACAGAAAACTTGAGATCGCTTTCAAATTAAGGATTGCCAAACCGGATGTTCTGGCCTATACTATTTATAAAATTAGGTTAAGCGCTTACCCTTTCTCTCCCTGACAGACCGGTATTTTAAAAATAACAACGTTCCTAATGAATCCTTATCATCTGTTCCGCTCATCCTGCTCGCATTATATCCAGGCTATTATCATTCATTTCTTCTGAAGCTTTTTCAAGGAGGCGTCACTATGAACGATCTGCAGTTCGATCCCGCCCGTCCGCTCGATTTAGTCGCCGTCGGCCGGCTCTGTATTGACCTTAATGCTAATGAAACCGGAAGACCTATGGAAGAGACCATGACGTTCACCAAATATGTCGGCGGCTCTCCGGCCAATATCATTATCGGAACGGCGCGGCTGGGCATGCGCACCGGCTTCATCGGCAAGCTGGCCGATGATCAGATGGGCCGGTTTATCCGGAGCTATCTGCAGAAGGACGGCGTCGACGACAGCCAGGTGTGCGTTGATCATACCGGTGCTGTGACGGGGCTTGCTTTTACAGAAATAAAAAGTCCGCAGGAATGCAGCATTCTGATGTACCGCGATAACGTTGCAGACCTGCTGCTGAATACAGACGAAATTTCAGAGGATTATATCCGCCAGTCCAAAGCGCTGCTGATCTCCGGCACCGCACTGGCACAAAGTCCTTCCCGCGAAGCGGTGTTCCTGGCGCTGGAGTTTGCCCGCAGACATAATGTGACTGTATTTTTTGACCTGGATTATCGTCCTTATACCTGGAAATCCGCCGCTGAAACGGCTGTCTACTATAATCTGGCCGCAGAGAAATGCGACTGCATCATCGGTACCCGCGAGGAATTCAACATGATGGAGAATCTGTACAATGTGACAGATGCCGACGACGAAGCGACGGCAGCCCGCTGGTTCTCCCAGCAGGCGAAGCTGGTTGTCATCAAGCACGGCGGAAGCGGCTCGATTGCCTATACAGCAGACGGCCTGAATCACCGGAGCGGGATTTTCCCGGCCAAGGTGCTGAAAACCTTCGGCGCAGGCGACTCCTACGCCTCGGCTTTCATCCACAGTCTGATGCAGGGCGACAGTGTCGGTGAAGCTATGCGGCGCGGCAGCGCATCGGCTTCGATTGTAATCTCGCGGCACAGCTGCTCGGATGCCATGCCGACCCTGGAAGAGCTTGAAGCCTTCCTGGCTTCGAATAAAGAGGTTGCTGCAGGCACCCGGTAAAGAGAAATTCAAATACATCAACAGAGATGAAGGAGTGGACAGTAATGGCACAGCAAAACGTAGAAGTGCTGAAAAACTATATTGGCGGAGAATGGGTTGAGGCAAAAAGCGAGCAGACGGAACCGGTGTTCAATCCGGCTTCGGGCGAAGAGCTGGCCAGAGTTCCGCTGTCCGGCAGAGAGGATGTGGACCGGGCGGTGGCTGCGGCCGAGGAGGCTTTTGCCGGCTGGTCGAAGACACCGGTTCCGCGGCGGGCACGGATTCTTTTTAAATATCAGCAGCTGCTGGTTGAAAATTGGGAGGACCTGGCGCGAACCATTACGCTGGAGAACGGGAAAAGCTATAAAGAAGCTTACGGCGAGGTACAGCGCGGCATTGAGTGTGTCGAATTCGCGGCTGGCGCGCCTACACTGATGATGGGCCGGCAGCTGCCGGATATTGCGACCGGCATTGAATCAGGAATGTACCGCTATCCGATTGGTGTTATCGGCGGGATCACTCCGTTTAATTTTCCGATGATGGTTCCCTGCTGGATGTTCCCGCTCGCGATTGCCTGCGGCAATACCTTTGTGTTGAAGCCGTCCGAGCGTACACCGCTGCTGGCGGCACGTCTGGCGGAGCTGCTGGAGCAAGCGGGGCTGCCTAAAGGTGTGCTCAATGTGGTAAACGGTGCGCATGATGTGGTTAACGGGCTGCTGGAGCATCCTGGTGTGAAGGCGATTTCTTTTGTCGGATCACAGCCGGTGGCGGAATATGTCTATAAAAAAGGAACAGAGCATCTGAAACGGGTTCAGGCGCTGGCAGGGGCTAAAAACCACTCCATCGTACTGGCGGACGCCGACCTTGAGGCTTCCGCTACACAGATTATCAACGCTGCCTTCGGTTCTGCCGGAGAGCGCTGCATGGCCTGTTCCGTAGTCACTGTGCAAGAAGATGTAGCAGACGAGCTGATCTCGATCCTGCTGCGCGAGTGCGGGAAGATGACGATCGGGGACGGGCTGGAGGAAGACACCTTTCTGGGACCGGTTATCCGCCAGGGGCATAAGGACAAAACGGTTGCTTACATCGAGCAGGGCGTAGCCGAAGGCGCGAAGCTGCTCAGGGACGGACGGGAGGATGCTGCAGCTGCGGGTCAGGGCTATTTTGTCGGACCTACGGTATTTGACGGAGTCACCAAAGAGATGAAAATCTGGCAGGAAGAAATCTTTGCGCCTGTCCTCTCGGTTGTCCGGGTTAAGGGTGTGGAGGATGCGGTGGAGCTGGCCAATGCGTCGCGTTTTGCGAACGGGGCTTGTATCTTTACAAATGACGGCGGGAAAGTCCGCTATTTCCGTGAAAACATTGAGTCCGGCATGCTAGGTGTCAATGTAGGCGTACCGGCTCCGATGGCTTTCTTCCCGTTCTCCGGCTGGAAGGATTCCTTCTACGGCGATCTGCATGCGAACGGCACTGACGGAGTTGAATTCTATACGCGCAAAAAGGTTGTCACTGCCCGCTGGCAGTAACGATAGAGGAAGGGTGGAACTCAAGTGGAACGGATCAGATTAACAACGGCGCAGGCGCTGGTGAAGTTTCTGAATGAGCAGTATGTCGATTTCGGCGATGGGCCGGAGCGCTTCGTTGAGGGTGTGTTTACTGTTTTCGGCCACGGCAACGTGCTTGGCCTTGGGCAGGCGTTTCAGGAGAACCCGGGTGGATTGAAGGTGTATCAGGGCCGCAATGAGCAGGGGATGGTGCATGCGGCGACTGCTTTTGCCAAACAGAGCCGGCGGCGGCGGATTATGGCCTGTACGGCCTCCGTCGGCCCGGGCTCGGCCAATATGCTGACAGCTGCCGCGACAGCGACGGCGAATCAGATTCCTGTACTGCTGCTGCCCGGCGATACCTTTGCTACCCGACAGCCGGACCCGGTGCTGCAGCAGATGGAGCACACGTACAACCTGTCGATTACGGTTAACGATGCTTTCAAGGCTGTAAGCAAATACTGGGACCGGATTTACCGGCCGGAGCAGCTGATGTCAGCATTGCTGAACGCAATGCGTGTGCTCTCAGATCAGGCAGACACCGGGGCGGTGACAATCGCGCTGCCGCAGGATATTCAGGGTGAGGCTTGGGATTATCCGGCCGACTTCTTCCGCAGACGCGTTCATAAGATTGCCCGCCGGCTGCCGCATCCGGATGAAATTGCCGCGGCGGCCGAGCTGATCGCCGGCAAGCAGCGTCCGCTATTGGTGTGCGGCGGCGGTGTGCGCTACAGCGATGCCGGAGCTGCGCTGCGCGACTTCGCGGAGAAGTTCGCCATTCCGTTCGGCGAGACGCAGGCCGGCAAAAGCGCTGTCGCCAGCGACTTCACCTACAACCTGGGCGGACTGGGCGTTACCGGCAACGGCTGCGCCAACACGCTGGCTGCGGAGGCAGATCTGGTTATCGGTGCCGGCACCCGGTTCACCGATTTCACCACAGGCTCGAAGAGCCTGTTCGCCCATCCCGGCGTGGAGTTTGTGACGCTTAACGCGTCGCCTTACCATGCAGCCAAGCTGGATGCGCTGGCGGTGGTCTGCGATGCTGCCGAAGGACTGAAAGCGTTATCCGCTGCGCTGGAGGAACGCGGCTATCGTTCCGCCTATACGGATGAGATCACGGAGGCAAAGCAGGCATGGGCGGCGGAAAGGGCGCGGCTGGCCGGTATTGAATACCGGGCAGATGATGCTGCTGTTGGAGCTGTAGCAGAAGCGGCGGGTATAGCCGGTGGCGGTGGCGGGACAGCTGCTTCCGGCGCGGCTGAAGCTGTGCAGGGAGAAGAACCGGCTTCGTTTGTGCCTGAGATTGCCGGTCATCTTGACGACAAGCTGCCCGAGTATGCCGAGGTGCTGAACACTTCGCTTACGCAGACGCAGGTGCTCGCCATAATCAACGAGCTTATTCCTCAGGATGCGATTGCTATTGGAGCGGCAGGCAGTCTGCCGGGAGACATGCAGCGGATGTGGGAATCCGCTGTGCCGGATACTTACCATATGGAATACGGCTTTTCCTGTATGGGTTATGAAATTGCCGGAGCACTCGGCATCAAGCTGGCTGAGCCGGAGCGCGAGGTATACGCCCTGGTCGGCGACGGCAGCTACCAGATGATGCATTCCGAGCTGGTAACCAGCCTGCAGGAGAACAAGAAGATCAACGTCATTCTGCTGGACAATGCAGGCTTCGGCTGCATCAACAATCTGCAGATGGAGCAGGGCCTGGACAGCATGGCAACGGAATTCCGCCGCCGCGGAGCAGACGGCCAGCTGAGCGGCGAGCTGATGCTGATCGACTATGCAGCGAGCGCAGCAGGTTACGGGGTCGAGACCTTCCGGGCGGCGACAGCCGAGCAGCTGCGCAGCGCGCTGGAGGCGGCAAGGAAGAGCGAGAAGTCCACGCTGATCGACATCAAGGTGCTGCCGAAGACGATGACCCACGGATACGGTGCGTGGTGGCATGTCGGTGTGGCGGAGGTATCCGGCAAGGAGAGCGTGCAGGAGGCATATGCTCAGAGACTGAGCGGACTGGAGAAAGCACGCAGCTACTGATGCTGCCGAAATATAACGGGCTGCAGCGGCCGGCCGGAGCCGGCCATACCTGACATAATGGAAGGGGAGGAACATTGATGTTCAAAGAAGAGGCGGTCCGCCTGGCGATTGCGCCCATTGCCTGGACCAATGATGATATGCCTGAGCTGGGCGGGGGCAACACCTTTGAGCAGTGCATCAGCGAGATGGCACTCGCCGGTTTTCAGGGCAGCGAGGTCGGCAACAAGTATCCGCGCTCTCCGGAGGTGCTGCACCGGGCGCTTGGTCTGCGCGGCCTGGAGATTGCCAGCGCCTGGTTCAGCGCGCATCTGACGGTGCAGCCGTACAAAGAGACGGCTGAAGCTTTTGTGGCGCACCGCGATTTTCTGCATGCCATGGGGGCGAAGGTCATCGTCGTCTCCGAGCAGGGCCGGAGCATCCAGGGGCAGATGGCAACGCCGCTGTTTGATGCCAAGCCTGTCTTTACAGAGGACGAGTGGGCGCTACTGGCCGAAGGGCTAGGCAAGCTGGGGCGTCTGGCCGCCGAAAAAGGAATGGCCATCGTCTATCATCATCATATGGGCACCGGTGTGCAGACAGCTGCGGAAATCGACCGGCTGATGGAGCTGACGGATCCAGCTGAAGTTTCCCTGCTGTTTGATACCGGACACCTGGCTTTTTCCGGAGAAAATCCGCTTGAAGTACTGCGTGCCCATCTGCCGCGGATCAGGCATGTTCATTTAAAGGACATCCGCCCGGATGTGGTCCAGCGTGTAATTGCCGGGAAGCTCAGCTTCCTGCAGGCGGTAAAAGCGGGAGCGTTCACTGTGCCTGGCGACGGGTGTATCGAGTTCGCTGATATTTTTGCCGAGCTGGCTGGTTCGTCCTATACAGGCTGGTTCGTGGTCGAAGCGGAGCAGGACCCGGCGCTGGCCGACCCGTTGGAGTATGCGATCAAAGCCCGGAAGTATATCCGGGAAACCAGCGGTCTGTAGTTATATTAGCTGGGGATACGAGTGAAGGGGGATTTGTCCCAGAACGCCGGGATAGAGGGAAAAATCCCACTAATGGCACCCAAATCGGGGCCGAAACGCCGGAGTAAAGGGAAAAATCCCACTAATGGTATCCAAACGGGGGCCGAAACGCCGGAGTAGAGGGAAAATCCCACTAATCGTGCCCAAAGCTGGGCCGAGACGCCGGAATAGAGGGGAAAATCCCACTAATCGTGCCTAAAACTGGGCCGAGACGCCGGAGTAAAGGGAAAAATCCCATTAATGGTACCTAAACAGGTGCCGACACGCCGGAGTAGAGGGAAAAATCCTACTAATGGTATCCAAACGGGGGCCGAAACGCCGGAGTAAAGGGAAAAATCCCACTAATGGCACCCAAATCGGGGCTGAAACGCCGGAATAGAGGGAAAATCCCACTAATCGTGCCCAATCTGGGCCCAAATGTCGGATGCTGTACGTCCGCACCCGACCAGGGTTCCTTCTAAACTGCCAGCGTAGAGCGGGTTTTGCATGCTGATTTTATCTAAAAAAGCGGAGAATACTCCACCCTCGATAGGGTGGGGATGAATCTGCGGTTGTTGACTTAAACCCGAACGTATGTGCTATGATACGGATAAGATCACCCAAAAAAAAGAGGTGTCACACATGCTGATTCATCAAGCCTATAAATACCGGATCTACCCTACACCGGAACAACAGCAACTCATAAGGCGTATGTTTGGCTGCTGCCGCTTTGTGTTCAATTACTTTTTGGATACTTGGAATCAAAGCTATTCGGAAACGGGAAAAAGCTTGTCCTATCACGCTTGTGCGACACAGCTCCCTGCACTAAAAGCACAATACGACTGGCTGAAAGAAGCCGATAGCATCGCTTTGCAGTCGGCTGCCCGTCATGTGGCGGATAGCTTTGATCGCTTTTTCAAAAAGCAAAATCAAGCGCCACGCTTCAAGAGCCGAAAGCAACCGGTTCAAAGTTACACGACCAAATTCGTGAACGGGAATATCGCCATTGAGGGTAGTCGCTTGAAGCTCCCAAAACTCGGCTGGATGACTTTTGCAAACTCCCGGAAGCTGGAAGGCCGGATATTGTCCGCTACCGTGCGTCAAAACGCCAGCGGGAAATTTTTCGTTTCGCTCGTTTGCGAAGTTGAAAAGAACCCACTGCCGCAAGTGGACGCACATATCGGCATCGACCTAGGTTTGAAAGAATACGCCGTATGCTCGAATGGGGAACGTTATGCCAATCCCCGCTTCTACCGCCAATATGAGAAAAAGCTGGCGCTTTGGCAGCGGCGGATGGCTCGGCGTACTCACGGCGGCTCCAACTGGAAGAAAGCGAAACAGCATGTCGCTCGCATTCACGAACGTATTGCGAATAAACGAAATGATTTCCTCCACCAACTGACAACGAAACTGATTCGTGAAAACCAAACGATTAGTATCGAACATCTGCGTGTCGCGAATATGATTCAGAATCCCAAGCTTTCAAAATCCATCGCGGATGCGTCTTGGGGGGAGTGGGTACGGCAACTGACGTACAAAGCCCTATGGTATGGACGAACCCTTCGGATCGCCGATACATTTGAACCAACCAGTCAGCGGTGTCACATCTGTGGCACGATCCACCCCGAAGTAAAGAATCTGGCGGTTCGGCAATGGACGTGCATCACTTGCGGTACGCTCCATGACCGTGATGAAAACGCCGCTCATAATATTGCACAATTAGCGGTTTAACCGCTACCCTAACCAAACCATCGAACTGCGGGAACGTAGGGATCGCTTGCTAAATAAGAAGAGGCTACTCTTCTGTTCGCAAGAATCCGTCACTTCAAGCGTCAGCTAAGTGGGGGAGAATTCAAAGTTTTAAGCTTATCACCCGTAAGGGTGATTTTCTGCTATACGGAAACCCTTATAAATACTGTTAAATTAATAACTTATTAACTATATTTACATATAAACAGCCCATCCCGCACCAATTCCGTCACCATAACCTGCTCTCCTCCACAGCGGAATCCAGCGGTTGCGTCAGCATTTTTATTATGCTGCCGGTCCGGCACAGCGGGGGAAAAGGCTCAGCGTGAAATCCCTGATTTTACCCGTTGGCCGGGTCCTGGACGCCTATGCTATAATGGCAGAAATCCGAACATAAGCTCGTCTGTGATTCATGAGTCTTTAAATGGCTTAACCTTATACAGGCTTCATCTTTATCCCGTATTTGCACATGAACGGCCGGACCGCGGCCTGGTATCCTAACGGTTGTGGAGGAGGTTGTCTATTGTTCCGTACCTGGTATCGCCGATTGCTGCTTTCTTATTTTCCTATCTTTTTGCTGACGGTAACGATTCTGATCTTTGCCTCGTTTGTATTTATTAATGATATTTCCCGGATGGAGACGCAAAAAGCCGACCGCATCTCAGCCAGCTATCTCATGGATAATGTAGATAAGACCATTAGAGAAGTGGAGCTGTCCGTGCTAGAGTCGATTGAACGCAGCGATGTCTACAAGCAGTATTTTAATAACACCGGACAGCCGGATACCGGATCTGTTTATGCAGTTGCCCAGAGCCTGCGCGGCCTCATTCAGGAGTCCTCTTACATTCAGTCTATCTATCTCTATGACAAAGTTAATGAAAGCGTTTTAACAGATACTGGATTAAAGGACCTTTCCGGCTTCATAGACGAGGACTGGATCAGGCAGATCACCTCCGGACCCTTGCCGGAAGGCTGGCAGCCTGTTCGCAGCTATGAGGCTGAACTGTCACAGCGTACACCGATACGTGTGCTTACTACTAATAAAGCGATGCCGCTGCCTTTCGGCTCTGAGGGAGTACTGGTCATCAATGTCAAAATGAGCGGAATTGAGCAGCTTGTCGATAGCATGGTCAATCAGCAGCTTTCTTTTGTAACGATTCTGGACGGGGATGGCAAAACAGTCTACCAGGCCCATTCCGACAATGAAGGGGCGGCAAGCGGCAAGCAGCTGAATACACTGCAACTTAAGCGGCTTGGATGGACCTTCGCAAGCGGAATTAAAGCAGGCAACCTGTTCGGCTGGGTTTCGGTCATTTCCTATCTCTGGGTGGCGATTGCCATCGGAACAGTAATTTGTGCAATCTTTTACCTGGTCTATGTGACCCGGCGCAACTATAAACCGATTCAGGTTATTATGAACCGCATTGAAGGCCATCAGATCCGGCAGATGGATCAGTCCAAAGATAAACCTGACGAAATGATGCTCATTGACGGGGTGCTGGAGGACCTGATTAACCACATGACCGACTATGACCGCAAAAGCCGGGAAAACCTGCTGCTGCAGCGCAGTAAGCTATTCACTGATCTGCTGCACAGCGAGCGGCTGGATGATGTCATCGGGCGGATGGAGGAGCTGTCCCCGCTTACGGGTGCTGACGCCTCCTCCCGTTTTACAGTCGTGCTCAGTGAAATTAACCGCTATGAGCGGGTTTTTGAGGAGCGTTATACCAGAGGAGATCAGAATACGCTCAAGTTTGCGCTGATGAATGTATTTCAGGAGCTTGCGCGTAACGCCGAG
The DNA here is from genome assembly GCF_038595055.1 of Paenibacillus sp. FSL R7-0345. Classification (NCBI taxonomy): domain Bacteria; kingdom Bacillati; phylum Bacillota; class Bacilli; order Caryophanales; family Paenibacillaceae; genus Paenibacillus; species Paenibacillus sp. FSL R7-0345. Next base: position 256,847 of record NZ_CP152002.1, read on the forward strand.
CTGCAGGGCTGGGCAGAGTGGGTCGGAACGCGGCGGGTCGCGATATTGTTCCTGGCGACCGGCAGCGATGAGGAAATGACCAAGCGGATCCGCGTCTTTGCGGAAGATTGCCGCTCATGGGTGGAGCAGAACCTGCGAATTTCGCTCAGCTTTGGCATTGGCCCGGCTGTGGCAGGTCCGGGAACCATTCGTGAATCCTATACGGCGGCTGAATATGTCATGCAGCATAAGCTGCTCCGCAGCGGGGATGTCGCTTTGGCAGAACACGGAGAGGCACGCCAGCCGCTGCTGGAGACCTATGCTTATCTGCAGATGATTGCAGAGTTTGTTAAGCAGTTCCGGATGTCGAGCGGTCAATGGCGGGAGCAGCTGGAGCGGATTTTTGAAGCGTTTGAGCAAAATTTTCTCCAGGACGATGATATCCGCTCCCTGATTCAGGCGATGCTGCAGATGCTCAGCCGTGAGGTAGCCGTGATGTCGGAGGAACTGCAGGATGAGCTGTCGGCGGAGACCGCCTCGATCCGGCTAAAAGGGCTTGAGGAAGCCGAGTCGCTGGATGAGATGAAAAATATATTGCTGGAATATCTGACCGATCTGTTCCGTACGTATGTCTCGGCCAGTGAGACCAAGAGCTACCGGGCGATGGTCACCGAGATGAAGCATTATATTGAAGAGAATTTTGCCAATCCTGATCTTTCATTGAAGCATTTGAGCGACCGCTTCCAGGTATCGGGCAAATACGCCAGCTATCTGTTCAAAACGGAATTTAAAATGAAGTTTGTGGATTTCGTAACAGAGCTGCGAATGAAAGAGGCTGAACAGCTGCTGGCGGAGACCGATTATCCCCTGCAGGATATCGCGCTTCAGGTAGGCTATGCCAATGCAATTACATTTGGCAGAGTATTCAAACGGGTGGCCGGCATCACACCGGGAGATTACCGCCAGCTTAAACGCCGGGAATTGGGCAAAGCCTGATTAGATAGAAGCAGTGACACAATAAACCATAACGCAGGTACTGCCTGCAGCTGCAGCAGCTGAATGTATAAACCTTTAACCAGCCGTATGATCTGTCCGAATGTCGCTGAAATGGGCATGCAGACAGGGATACGGCCTTTATTTTGCCCATATGAAAGCGGTTTATCATACGAAAATGGTTGGTCGGATAAACCGGAAGTCCGAATTTTAAGTATTTCTGCAATCCGAAACAGGTTTATTGTCAGACGTCCGGAAGGTATGGAATACTGTGGTCATCCCGGAACGTTAAGCGGCCGAGCAGTAAAGGCGGCAAGCGTAATAAGCACTCTTTTCTGAAGGAAGGCCACACGGGAGTTAAGATGCGAGGTTGGGGGATTCATAAAGTTTCATTAAGTCACCATTAAGCCCACAGGGGCGAAGGAGATGGCACAATGACAGTGAATGCAAACCAGAAAGTTCTGAAGAAGGCACTCGGGATCGGATTGAGCGCAGTAATGGGGATGTCCCTGCTGGCCGGCTGTTCCTCTGATTCAAACGCAAACCCATCATCAAACGGTGGCACAGCCACTGACGGGGGCAGCAAAGAGCGCGTTACGCTGAAGGTGGAAATTTTCGACCGCGGTAACAGCCCTGAGCCTTACACCATTACAAACAACTACTTATCCAATCTGGTGCAGGAACGGTTCGGCGATCCGAACAACATTGATGTTCAATATGTTCCGGTGCAGCGCTCCGAGGAAGTCACCAAGCTGAACGTACTGATGGCGAGCAACACGGATGTACCTGATATAGTGTTCACTTATGATTCAAGTGTGTTCTACCGATACGCCCAGCAGGGCGGCCTGACCGATGTTGGAGCACTGATTGATGAATACGGGCCGACTCTGAAAAAATTCCTCGGTGATGATACTCTGGCGTTCGGACAGCTAGATGGCCAGCAGATGGCCATCCCTGGGAAACGGGCAATCACAGGCCGTTACAGCTCCTATATCCGTCAGGATTGGCTGGATAAGCTGGGATTGCCGGCGCCAACTACAACAGACGAACTATACACTACTTTGAAAGCATTTAAAGAGAAAGACCCGGGCGGTCTTGGCAGCAAAAACATCCCGATGGGCATGGCGCTTGCTCCAGCCCAGTTCGAAACGCTAATCTATTCTTTCCTGAAACCGATTAAGGGCGATCTGACTTACGGCCAGCGCTATGAGCTGCCGCTGCATGATGGCTTCAAGGATGCGATGCAGTTCCTGAATAAGCTCTACAATGAAGGGCTGATCAGCCAGGATTTCAGTCTGGATGAAGATAAAACGCAACTTGCCAAAGATGTCCAGAACGGCAATGTCGGCTACTGGTCTGAAGATGTGGACAATATCTTCTACAATGAAGGTACCCTGGATAACTTGTACAAAAATGTACAGGGCAGCACTGTAACGGCAGTAGACGTCCTGACCAATGCGAACGAAGGTAACAAGCATATTAAATCGCGTTATGCCTCAAACGGGATGTACATCATGATTCCTAAGAGCAGCAAACGCGCGGTGGAAGCCATTAAATATCTGGACTGGATGGCCTCGGACAACAATCTGATCGATATCTACAGCGGGGTTGAGGGTGAGAACTATGATCTGGTTGACGGTATCCCGGTAGTTAAGGCAGACGTTTCCCAGGAGTTCGCTGACCGTTTATTCAACGCAGGCGATATGGCAATTATCTCTAACGGCAAGAACATCGGCGATCAGGCAACCAATGAAAAGGCATGGATCAGCGGCTTCCCGGAACGTAACCAGAAAATGCTGAAGCAATCCATTGATATTGCCAATACCGATACCGTGGGTCCAATCGTCTTCGGTAAACCGATTGAAGCGGAATCCAAGTATGGAACTACCCTCAATGACAAGCTGGCCGTAATTATCGTTAAGACAGCTATGGCCAAACCGGAGCAATTCGATGCGGTTTACGAGCAGGAAATGAAGGACTTCATGTCCCTTGGCGGAACCCAGCTGAAAGAAGAACTGGAAGCGGCACTGAAGGATCTGTAGGCACCCTAAATAAATATAAAAAGAGAACCGGAGGGAGCTGGTACGCCGCTCCGTCCGGTTTTTCTTCCCAAGGAGGGAACCGGCTTGAGTAAAGTCAGCTACTTGAAGCGGTATTGGCAAATGTACGCGCTGCTTTCACTGCCACTCATTTACTTCTTTATCTTCCGTTACGGGCCGATGTACGGCGTGCAGATTGCCTTTAAGGATTTCAATCTGTTCCAGGGGATCGGCGGCAGTGAATGGATCGGGTTCGACGCATTCCGTGAAGTATTTAACATGAAAGAGTTCTACATCGCACTGCGCAATACATTTATGCTTAATTTCCTGGATTTGCTAGTTTCTTTCCCCGCCCCGATCATTCTGGCAATTATGCTGTATGAGATTAAGAGTGCATGGTTCAAAAAAATCTCGCAGACTATTCTGTATATCCCTCACTTTATTTCCTGGGTCATTATCGGGGGGATTGTCTATCAATTGTTCGGCAACCAGTCCGGTATGATCAACGAGGTGCTGCAGAGCCTGGGCTTAAACCCGGTTCCATTCCTGACTGAAAAGGGGCCGTGGCTGATCACCTATCTGTTCACAGGGGTCTGGCAAAGCGCCGGCTGGGGAACGATCCTCTATCTGGCCGCACTTACCGGTGTAAACAGAGAGCTGTTTGAAGCGGCAGAGGTCGATGGAGCAACACGAATGAAGAAGATCTGGTATATTACGCTGCCAAGCATCAAGCCGACGATTGTAACCCTGCTTATTCTCAATCTCGGTAAAATGGTCAGCATTGGCTTTGACCGCCCATACGTTATCGGGAATACAGCGGTACGCGAATATTCAGATGTACTGAGTACCTTTGTCTACCGGATCGGTCTGGAATCAGGGCAGTACACCCTGGCTACTGTAGTCGGACTGTTCCAGGCAGTGGTCGGACTGGTATTCATTCTGGGCTCCAACTATATTTCGAAAAAAATGACCGGCAACGGTATTATCTGATAAAGAGGAAGGAGGCGGAGTACTATGAGTGAACGTACTTCAAACCGGATATTTGATATCGTCATTATTACCTGTGTGGCCTTGTTCGTATTGTTTTGTCTGGCTCCGTTCTTGCATATTATTGCGGTATCGCTCAGCTCCAACCGGGCTATTACTTCCGGTGAAGTCACGATTTTTCCGATTGAATTGAACTGGAATGCCTATGTTCAGGTGTTCTCAGATACCTCAATGATCCGCTCCCTGGGCTATACATTGGTGCTGACAGCGGTGACAACCCTGCTGTGCATGCTCTTTACCATTGCCGCAGCCTATCCGCTCACCAAGGGCTATCTGAAAGGCCGCAAGCTGTTTATGGTTATCATCATCATTACCATGTTTTTCAGCGGCGGGATTATTCCTGAATATCTGCTGATGCGCGACCTGCGCCTGCTCGATTCCACCTGGGCGCTCGTTCTGCCCGGCCTGGTCAGTCCGTTCAACCTGATCATCCTGATCTCCTTCTTCAATAATATCCCCCAGAGTCTGGAAGAATCGGCCGAGATCGACGGCAGCTCCTTCCTCCGCACACTGATGAGCATCGTCCTGCCGCTGTCCATGCCTGTGCTTGCAACGCTGGCTCTCTTCTATGCGGTAGGCCGCTGGAACGGTTTCCAGGATGCGCTGATGTACATCAACAGTCCGGAACTGTATCCGCTGCAGCTCAAGCTGTTCCAGATGGTGCAGAACAATATGATCTCCGAGCTGACGCTGATGGAAGGTGCCAGCCGCACAAGGCTGACACCGGAGAGTCTGAAGGCAGCAACTGTAATTTTCGCTACCGTGCCTATTCTGCTGGTATATCCATGGCTGCAGAAGTATTTTGTCAGCGGCGTTATGCTGGGTGCCGTTAAGGGTTAGTGCTGCCGGCCACATAGGCAGCGAAAGGAAAGGAGAGTAAGGAATTGGACGATAAAGGGGCATTTTCATTCTCAACCTGCTGGAATATGAAGCGACACACGACAGGGGACGGGCTGCTGAGGGAAATTCTCGGGCTCGGCTTCCGCAGGGTGGAGCTTAACTATAATGTGACTGAAGAGATGCTGTGGGCGATTGAACCGATGATCGAGCGGGGGGAAATCGGCATCTCCAGTGTCCATAACACCTTCCCTCATGTTCCGGACCCCGATTACGGCACGGATTCCGTGCTGCTCGGCTTCGAGGACAAGGAGAAACGGCAGCGGGCCATCCAGCTGCTGGTCCGCTCTGCTGAGTATGCGCAGCGTTACGGCGGTGAAGCTGTAGTTGTCCATCCCGGGGAAGTACCCTTCCCGAATGATATCGCCAAGGAGCTGGAGCAGCTCTACAGCGGGGAAGGCAAGGATTCCCTGGCTTTCCGCAGCAAATGGGCGGAGCTGCTGGAGCGGCGGGAGGCTTACAGTGCCGGTTATGTGAAGACTATTACCGAAAGCCTGTACGAAGTATGCGACAAAGCGGCTGCCAAGGGACTGAACGGCATCCGCTTCGGCATTGAGACACGCTCCCGGCCGCAGCAGATACCGACGCTGGCCGAGGCCAAAAGAATCATCCGGGCGCTGAAGGGCGCGCCGGTCGGCATCTGGTATGATACCGGCCATGCGATTATGATGGACCGGCTGGGGCTGTACGACAGTGTGGGGGAGATGGACGGGCTGATGGATGATATCGTCGGGGTCCATATCCACGAGACCATCGGGCTCTCGGATCACTGGTGTCCCTACGTAAACAGCGGGGATATGCATTTCTATGATGCTTATCTGCCGATGATTGAGCGGGCCCAGGTGAAAGTGTATGAACTGAAAGCAGCCTGTCTGCCGGAGGAGATTCATGAGAGCCACCGTCTGCTTACGGCTAAGCTGGCGGCACGGGGGGCGCTCTGATGCTCAGTGCAGAGGATGGCAATTTGCACAATGAAGACTGTGGGTTAAGCCTGGAAGACCGCAGACTGGCGGCCGCCTATGCTCCGCGTCTGCTGTTTGACCGGAACGAGCCTTTTTACCCCGTCCGCTTCGGCGTGACGGTTCTGCGGGAGGGCGGGGCTTCTCCCTCCTTCCGGCGCAGGCTTAAGGTGAGCCGGCCGGCTGTTGCGGCTGTTGTGGAATACGCTATTTATTACGATTACGATATTCAGCATCTGTACGATCTGGAGCATGTATGGGTGTATATCGGCAGTGACGGTGAGGTTGCAGATGTCGAAGCCAGCTTTCACGGCAAATATCTGAAAGGGCTGGTTCGCGGCCGTACCAATCTGAGCGGCACACGTGCCAGCCTGTATGTACAGCCCGGTAAGCATGCCCTTTCACCGCTGCCTGAGGTGTTTGAGCTGCTGCCGGGCTTTGCCGGCTGTACGCAGGAGGAAGCGGGGGCTGACGGATTGATCTTCGGTGACTGCTTCCACAGCCTGCTGGCTTCGGACGAAGGAATTGACCGGAAGGTACGAAATTATCTGCAGACCTGCCGGTTTACTCCTTCCTTAAACTACGATAACTGGGAGTATGCACACCGGCAGGAGCTGTTTGTTTCGTGGGATGAGCTGTTTGCGGAAATACCGGAGCGTGTGCGCAATGAGCTTGAGCGGCTGTACTAACGGCACTGCCGGCAGTGCGGAGTGTTAAATGCCTAACATGGAGGAATGACAATGTATAAGCAACTGGTGGACAGTAACGATAGAGCAGTTGAAGAAGGCTTAGCCCGGCAGGTGCTCGATCCGGAGAGCCGCTATTACGGCGGCACCATTGATCCCTTTACCGGCGTTGCCTGGGTCAATCATACGACCGGGACACCGACCGAGATGTGCTACTGGGGCGCCGCACTGGCGAATCCTGATTCTAAATACTACCGCGATGAGGAGCTGCTGGAACGTCTGGGGCTGGCTGCGGAGTTCGTGCTGCGCGGCCAGCATGCGGACGGCACAATCTCCCCGGGCTGGACGAACTATCATTCCCCGCCGGATACGGCTTTTGTAATTGTCGGCTACGCCCAGCTGTATCAGCTGCTGGCCCGGCAGGACTGGGCGCCGCTTGCGCCTGTGCTTGGCAATATGCGGCTGTTTCTGGAGCGCACCATTCCCGCGATGCTTACCGGCGGCGGCCATACGCCGAATCACCGCTGGGTAATCAGCGCAGCGCTGGCCTATCTGCATGAGCTGTTCGGGCTGCCGGAGGCTGTCCAGCGTGCCGAGCAGTGGCTGGCCGAAGGCATGGATATTACGCCGGACGGCGAGTGGACCGAGCGGAGCAACGGTATTTACAGCGCAGTCAGCGATATTATGCTGATTCATGCTGCCCGCCTGCTGGACCGCCCGCAGCTGCTGGACCCGGTTCGCCTGAACCTGCGGATGATGGTCTACCTCGTCCATCCGTCGGGCGAGGTCGTGACCGATTATTCCGGGCGGCAGGATCTGGGACATGTGCACGACCTGTCCCCGTATTATTTGCCGTATGCCATCCTGGCCCGGCAAGATAATGATCCTGTATTCGCCGGAATGGCCGAATGGGCCGGCCGGGCGCTCAGCAATCCCGGCGTCTGCTCGGTGAATGTGCTGGTGCGGATGCTGCTGGAGCCTGAGCTGCAGCAGCCGCCTGCGGCGGAGGCCATCCTCCCTGAGAAATATGAAACAGTCCTGAACGGTGAGTTTCTGCGGCACGGCTATCTTGCCGGTATGGAGGCTGCCGGCCATCAGGGCCGGATTTCCCACAGCCGGATGCATACCGATTTCGGGGCCCCGGTGGCCCGTTACCGGGACGGGGATACCAGCATCACGCTCATGACGGAGACGCCATCCTTCTTCGCACTGCGCCATGGTGAGGTGCGGCTGCTGGCCGTGCAGCTGGCATCCTATTTCAACCCGGGATATGTGCCGATGCAGGAAATGATCAAGCTGCCGCAGGGCTACCGGCTTACGGGAGAGCAGAAGAAGGGCTACTACGGGCCTGTAGAAACGGGACTTCTGCCTGAATCGGCCGCTGCCGCGGTCAGTCCCTGGTATCTGCTTCCGCACCACAGCCGTCCGCTGACCCATGAGCAGACCTTCCGCGCAGAAGTAGACGCGGAGCGCACCGGTACAGGCTGGACCCTGCGTCTGCAGGCTGGGGAGCCGGGCGAGGTCATGAGCCAGCTGTCCTTTATTTTTGGCAAGGAAGGCAGCTTTACATCAGGTGATCTGAAGGATCTGGGAGAGGACGGTTATCTCTGGAGCGGCGGTACCCTCCGTTATGAATGCGGGGAGGACTGGATTGAGCTGACCGGCGGCGAGACAGGACATCTGGCGACCTCAGTACGTGAGGCGAAGCTGCAGAATAACTGCAAAGCGGTGCTGGTCAACCTGATGACTCCATTTGATAAAGAGATCACAATCACCCTGTCTCCTTCCCTGCAAAAAGGGGAAAACCTGTAAAAATGGTGAACAGCCTTGACTCCTGAGCCTCGTATGTTAGAATGACAAGATTCAAAATTCTAATATAAAGAAGTGAACGGTTATGCCAGAGCCTGGGGGAAAGGGTAAGGTAAACGGGAAGCGGGGAAGCCGGCTGCTCGATAAGTATTTTTCCGGAGATACAATGGATTACGAAGTTTGTTAAATCGTTCCTTGTGCTGTCATCTGCTTCCTATGTGCTGATGGCCATGCTGATTTTCCCGTTATTCAATCCGCTGGTCTCGCTGTTCCATCCGCCGGCTGAGATTATCGGTGATATCTTCCTGGTCTTCCTGATCAATTCGATTGCCCAGATCCCGCTGTGGTCGGTCAGCTTCATTACCCCGTCTGCGCTGCGGACAGCGGGCGATTCCAAGTTCACGTCGATGGTCTCGATGCTGTCGATGTGGCTGTTCCGCGTCGTGCTCGGCTACCTGCTGGGCATCCAATTCGGTATGGGGATTGTCGGCGTCTGGCTGGCGATGAACTGCGAGTGGGGTGTGCGGGGCTTTATCTTCATGCGGCGTTTCCTCGGGGATAAGTGGCTGCAGCACAAGGTAATTTAACCCAGATTAAGGCAAGATGTTATATATATAATTTCTGTACAGCCTCATTTGGGGTAAACGGAACAGGTAAGGCGGCCGCTTTCAGCAGAAAGCGGTCTTTTTTTGTGCCTTTTGGGCGGAGTAAGTCCTGCTTTATCCGAATATATGACAGTGATTTAACGGATATTCCCTTATTTTCTATGAGTTGAAACACAGAATTACCCCAATTTACAGCAAAAATCCTACAGCTTATATTAAGTTAAAAAATTGGGTTAACATCTTTTTTACATTTGTTAAATATGAAATTATGGAGGGTTTAAATGAAGCGCAAAACAATGAACCGCTTATTTTCCGGTACAGTTGCAGGAGGACTTCTGATTTCCACTTTGCTGGCCCCTGCCTCTTTCGCGGCGCCGTCCGCAGGCAGCACTGTTACCCAGGAACAGGCGGCAGCTATACTTAAGGGCTTGACCCCGGCACAAAGACAGGCCCTGGAGCAGCTCAGGGTAAGTGCCGGACCGGTAATCTCGCCTGAAATTAACACAGAGAGCACAGATCTTGTCAACGTCATCGTCCAGTTTATCCCTGAACCGGCGGCAGTATCCGGACAGGTAAGCTCTGGCCAGGCCAAGAAATTTTCTTTGACCTCCGCAGAGGATCAGGTAGAGCAGTCCCATAAAGACTTTAAGGCTTTTATCAATAAACTGCAGACAGCACGCAGCGGAACTGCCTACAATTCGTCGGGAATTACGGTTTATCAGGAGTACCGCGAAGCCTTTAACGGTGTGGCGGTGACCCTGCCGGGGACGGCTGTACAGGATTTGGCGAGTTCCGGACTGGTCAAAAAGATCTGGAATGATACTACCGTTCAATTACCGGAAGATACGGTTGTACCTACCAATCTTACAGGGGAAGACACTGCCGCTGATGAGACTGCGGGAGAAGAGACTGCCGCCAGTAAGCTGATGATGGAAAGCTTTCCGGTTATCGGGGTGGACAAGCTGCATGACGAGAACATTACAGGTAAAGGCATTAAGGTAGGTGTTCTGGATACGGGGATTGATTATAATCATCCCGATTTAACCACAGTCTACCAGGGATACCGCAAGACCGCAGGTGAAGATCCGGCGGCTGTTGATCCGGCTGCCGTCAAGGGCTGGGACTTTATCGATAATGATGCCGATCCGATGGAGACAACCTACAATGACTGGATTGCAGCCGGTGAGCCGGAATCCGAGTCAGAGTATTTCACTGCCCACGGTACACATGTAGCCGGAACCATTGCCGGCCAGCAGGTCAATGCTGTCGGTTATGCTGTCGAGGGCGTTGCGCCGGATGTAGAGCTATATTCCTACCGTGTCCTTGGGCCGTATGGATCGGGTGCGAACAGCGGTATAATCGCCGCGATTGACAAAGCGGTTCAGGATGGAATGGATGTCATCAACCTGTCGCTCGGCTCGCAATTGAACGATCCGCTTGACCCGGCTTCTATAGCCATCAACAATGCGATGCTTGCCGGGGTAGTCAGCGTGATCGCGGCCGGCAATGATGGTCCATCAGCCGGCACGCTTGGAACGCCGGGAGCCAGCGCACTGGGAATTACCATCGGGGCCTCCAGTGTGCCGATCACGATTCCTTCTGTTACGGCTTCCGTATATGATGCGGCGGTTCCGGCAGCCGCAGATGCAGAGTCTGCTACGGTTACGGATACTGTCTACCAGCCGCTGACCATGAAGCTGTTCGGTGAAGAGTTCAACTATGAACCTGCCAGCATCGTTGGTACAGAGCTGGAAATCGTATATGCGGGTCTTGGTAAGGCTGCAGATTTCACCGGTCTTGATGTTGCAGGTAAGGTAGCCCTTATCGAACGCGGGGAGATCGGCCTGAATGTCAAAATTAAGAATGCTGCCAAGGCTGGCGCGGCAGCGGCCCTTATCTATAATAATACAACCGGATATATCGACAATTATCTGGGCGAGGCAGCCGGGTTTATTCCGACCTTCCAAATTCTCAAGCCGGAAGGCGAGAGCCTTAAGCAAATGGATAAGCCGTTTATCAGCTTTACGGCTGCAGAGGATGTATTGTCGCCGGGCGATACGCTGGCTGACTTCAGCTCGCGCGGACCTGTATCGGGGACCGACGATATTAAGCCTGACCTGGTGGCTCCGGGTGTGGCGGTATTCTCCACCTATCCGGTATATATGAATGATCCGGTCAACCAGAGCAATTATGATATCGCCTATACGCGGATGTCCGGTACTTCCATGGCCACTCCGCATGTAGCCGGCATTGCGGCCCTTATTCTGCAGGCTAATCCGGACTATACGCCTTTTGATGTCAAAGCGGCCCTAATGAATACAAGCGTTGACTTGAACACTGATTATTCAGTATACGAAGTGGGTGCAGGCCGGGTGGATGCATACCGTGCTGTTCACGCAGACACAAGCGTCAAGGTGCTGGATACAACCACCAGCGTTTCTGCCGATAATCAGTATGTTGAAATCGCCGATATTACCGGTTCCCTGAATTTCGGAAGCGTGTATACCGAGGAAGGTAAGGCCACTACAGCCAGCAAAACGCTGGAGCTGGACAACCGGGGAGAGAGCGGAAAGACCTACCGTCTGGAGCTGGAATTGCCGGCGGGCACCGCAATTACACTCGTTACCGATGAGGTAACAATACCCGCAGATTCCAGCACAACCTTCAATGCCGAGCTGCTGATGAATGATTCGGTACCGAACGCAACCTATGAAGGATATATTCATGTAATCAATGAAGCAGACGCTGCGGACGCTTACCAATTGCCGATGATCATCCGGGTATCGGATAAAGGTCTCGGTTACCTGGAAATGGATCCGCCGGCAATTTCCAATAACTATGTGACACATACCTATTCCAACTGGGTTACAACCGCCTTTTTCTCACTGAAGAGCCCGATGGAGACAATGGATATTTATCTCAAGGATTACAAGAGCGGAGAGGTACTGGGATTCCTGGGCACTGTGGACACTAAAAACATTGCAGCAGGCAAAGAAAACATGCTGTTCAATCTGTTCAAAGGCTATGCCTATCCGTTTACGGAAGACGGCGGTATTTCTAAAGTCTCTCGCTTTGTTCCGGAAGGCGAATATGCACTGGAGGCACTCTCTATAGATACAAATGGTGATGCATATCAAGTGGAATCCCCGATGACACTGGTAGATAATACATCACCGGAACTTTCGCTCAAGACTACGAATGCTGCCGGAGATGCGGCTGCGCTCACTTCATCGGTTATTGAAGTGGATGATTCAATGTTTACAACAGAGACCTATGACGGCAAAGAGGTATCAGCGATCTGGGTACACGGCAACATTAAGGACAGCAGCATGAAGACCCTGCAGGACGCGGGTTATTCCTATAATCAGGGCGATAACACGATCACCTACTATGAATACGGAAGCCCGTTCATGGGAGGTTATATTGAAGCTGATGAGGAAGGCAACTTCCGCTACGGGATTACGAAGGAAGATTATGCGGCGGAGCCTTATCAGCTGCGGCTCTTCGGCTGGGATGTTGCTACGGTAGGTACGACTTGGCTGGACAATAATTTCGCCTATCTCACTCCGGATACCACCTATGCGCTCACCGAACTGGATAAGAAATCGGTGAAAGTGGGGGATACCTTCACTGCTTCAATCAACATGAACAATCTGAAGGCATTCACCGGAGCCGAGTTTACCCTCCAGGATATTACCGGCGTCTTTGAACTAGAGTCCATCGGGGCAACCGACGAGTTCAAAGCGCTGGCGGCCAAGCAGGGAGCTACGGTAGATGTTCAGCGGGAGATTACGAATGACTTTTACAGTACGGTAAAAGTGAATCTGCAAGGAGAAGATCTCGCCGGCATCGCTGGCGATGTACCGCTCCTGACACTCAAGTACAAGGTGGGCAGTGACGCCTACTACAATAAGGTTGCAAATGTTCAGGTGACGGACCTTTACGTAACCCAGGCCGGAGCGGATGAGCCTGCCTATACTCCGGCATATAATTTGGATTATATGGATTTCGTATCTCATACTTCACGCCTCTACGGATATGTAAGTCCGGAAGCCTTCTTGGTGAACGGGGAGTATCTGCAATTCGGCAAAGATTACAGCAAGATGAATTTCCAAGTATACGCAGAGACCGAGTCGGGTAAAACCTATACCGCGGCTGTAGACAAAAATGCTTACTACGATCTCAAATCGATTCCTGTATCCGAAGAGGTCATCAAGGTTACCTTTAAATCGCCGGGACACACCTCCCTCAGCCGTTCGACTACGAATTACAAGCTCGAGAACGGTGGGATTATCGGGGCACAGCAGCTGTTATCACTGAACGGCGCATTGGCCGGCGATGTCAACGGCGATGAAGTTATCGATATTTACGATTTGAAGCAAGCGGGACTGGCTTACAATACCAATGATTCCGAATCCGATATCAACCAGGATGGAACCGTTGATGATAAGGATATCCAGTTCATTGTGAACAATTTCCTGGCACTTGGCCAGAATGCCGCAGCAGACGCGGTTCCTCAGGACAAGATCAATGGAGTTGGACTGGATGAAATGCTGGAGCAAATTAAGAACGGTACGCTCGGTAACGGCGGCACCGACAATGGCGGCGGCACTGACAATGGCGGCGGCACCGACAATGGCGGCGGCACTGACAATGGCGGCGGCACCGACAATGGCGGCGGCACTGACAATGGCGGCGGCACTGACAATGGCGGCGGCACTGACAATGGCGGCGGCACCAACAACGGGGGCAACCCAAGCAGCGGCAATACAGGTAATACTACTGTAGTTACTGAGCAGGCTGTATCAGCCTCTGACCTGGCAGCTGCAGCTGATGGTGTGGCAACTATTGACGGTAAGGCAGGCGTTCCCGTTAAGCTTCCGGCCAATGCGGGTGAACTGCTCAAGGGCAGCAGCCTGGCGGTGCGGACTGACGCTGGAACAGTAACGATCCCGGCTGAAGTGCTGTCGGCACTGGCGGCACAGGCGAATGACAATAATCAGGGCAACATCTATCTGAATATTACTGTTAAGGCGGTAACCCCGGTAACCGCAGAAGCGGGTGTGACACTTATTTCAGGTGGAGCTTACGATTTCAATCTGTCCTATAAAAAAGCGGGCGGAGAAGAAATCCGGCTTGCCGCCTTCCCTGAAGAGGTGCAGCTGACACTGGCTTACAGCAGCAGTCTGAATGCAGAGCTGGCGGGCATCTACTATCTGAACGAAAAGACATCCGCTTGGGAATATGCAGGCGGCAAGGTCAATGCAGCACAGCATACAATTACCGCCAGTGTAGGCCACTTCAGCACATACGGTGTACTGGCGTACGAGAAGAGCTTTACGGATCTTTCTGCATCACACTGGGCTGCGGGAGCTATCAAGGCATTGTCTGCGAAGCATATCGTTACCGGCCAGTCGGAAACCCTGTTTGCTCCGGATGCCAAGACGACACGTGCGGAATTCGTAGCGATGATCGTGCGGGCACTGGGACTCAAGAGTGAGACATCTGCTGCAGGGCAATTCAGCGATGTTGCTGCTGATGCCTGGTATGCGGATGAGGTTGCTGCGGCGCATGCAGCCGGACTGGTGAACGGGCTTACGGAGACAACCTTCGCTCCGAACCGGAGCATTACCCGTGAAGAAATGGCTGTAATCGCTGTGAAGGCTTATGAATACGCGGCTGCCAAGCAGGCAGGTGTTCAGACCGGCACTCCGTCCTATAAGGATCAACCTGCGATTTCCTCCTGGGCGGAAGAAGCAATCATCAAAGCGGCCAGCCTGGACATTATGTCCGGACATGCGAGCGGACTGTTCGCTCCGAAAGCGGCAGCAAGCCGTGCAGAAACAGCGCAGACGATATACAATTTGTTGAATGCAGCAGAATAATAAGGATTGATATTCTGAAGTAATGACTTTATGCAAAAGCCGGGAATTACCGCTGCAAGGCGGTAACCTCCCGGCCTTTTTTGATGCAAAGAACTCTGTACCCGCCTTTTCCCTGTATAATAAGGAGAGCTTACTGCTGTACTTTAACGGAAAAGAGGACTTGGGAATGACTGAGGGGAAAATCATCAAGCATTACCGGGAGAAGCAGCATTTAACTCAGGGGGAGCTTGGCCAGGGCATTTGCTCAGTGACTCATTTAAGCAAAATAGAACGGGGCATCACCGAGTATTCTCCGGAAATTATTGATTTATTATGCGGCCGCCTGCAGATTACAATGGCTGTAGAGGTGGAACGCTTTGTTCAGACCCAGCGCAAATTAAACGACTGGCATAACGCCATGGTGATGCAGCGGACGCAGGAAGCGGAAGACCTGAAAGCACAAATAGAGCTGGAGGCACTTAGGGATCTGCCCGATTACAAAATCCCTTACCCTCTGCTGTTAATAAGATACCATCTCTATAATAATGATTTGAAGCCGGCCTCCAGGCTGATCAGGGAAATTGAGAAGACAGAACATTCTTCGCCCTATATGCGCAACTATTTTAGACATCTGCAGGGCATATATTATTTTTTGTCAGGGCAATTTCTGGACTGTATCGGCGTTTTGACGGAGATCGACGAGTCGGAGTATACCGAGCAGGAGTATTATTATCACCTCGCGCTCGCCTATCACTCTATTCACTCTAGTATCATCGCCTATTATTATGCTGAAAAAGCGCTGCAGTATTTCCGCAAGACGCTTAATCTGATCCGGATCATTGATACGGAGACGCTTATGCTGATTCAGCTCAGTGTAAAAGAACCGCATTCCTTTGCAATAGCCAAGCAGTCTTATGAGAATCTGATCAAAGCCTGTGAGCTGTGCGGCTCTGCCGACCGCAAGTACAAGCTGCTCCATAACCTGGCTTATGAGCATATGCGCCGGGGGCTATATAATGAAGCGGCGGAAGGGTTCTCGCAGGTAATGGAGCTGGTCGGAGGGCCGGAGCATCCGTTTTACCTTAGCGTGCTTGACTGCTATATTACCTCCTGTATGGGGGCTAAGCGCCTTCCGGTTTCCGGACTGCTGACATTAACCTATCAGGGGCTGACGCTGGCACGGGAGCGCAAGGACAGCCGGGAGATCAACTTTAATCTGCTGGTACTGTCACTGAAAGAGGACTGGCAGCCATATTACCGTTACATCGAGGAGGAAGCCCTGCCGCATTTCCGCAGCAATGGTGATACCTACACCATTGAACGTTATGAGCGCAAGCTGCTGTCTTATTATCTCAAAAGCGGGGAGCGCGATAAGGCACTGGAGCTGTCGCTCTCCATGATCAGCGGGATGAGCAGCGGCCTGGAGGAGTATTGAGGAGTATTGATCCATCTGATGGACAAAAAAAACAGAGGCCATGACTGCTCATAGCCTCTGTTTCTTATCCATATTAATGTGCACTTCCGCTCCACTGCTGATCACCGGAGAGGTACTTGGCGGTCAGGACCGACAACAGCTCGATCCCGACTTTATTCTCTCCGCCTTCAGGAATGATAAGGTCGGCGTATTTCTTGGACGGCTCGATGAACGCCTCATGCATCGGCTTCACGGTCGTCAAATACTGTGTATGGATGGAACGGATCGTGCGGCCGCGGTCTTCGATATCACGCAGCACCCGGCGCATAATCCGTACATCCGGGTCGGTATCGACAAATACCTTGATGTTCAGCTGCTCTCGCAGCTTCTCGTCGGACAGCACATGCAGTCCTTCGACGATGACGATGTTGTTCGGCATAAGCTCAACGGTCTTGTCCGTAAAACGGGCATGAACCGTAAAATCATACACCGGGGCATAAGCAACTTGTCCCGATTTCAGACAATGAAGATGCTCAATCAGCAGCTCCGTGTCAAAAGCCAGCGGATGATCGTAATTAATCGCTCCGCGTTCCTCGAAGCTGAGAGAGGAATGGTCTTTATAGTAGTTATCCTGGGATATGAACGTTACTTTGTCTGTTCCAAGACGGTCAATAACGGAGCGGGCTACAGTAGTTTTGCCGGAACCGGTCCCGCCTGCGATACCAATAATAAGCATGGTGTTGTAATAAACCTCCCTAAGCAATTGCCTTTGCAATTCCAATATTGTAGCACAGCGCAGGACTTATTTCACCTTGGATACCGGGAATAAACCGTGAATTTTTGAAAAAAATCAGGTTTTTTGCCGGGGAATGCTATAATTCTAGAACATTACTTAATAACAGTATACCCGAAAGGAGTAATCACTCTTTATGCACGAACAGAAAACATTACTGGAGGCCTATAATTCTGCTTCCATTCAGCTGGCCGGACACGGAAAACGGGATGTAGAGGTGCTCAAGCATGCCTTTGCTGATATAGCGGGAGATCTATCCAGCGATATGTACGGCAGCGGTGCGGTCATCGAGGATTTTCAGGCGGAGATGGCAGGTGTGCTGGGAAAAGAGGCGTCGGTATTTTTTCCGAGCGGAACGATGGCTCAGCAGATTGCCCTCCGGATCTGGTCTGACCGCAAGGGGCTGAAGACGGTAGCCTATCACCCTCTCTGCCACCTGGAGATTCATGAGCAGGACGGGCTGAAGGAGCTGCATCACATTAAGCCGATTCTGCTGGCGGACAAGGACCGCCTGATTACCCTGGACGATGTCCGCAGCATCGGAGAGGACATCGCCTGTCTGCTGCTGGAGCTGCCGCAGCGGGAAATCGGCGGCCAGCTGCCGGAATACGCCGAGCTTGAAGCGATCTCCGCTTACTGCCGGGAGCAGGGCATTATCCTGCATCTGGACGGGGCACGGCTGTTTGAGGTGCTGCCTTACTACGGCAAGACGGCGGCAGAGGTCTGTGCGCTGTTCGACAGCGTATATATCTCTTTGTACAAAGGCATTGGCGGCATCGCCGGGGCCATCCTGGCGGGCAGTGAAGACTTCACGGAGGAATCGAAGATCTGGAAACGGCGGCACGGCGGTGATCTGATCAGCCTGTATCCGTATATCCTTCCGGCCCAGGTTTATTTCCGCCAGCGGGCCGGCAAAATGGGCCAGTATTACGAAGACGCTAAAGAGCTTGCGGCGCTGTTCAACGGCTGCAGCAAAGTATCCACCCTTCCGCAGGTGCCGGTGTCGAACATGTTCCATGTCCATTTTGCCTTATCCAAGGCACAGGTTGAGCCGGTTCTGATCCGGCTAAGTCAGCAGGCCGGCGTAGGCCTTGCCGCACGGCTGAAGGAGACCGGTCTAGACTCCTGCTCCTATGAGCTGAGCATCGGCGACCTGTACAGCGGCATACCTAAAGCCAAGCTGAAAGAGACGTTTGAGCTGCTGGACCGGCTGCTGCAGGAAGTGTAATTTAGGAAGTCTGATTTAAATTTGATAGACTGCCGAATAGCTGCACAATGTACAACTAAAACCAGCAAATATCTGCTCATGCAGCATATAACTGCAGTCTGTGCAACTAAATCTGCCTAGTTCAGCCTGAAACAACATTTTGAGCCCGTTTAGTTGTACAAACTACAATTAAACGGGCTTTTTATAAAAAATCAGCCATTTTAGTTGCACAAAGGAGACAATTTCATAATTCAAAACCCTTGCTACGCCTGGTTTTTTTGAGTATAGAAAAAGGAGTACCTCCCCAAGTTCTCGAAGTTATAGGCGACCAAACCGACACCCGAGAACAAAAAAAGGAGGTAATCCCTATCTACTCTATTCGACAAGAAGAGCTGTTTTCCTTCGAGGAATTGCTCCAAATGCGCCCGGAAGATAAATATAGTCAAATCTTTGAACACTTAAACCTGGCTCCGGTCCTTCACGTACTCCGGAAAAAGAACCATCGTGGACGGCCACAGGAGCTAAACCTCCCTGCCATGATCTACTCGCTGCTCATCTCAAAAATGGAGGGCATTGAGTTTGTTTCTTCTCTGGTTAGACGCCTTAAGCACAGCGAGGAATTTCGGGTGCAGTGCCGGTTTACCGGCTCAAACCCTATTCCGAGCAAGGCTTCATACTCCCGTCTAATTTCTGCGCTTGAGCAAACGGGAATGCTTGAGCAACTGCAGGATAGCTTGGTGCTGTCTGCCATGGAAGAAGGCTTTATTACGGGCACGCACCTTGCCGTTGATTCCTCCATTGTTGAGGCTTGGGATTGCCAATTCAGTGAATCTGCGTCGAAACGCCGAGCGGCCCGCCGTACCAAAAAGCCAAGTGAAACGCCAGAAATTCAGCAACTGGAGTTCGAGAATGTCGAGCCAGAGCCTCAGCCAGCGAACGAACCGCTTAAAAAACCAGTCTACCGACGTGGGCGGGCTTCTGCGGAAGAAAAAGAGCGCCGGCGTCTAGAACGGGAAGCTTATGAAAAGACTCTAGCACCCTTTGAGAAAACGATTGAAGCGATGCTGCCTTACACCTATGACGAGCTCCTGAACACGATCCCCCGGCACGCTGCACGCTTTGACAAGAAAAATACGAAGGGCAGACTCACCAGTTATTACGGATTTAAGGCGAACGTACTGGTCGATGCGGATTCTCAGTATGTGCTAAGCGGTGTTTTTAGTTCGGCGAATCTGAATGACCAGCGGATGGCCGTCCTGCTTCTAAAGGGGCTACACCTGAAGTTTCCTGGGCTGAAGGTGAAGCATGTCTTGGGCGACAAAGGGTATGACAGTTCGGCCATTTACCAGTTGATTCATTCCTTAGGCGCTTTTCCTATTATTAAAATGATTCACCACAAAAAACCGCCCGAGGGGATGAACCAGGATTACACCCCTGTGTGCTCGCAGGGACACGCCTACCGTTACGACAGTTTCGATACCAAATACGAAACGCTGCGTTACACCAGGCCCAACCATTGCAAAGACTGTCCGTTTTCTGCATCCGGCTGCCAAAAAGTGTTTAAGATTCGAATCCAAACCGATTTGCGGAAGCACGCTTACCCAGCAAGAGGGAGCGAGAGCTTTAGGCAACTGTATAACAAACGAACGGCTGTAGAACGTGTTTTTGCCTACCTCAAAGAGTATTTTGGGATGAAGCGCACACGTCACCGCGGCGTCCGGGCAAGTGTCGATTTCCAGCTCAGCACATTGGCCTACAATTTGAGTAAGTTTGCGCTAGACAAGTTGAACAAGCAGTTGAGTAACTCCCAGCAAGTGGCCTAACTTTTTTAAAAAACAAACTCAGATTTTGGCCCAGTCTTGCTATCCAGCAAACTGAATTATGAAATTGACTCCAAAGTGCAGTTAAACACATGGTGTATCAGACTAACTGTAGCTTAAACCAATACACTTAGCCCTCCAGCAGCAATATTTTATTCCCGTCCAAATCAAGCAGCGGCAGTTCCTTGCCTCCCCATACGGCAGTCACTGGAGGCTCCAGCTGAACGCCTTTTCCGCTCAATTCAGCATACGTCCGGTCCAGATTATCACAAGAGAATACAAAGTTAACCTTGCCTTCGCTGGACTTACCCCATTTATTCTCATCCCAGATTACGATTACTGGAGCTTCCTTAAGGAAGCCTAAAGAGACGCCGTCATAATGCTCATCAGGCTCTATTACGGGTATCCCTAGTTGCAAATGGTAGAATTCTACCAATGCCTTCGGGTCTTTGGAAGAGATGTTAACACACTGATATTTAATAATCATACTGCAGCCTCCCGGGTCTCGAATGGTTTATACGCATTCTTCTATTCTGCCTATTGTTTATTTTTTACATTATCTAACTTTTTTATTTTGATAAATGACATATGTTACGAAAAAAAAAGACACCCATGGAGTGTCCTAACAGCGTACGCTTAAAATTTGTCATGCCCGGAGAGCATCTGCTCCAAACCGCTCATGTCTGGCTCCCCAAAACAACCTTCCGCATCGGGCCGGTAACAATCTGCTTCTCATCCGCATTCATGCTGAAGGTCCACATGGTGGCTGCGTACAGCACGGAGTACAGGAAGACATACAGGCCGAGCTGGAGATAGGAGCCGATGTTTACGTAGGTCAGCAGGTATCCGCATACGAGGCCGAGCAGTATTACCGGAGTGAAGACCTTGATGATCTCCTTCCAGAAATAGAAGATGTCAAATTTCAGCTTATATCTATAGTAGATATTATTCAGAACCACGTTAACGATCATGCCGGCAGCCGTAGCAATCGCACAGCCTGTGATGCCCCAGACCCGGATGAACAGCAGCGTCAGAATGATTTTGAGAATGGCAATGGAAAAATAGATCAAAGCCTTAACCTTGTGCCTGTTCATCGCTTCCAGCATCGTGGCGAACAGCGACTGGACGATCGACGTGATCTGCGGAATGATGATGATCAGCGCGATCGTGTACGCGTACCGGTAGCCTTCGCCCAGCCAGATCAGAATGAACACCTGACCGAACAGCACAAACCCTGACACGATATAGCCGACAATGAGCGCCTGGATTCTGCCGATCCGGACGAGTTCAACCATCAGCCGGGCCTGATCCGCGCCTTTGACAATCATTTTGGTAAGCTTGGGCAGGTAAAAGCTGGACAGCACATTGGAAAAGTTCATAATGTACGTGTTCAGCTGGGTGGAAATGGCATAAATCGCAATCGGAGTAGCGCCCAGGAACATACCGATAATCAGCGGATCGGCGTTCGTATAGAGCTGAAAGGCAATCGATGACAGCAATATGTAGGAAGAATAACTGAATACTTCCTTGAACAGCTTGGTGTCAAAAGTGTTGAACTTGACGATCATCTTCATCTTAAACCGGCAGACAAAGAAGTTAGCCAGGCCGATGGTGATGTTCAGTCCAAGGGCAACGGAAACCATCCCCACCGATCTCAGACCCATGAACAGCACCAATACCATCATCGCCGGAGAAATAACAACTCTCAGCAGATTGATGATTTTCAGATAAACAAACCGTTCGTAGGCGGTAATAATCGAGCTGTAAATATTCATCGGGAAGGAAATAGCCACATTGACCGCAGCGATGACGAAGATGGTTTTGAGGATGCTGAGCTCAGATGGATTCAGACTGGTGAAAAGAGAGTCAAAATTAAACACCAGAATCAGGCTGGCCAGCAGGGCAAGCAGACCGATTCCCGAAAACAAAACCAGAAACATCCCGTTGATGTTCCGCTGGCCGTTTGTATCATTTTCCGAGATGAACTTGGAGTTGAACCGCACAACCGCACTGCCGAAGCCGAGGTCCAGCAGCACGATATAGGCGATAATGGAATTCACCAGTGAATATAGCCCGTATTCCGATTTTCCCAGGGTTGAAACGATATAAGGCGTCGAGCCCAGGGAAATGATCACACCCAGAAAGACTGAGAGATAGGTAATAATAGCAGCAAGTTTTATATTGGTTTTCAAGGCTACATCGCTTCCTCGCTACAGAAATGTCGTGGTGGATGCTCTAAGCTGTCACGGTAGATGAAGTTGAGAATGAATCCGTGTTAGCCGACAAGGCTTCAACAATCTGATTATAGTGTTCGGTTGAAAAATCATTGTTGTACCGCGGAGCCGGAATCTGGCTTAATTCTTCAATTAATTCCGGAATTTGATTGATATCGTTAGTAAACTTGATATAACCGAGATGCTTGATCCATTCGTAGCTGCCTACGACCTTATAGTTATAATTGCCAAGTGCAATACACGGAGTAGAGGTAATAGCCGCAAAAATCATCCCGTGCAGCCGGTCTGTAATCACAAGCTCTGCCTCTTTAAACTGGTTCCATAAGGTGTACAGCTCGTGCTCCCGTTCTTCAACCGTGAT
This sequence comes from Paenibacillus sp. FSL R7-0345, assembly GCF_038595055.1. NCBI lineage: Bacteria > Bacillati > Bacillota > Bacilli > Caryophanales > Paenibacillaceae > Paenibacillus > Paenibacillus sp. FSL R7-0345. The sequence continues at coordinate 279,554 of NZ_CP152002.1, forward strand.
ATAACGCACTATGCAGGTGTCAGAATAGGTAAGCTTGTCAAAAGCCTGCGAGGCGCTGTTATGGATTTGCTGCTTTTCAGCCTCATTAAAAATCCCTTCTTTATCCGCCCGGATACACATAAGGGCTCCGCTGCGCACTCTTTGCGGCTCGGTAATGTCCAGCGACATTACAATATCCGGAGTCAATAAAACATCGTTGTTTTTGAAATGCTCCTTCATAATTCCGTACGATGTCTTTTCTCTGGCTACCAGAGTCAGATCCTTGTGGGCGTTGTAGAGGGCTTTTGTTTTTTTGAGCTCCTGGCGGCCATGCTCGGTATCTCCGAAGTAGATGGTTTGAGGGAAAAGGATGATTTTGTTATTGGGGAAACTGCTGATAATCTTTCTGCGGACTTCTTCTTCTCTAAAATATTCAATGCCGAAATTTCCGCCGCCCTGGAGCGCGAAGATATCATCAGGGGTAGAATACTCCATCAGGCATTTCCAGTTAGAGGTCAGCCTGTCGGCAACAATCTCTATTAGCGTGTAATCGGGAAAAGCCTTTTGAAGGAAATTCATCTGCGCCATCGTTATGGCGTGGTCGCCAAGGTTGTCGTGTTCCGGAGAGCCGACTACAAAGATGGCCTTCGATTTATTCCTGTACAGGTCTCTGTTGGCCATATAGCCTCGGAAATAACGGTAAAATTCATTATTGCTCACATAATTCCGGAAGGACAGCGGCAGCATCTTATGGATAATGTTGGTCATGTCAGGTTACTTCCCTTCACACGAAGTTTGGATTGATACAGGACTCTATATGTGTTGGAGCTTGTCAGAATAAGCAAAGTGGCTAGTTTCATCTGCTTGCTGATACTTTTGTTGCGCATTACCGCTTTAAGATGTTTGCTGAAAAAGCTGCCCAGCTCGGCGATATATTCCTTGTTGGCCCTGTTTTCTCCGGCGATCATCTGGAGATTGCACAGCTCAATGCCCTCGGTCACGTTCCTGGCCAGGGATTTTTCAATCGCTTCAGGGTAGTTTTTATGCTTGATATCCTCATACAGTTCCTTCCAGGCGCAGATCCGGTCATAATACTTTTTATTAGTCATCTTGCCTGTAATGCTGTCGCCTCTGCGCAGGTACAGATATTTGGGCGAATCCAGGGAAACAACCTTCTCTGCCTGCAAAAATAGCTTATAAGTTGCGAACATGTCCTCGAAGTATCTGCCGACCGGATATCTTACCTTTGCGAACAGCTCCGCCTTATACAGCTTATCCCAGGCCAGATTCTTGATCTCGGTATCCTCCAGCAGTTTCTTGAAGGCTTCTTCATTACTATAGACACGGACTTCATGGGAGAATTCCTTGTCTATATACACACCGTCTTCAACCTCAGTATGACCGCACACTGCTATATCTGCGTCATGGGCAGTGATCAGTCCATGCAGCGCTTCGAACATATCGGGCTCAATCCAGTCATCGCTGTCTACAAATCCGATATATTTGCCTGCGGCACTATCAATGCCGTAATTGCGGGCGTCCGACAGGCCGCCATTCTGTTTGTGGATGACCTTAACCCGGGAGTCCAGCTCTTTATAACGTTCGCAGATTTCGCCGCAATTGTCAGGAGAGCCATCGTTTACAAGAATCAGTTCGAAGTCTCTGAAGGTCTGTGCGAGGATGGAATCGACACACTTGCGCAAATACATTTCAACTTTATAGATAGGCACAATGATGCTTATCTCCGGTTTCATGCAACAATCACTTCCTTTCAAAATAACGGATGACTGGGCCAGAGACAGAAGTGTCAACAAGATTGCGCTGTACATACATGGTTAGCCAGGCACAATGATTTGTAATTATATTACTATCACAGTTAAAAGATTGTATATACTACTTTAGTTTACTTATAACTGTTTAATTCAAGGCAAAAAGGGCGTTCCAGTGCCGTAATTTACCGGCTGGAACGCCCTTTATTTTAAAGAAATCTATAGGTTTAGCTGATTTCTATGGTCAGTGAGCTGTTAAACTGGCTGCTCTGAGGCAGGGTTATAATCCCCGTTTTGTCCTTCAGCTCTCCGGTGAAATCCTCCCCGTCCGCGATCCCCTGCCATGGCTCAATGCAGACGAAGGGGGCATTTTTCGGCTGCCAGAGGCCGAGGTCCGGGAAGCTCTTGGAGGTAACAGTAACGCTTTTGCCGCTAAGCTTGCTTTTGAGTGCAATGGTGCGGGACTTCACATCCCGGAAGACCAACGCCCCGTCAAAAAACATCTCATGGGAGAGCGGCAGAAGCTGTCCGTTGTCCAGCACGGTCTCGCTTTTGCCGCTGATGACGAGGCCGGCATCGCTCAGGAACAGCCGTTCCAGCTGCTCGTGTTCAGAGAACTCCAGAACATAATCAGTGATGGTACCCTGCCCGTCCAGCGGGCAATTAAAGGCCGGATGGGTACCCAGCTGGAACAGGATTTCCTGTTCATCATTATTCTCCACGCGGTAGCTGATCTCAAGGGTGTTTCCGCTCAAAATGTAGGTGAGAATCAGATTGAACCGGTACGGATAGCTCGCCAGTGTCTGTTCATTGTACGAAAGCTGGAAGACAGCCTGCGTATCTGTAGCTTCAATAAGGGTGAATTCACTGCGTCTGGCAAAACCGTGATTGCCAATGCTGTAGGTGTTGCCGCCTGTCCGGATTTCTCCGCCGCGGGCTGCCCCGATAATCGGGAACAGTACAGGCGAACGGCCTGTCCAGAATTCTGCATCGCCGCTCCAGATATATTCATTGCCGGTAGCTAGCAGTTTGAAGCTGCTCAGCTCAGCTCCTAGCGAGTTAATGACGGCTTCGGCCGTGCCGCTGCGCAGTGTGGTATACATTTGCCAAATCCCCTTCCGTTGTTATATAGAGTCCATCCTGTGTTCATGTTATAGCAGCTCATATTCTACCAAACTCTTCCGCCATGTTCTAACAAAACGTGAATACTTACCAAAAAACATTATTACAGACTGTACAATGACTATAAACCGCATTGGTATAACATATAAAGAAAGCAATAATCACATATTTGCCCGAAGCGGAGGGAAACATAACATGCAAATGCAGCAGGTTTTGGTTAACGGCGAAAGACTGAAGGATACAATTGAGGCTTTTGCCGATTTTGGGCGTACGGATCACAATGGTGTGACCAGGCTGTCGCTGTCGGAGCAGGATGTGCTGGTACGGGGGTACTTTCGGTCCTGCTGTGAAGAGCTGGGGATGACGGTCAAGATTGATGATATGGGCAATATGTATGCAACGCTTGCCGGCAGTGAGAATGGCCCGCCTGTAGTCATCGGTTCGCATCTCGATACAGTGAAAAAGGGCGGCAGATTCGACGGGGTACTAGGTGTAATAGCCGGGCTTGAGGTGGTAAGAACACTGGTTGACCATGGTATTACGCCCCGTCTCCCGGTAACGGTGATGAACTTCACCAATGAGGAAGGAGCACGCTTCGAGCCTTCGATGATGGCCTCTGGTGTGCTGTCCGGCAAGTTCGACAAGGCAGCCATGCTGCAGAAGAAGGACCCGGAAGGGACGACCTTTGAAGAGGCGCTGCTGGCCAGCGGCTATGCCGGGGAGGCGCAGAACCGGATTACAGAGGCCACGGCTTATCTTGAGCTGCATATTGAACAGGGGCCGGTGCTGGAGCGTGAGCAGCTTACGATCGGTCTGGTGGACTGCGTGGTCGGCATGGCCTGTTACGAAATTGAAGTGACGGGCGAATCGGACCATGCCGGAACAACGCCGATGGATATGCGCAGGGATGCGCTGTTCGCTGCAGCTGATATCATTACTGAACTGCGTGCCAAACTGGGCGGACTTGATTCCGGGCTTGTCTACACGATGGGCCGGATGAATGTGCTGCCGAATATTCATACGGTCATTCCGAATAAGGTGATTTTTACGGTGGAGGCAAGGCATAAGGAGATGGACATCGTCCGTGGGGTAGAGGCAATTATTAACGGCCTGCCGGAGGAAGTGCTGGAATGTACGGTTCAAAAAAGCAAACTATGGGGCCGTGACACGGTCTGGTTTGATCCGAAACTATGCGGCCTTGTTGAGCAGGCGGCTGCCACTCTGGGCTATTCCCGCCGGACAATAGCCAGCGGAGCAGGGCACGATGCCCAGTTCGTAGCCGGATTCCTGCCTTCGGCGATGATTTTCGTGCCCAGCGTGAACGGCAAAAGCCATTGTGAAGAGGAGCTAACCTCCTACGGGGATTGCGAAAAGGGCGTTAATGTTGTGCTGGAGACCGTGCTTGCGGTGCTGCGGGGATAAGGTGTTATTAAACATGACGTATGAATACATTCACAGGTGAGGGCACCGGCTGCGGTGTCCTTTTTCATTTGTTGATAAGCGTGAATGGCCGCGTCCAGCTCCATTGTGTAAAAACACAATCATGGCAGGTAATGTTTTTCTTTTTACCCAAAATGCTGAAATGAACGTTATGTTATGATTCTTGACATAAGAGAATCACACAAGACGGGAGAGATTAACGATGATTATTGGTGTACCTAAAGAGATCAAAAATAACGAAAACCGTGTAGCGATTACCCCTGCAGGTGTTGTCAGCCTGGTAGCTGAAGGCCATAAAGTACTGGTGGAAGCCGGAGCCGGAACAGGCAGCGGATTCCCGAACGAGGAATATACTGCAGCCGGTGCTGAGCTGATTGCAGACGCAGCAACTGTGTGGGCCGCTGCTGAAATGGTCATGAAGGTGAAAGAGCCGCTGGAAAGTGAATATGGCTACTTCCGTCCGGGCCTGATCCTGTTTACTTATCTTCATCTTGCTCCAGAGCCTGCACTTGCCGCAGCGCTGAAAGACAAGGGCGTATTCGCTATCGGCTACGAAACGGTTGTGGACGGCCGCACGCTGCCGCTGCTTACACCAATGAGTGAAGTGGCCGGCCGGATGTCCGTGCAGCTCGGTGCACAATTTCTGCAAAAGAACTACGGCGGACAAGGCATTTTGCTCTCCGGAGTTCCCGGCGTCAGCAGAGGCAAGGTCAGCATTATCGGCGGTGGTGTAGTTGGGACTAACGCTGCAAAAATGGCGATCGGCCTGGGCGCTGAAGTAACGATTATTGACCTGAGCGCAGACAGACTGCGCCAGCTGGACGATATTTTCGGCTCGCAGATCAGCACGCTGATCTCAAATCCGTACAACATTGCCAAGGCTGTAGCTGAAGCCGACCTGCTGGTAGGTGCGGTGCTGATTCCAGGCGCTAAAGCGCCCAGGCTGGTAACCGAAGAGATGGTCAAAGCGATGAAGCCGGGCTCGGTTATCGTTGATGTAGCAATCGACCAGGGCGGTATCGTCGAAACGATTGACCGTGTAACAACCCATGACAATCCGGTATTCGAGAAGCACGGCGTACTGCACTACTCCGTAGCGAATATGCCGGGAGCCGTAGCCAAAACCTCGACCATTGCACTGACCAACGTTACCGTTCCGTATGCACTGCAAATAGCGAATAAAGGTGTATTCCAGGCAATCGAGGATAATGCCGGTCTGAAGAGCGGCGTCAACGTAGCTAACGGAAAAGTCACCTGCCAGGCCGTGGCCGAGGCTCTTGGGGAAGAGTACTTCACGGTAGAGAAAGCAGTAGAGCAGGAGTTCACTCTGATCTAGGATGTACTTAACCTGGGAATTAGAGGGATACAGTAGCATACAGGAACTATAAGGAGCAGAGGGGTAACACTTTTGTGGCCTGGCGGGGGACCGCCGGGCTTTCTTTTTTTTGTATGGGGTCTGCCATCAGCCCCCAGCCGCTAACGGACTGAAATGATCTTATTTTCTCTAAAAAGCTCATTTTATTATGCTAACGGACCACAATGCTCTTATTTGGCCTCAAATGTCCATTTTTAGTCCGGTTATCGGCATATAAGGTCGCTGGTGTCCGTTAGCATCGCCGAAGATCAGATTTGCTGTAAAATAAGCGCATCTGAGTCCGTTACAGCAGCCGGCAGCGTGTCGTCATGTTAAATTACGGAGCACCGCCCGACTATTGGGATACTTTTGACAAATAAATGCTAGACGTGTCAGGTTTTCTCGCACAAAACTATAGCCACTGGCAACTCTGAGTAATATAATGTAAACACCTATACGTACAAGATCCGGTATTTCTCAGGCTGGGGTGGGAACATTGACAGAAGCAGAGGCAGGACCAACGTTTGACCGTTTTTTTGACAGTATGGAATCCCTGGCGGATACCATCAGTGAATCGTTGCAGTCCCAGGTAACGATAGAGGACAGCAACCACCATGTCATCGGCTACAGCTCCCATCAGTTTGAGAGTGATCCGGCACGCATCTCCACGATCATCGGCAAACAGGTGCCGAACACCGTTATCATCGGACTCCGCAAAAAAGGCATTATGCATCAGCTTGAACATACGGCGCATCCGATCCGCATTCCGGCAGTGATGGAGGTTGGCCTTGGACCTCGTCTGGCCATGTGTATCAAGCATCAGCAGGAAATTTTGGGTTATATCTGGGTGGTGGACCGCGGAAATCTGGCGGATGGCTATGCTGAAGGGATTGTAGAGAAGGCTGCTGGTATCGCCGGACGTTATCTGCTGAAGCAGCGCGGCTGGAAAAACAGGCAGGACAAGGCGCTCGAGGATTTTTTCTGGAAGCTGCTGACCTCGCACTATGACAATGAGCCGCGTATACGTCAGGAGGCGGAGAGCTGGTCGATTTTGCTGCCGGAGAGCTATTATATCGGGGTGATCGAGAGCGAACAGACAATTGACGAGTCCTTTGCGCTGCGGCTGCGGCAGACGATCGATGCTTACGGCGGACAGCGGCTGCTATTTATGACGGCTGAGCATAACCGGCTGATTTTGTTGTTTTCGTTTGTGTTTCAGGTGGACGGCGCGGGTATTTTGTCCTCGTTCATGAACAGGCTGCTTGCAGATATGAGCCGGAGCGCGGGCGGGGGGCTTGCAGCAGGGTGCAGTCCGGGATACAAAGAATATATCTCGGCAGCAACCGCCTACCGTGAAGCGCTGTCTGTGCTGGAGATCAAGAAGCTGCTTCCTTATCATGCCCGCAGCCTCATGCTCTATGATGAACTCGGCTTTTGGGCCTTTATTCCGGACATCATTGAACGCAAGCGCAGCCGGACCCGCAGCAGTGCGCTGCTTGAGCCGGTTAAGGCGCATGACCGTGAGCACAAAAGTGATTTTCTTAAGACGATTGCAGTTTATCTGACACTGGACGGGAATCTGAAGGAAGCTGCCGCTTTTTTGCATATCCATACCAACACCCTGATGTACCGGCTGAACCGGATCGCCGAATTGACCGGCAGAAGCCTGAAGGAAACGGACTACCGCACCTCGGTCTATCTGGATCTTTTGACGGAGGAGACGGCACAGGTGAACGGCTGGTTTCAGGAGCGGGGCAGCGGTTCGGCAGCTATATCACCATAATCATGCAGCAGCAAAGTCTGGTCCCGTAGGGGGCTGGGCTTTTTTTGTTGTGCTGCGCACCAATGGACGCCCCGACACGTACAATAACCTATATTTTGTGAAGGAATCAGGAAAGGGGCTGACAGGATGGGGTTAAGCTATGGCTCACCCGGGGGTTTGGATTTTGAACAGAAGATGCGGGCAGAGATACTGGCGGCGGCGAATGTAATGAATGGGGGCGCGACCGACTTTTCCGATTTTAAAAACTCGCGCTGTAATCCGATGTATTGGAACCGCACTGCAGGCGGCGGCTTTGAATTGAAGCCGGGAGTGAGCCCTTCGGCAGCAATTAACGATATTTTTGTAAATGGACAGCTGTATGCGTTTGAATGCGCAATGGCGATGGTGATGATCCTTTACCGGGCGACTATTGCTTCGATCGGGACAGAGGCGTTTGACCGTTATTTTACGGATCTTTACCTGTGGGACTGGAATTATGACAGCAATCTGCAGATGATCACCACGTTCAGCAAATTTGAGATGAAGCCTGGGGACGTCGTGTATTTTAAAAATCCTGATCATGACCCGGAACTGCCGGAGTGGCAAGGGGAGAATGCCATTATGCTGGGTGCCGACCGCTACTACGGACACGGACTGGGCATCAAGAGCGCCGAACAAATGATTGCCTCACTGAACCGGAAAAGAGTGCCGGGCAGCCGGACTTCAGCTTACCTGACCGATGAGGCGCTGCACCCGAATTTCAACTATATCAGTACACTTGCAATAAGGAGCGCTCCCTCCCTCCTGGCAGGAAAAAGCGGACAGAAAGCAATCTTCTCCCGGATCGGTGTAAGAACCTATATTTCGAAATGACGGCTTAGGAGGGTGTATCCCTGCCTGTACGGAATTTGAGCGGATGCACCCCGGTTGTTTTTTTGAACACAGTGCTGAAATAATGGGGGTTTTCATAACCGACGCGCTCGGAAATTTCCATTACTTTAAGATCAGTGGCCAGCAGCAGCTCCTTGGCTTTGTCCATACGGATGCAGGTAATATAGTCGGTTATCGTTTCACCGGTTTCTTTCTTGAAGAGCAGGCTGATATAGTTGGGTGTCAGATATACCTCCTCGGCAATCTTTGTAATGGAGAGCTCGCGGGCGTAGCCTTCCTGAATAATGGTTTTGATCCGGTTAATGGACCGGCTGTTTTTGGATGTGTTTTTACCTGCAACATAAGTACTGAGGTTCCGAAAAAGCTCCAGCATATATGCCTTAAGCTGGGTGAGATTCCTCTGGGCATACAATGTATCCATAATCGTCATCCGGTCCTTCAACACCGCTTCAATATCCTCATCAATCTCGTACAGCGTCCGGGCAGAGGTGAAGATCATCTCGGCGCAGATGCTCTGTACATAACCGATTTGCAGCCGCGGTTCCGACAGCCTGGCGAAAAGGGTATCCAGCAGCTCCAGCACATTATCCGTTTGGCCTGCCTTCAGCTCATTCATCATCCGGGCATGAAAGGTATAGAAAAAAGTGCTCTGCAGCGTCTTTGTCTCAGGCTGGATATCGTTGATATAGAGAACGGAAGCGTGTCCGGTATAAAATTTGTAGGCCAGCGCAGACAACGCTTCTTTATAGGAATCCTCGATCTGTCCGACCAGACTGCAGACACGGCCCAGGCCGATGGAGGCATCCAGCCGCAAATATTCCCGGATGCCGCTGATAATCTGCCCGCAAAGGCTGGTAAGTGATGCAGCCGCAGGGCCCTCCGGTAAACAGAACAGCATAATAAACATATTCTCGCTGGCTACAAAGCTGACCGCGCAAGGGTGTGCCTCCAGACATTCGTCAATAATATTTCCGATCGAAAAATAGAGCAGCTGCTTATACTCCTCCGAGAACTTCGCGACGGCGCCCTGGTAATCATCCAGCTCCAGTACGCCTGCCATTAACGGGTCACCTTGCCTGAAGGGCAGGGCGAAGTACCGGATTTTATCCCAGATTTCCTGCTCATTCCGGTATAATCCGGCAATCAGATTCTGCAGAAATTTCTCGCGCATGAGCGGCATATGATCCTGCAGCTGCTTCTTCAGATGCTCCAGGTTCAGCCGGTTGTCACGTTCATGGTGAATCCGGGCGGTAACCTTCGTGAAAAGCTCCCGGACCTCATCGAGCTTTACAGGCTTTAAGATATAGCCTTCTGCGTTCACCTTCATCGCATTCTGGACATAGGCGAAATCCTGTGCTCCGCTGATGACAATAATTTTGGTAGGGCAATCCGCAGCCTTCAGCTTCTCGGCGACCTGGAGGCCGTTCAGAAAGGGCATCATAATGTCGGTGAACAGAATATCCGGCTTTAGCTCCATACATAGTTCATACGCCTCTTGGCCGTCTGAGGCCTCCCCGATAATCTCGATGCCGAACTCTTCCGGCCACTTGAACACCTGAATCAGACTGCGCCTGATAAACGGCTCATCATCCGCTATGATCATTGTCAACATCTTCATTCACCTCATCCCATGTAGTAACGGCCGGAAACCGGAGCATAGCCAGCAGGCCGGAGTGATCCTCTGTATTGGCATAATAGCGGATGCCATAAGTCTCGCCAAAAAACTGCTGGATTCTCATATGCACATTGCGGATTCCGTACGACTGGCTGCCGGGATTCTGATCGGTCAGCAGCAGATTCAGCCGCCCGGGATCAGCACCGACCCCATCGTCAAATACGGACACGCTGAGAATATCCTGTGTAGCTGCGACCCGTATGCGAATGGTACCTTTGCCGCGGCGCTGCTGAATTCCGTGAATAATCGCATTCTCAACCAGCGGCTGGATGCTTAGCTTAACGACCAGACATTCCAGCAGCTGCGGATCTACCTTCTCAAGCTCATACGAGAGCTTATCCTGGAAGCGGAACTGTTGAATATCAAGATAGCTCTCCACCTGCTTCAGCTCATCGCTCAGCGGAATGATATTTCGTCCTTTGCTCAGACTGTATCTGAAGAAATCCGACAGCGAGGTCACCATGCTGCTGATCTCAGGAACATTGTGGTTAATAGCCAGCCAGTTGATCGAGTCCAGTGTGTTATAGAGAAAGTGGGGATTGATCTGGGCCTGGAGTGTTTTGAGCTCGGCTTCCTTTTTGCGCAGCTCCGTAACATACAGTTTGTCGATCAGCGCCTTAATCTGCTGCAGCAGCTTGTTATAGCGGTTGAATAAATAAGAGAATTCATCCTTGCGCCGGTAGCGGATGATGATATTGAAATTCCCGCTTTCGGCATGGGACATCGACTGGATGAATTTGCGGATCGGTGCCGAAATATTCTCCGACAGCAGCAGGGCCATCATAAGTGATACGAGCATACAAATGCCGATGACAACGTACATCACCCGCTGAAAGGAGGCCAGCTCCCCGTTCAGCTCACTTACCGGTGAGAAGGAGAAGACCGTCCAGCCGGTGGCCTGAATGTTGTGATAGGAGACAAGCGTGTTCTCGCCGCGGATCACATGGCGGAAGGAATGAAAGCTGCCGGAGCCTTCTGCAGCCGGAATGATTTTGCTGAAATAATCCTGGCTGCTGATATTTTGGCCGATTAAGCTCTCATCAGGGCTGATGGCAATGGTCCCCTTCTGGTCAACGATGTAGATGCGGCTGCCGGGGGTGGGCTTGTAATGATTCAGCAGCGTGCTGAATTCGCTCACCGGGATATCGATCGTAAGCAGTCCGGCAAAGGGAAGCTGGGCGTGCCGGATGCCGAACAGGCGCTTGGCGAATTTAATAGTGTACTGCGAATCGAGCGAGCTGAGCCCGACCACGGTGAATTCAGACTTGGCAGGAATGGCGAGATACCAGGGTTTTAGTGAAATCTGATCGATATTGAAGATGCGTCTGGAAAAATTATACTGGGTATATTCCGGGCGGTTCAGCATATAGAGCATCGGTACAAAGCTGCTGCCTGAGGTTCCGCCTGCGGGGAAATTTTCCAGTATTTTATTCAGGGCGGCCAATTCATTAATGATCCCGGAGCTGTCGGTAGGGCGGTTGGAGGAAATTAAGTCGGCAAAGTCGGTGTTGAGGTAGAGGGAGACCATCGAATTGTAGGCACTGGTGAATCTTTGGTCCAGGTTATCCTGTACCAGATTAAGATTGTTCTCAATGGACGTGTTTACGTTGCGGGTGATAATACCGGCCGATTTATTGTATACAGTGACTGATATAATACTTGTTGGAAGAAGGACCAGGAACAGAAAGTAAAGGATTAGACGGCTGCGGATGCTGAAATTGTACAGAAAGAGGGTTTTAGACAGAATGTCGAACCATTTTTTCATGTTGAAGCCTCCCCGGGCCCCGAGAATAATCTTCGCTTGCCATCTATAGGATTGTATTGGTATATATTAAATACTGGAAAATACAACCCAATATATGGTACCCATTGTAAAACGCTGCGCGCCGGGATGTCAACGCAGGAGGTAATGATGAGACGAATCCTCTTCTTTAGTATTGCGGTGTTTGTCTGCGGGCTGGTTGTGTACACAACGGTGTATAACCGTCCGCTGCTGGTTGATTTTGCCCCGGAGCCTGTTCCAGATATGCTGCCGCGCACCCAGATCAGGATTGCCCTGTATGACTGGACGGAGAACCTGGAAGTCAAAAACGCGATTAATCAATATAACAAAACCAACCCGGATGGCATTGAGATCAGCATTATGGATATTTCCACTGATGTGTACGACGATACGCTCAATATGCTGATGACCTCGGGACAGGGACCTGATGTCTTCAGCGTGGACAATGCCTGGCTGGCGACCTATGTGAACAAAGGGTATCTGGTGGACTTAACCTCTGTGCTGGCAGCTGAAGAGTTGGACAGATATCCGGATTGGGCCCGGACCTATGCGGCAAGCTCCTTGTTCAATGGCGGAATGTACTTCATTCCTTCCAGTATTGAGACTGTGCGCCTAATTTACAATAAGCAGCTGTTCCGGGCAGCCGGACTTGATCCGGAGCAGCCGCCGGTTACCTTTGAAGATATGAAGCAGGCTGCCGCCCAGATCAGCCAGGCGGGCGAAGGCGTGAATAAATACGGGTTCGCACTTGCCGCCGGTGACAGCCAGTACAGTCTGCAGACCGCGCTTGAGCTGTCGAACACTTACAGCGGGGTATATCTGTATGATTACCGCAGCGGCTATTATGACCTAAGCGTCTATGAGCCCTGGCTGCGTATGCTGCTGGATATGAAGGCGCAGGGCAGCCTGTATCCCGGGGAGACCCTGCTGAAGCGGAACAGTGCCCTGCGGGAATTCGCAGACGGAAACATCGGCATGATGTATGTAACTAGCAAAGACTATGTTAAATTACAGCAGTATATGCCAAAAGACGACTGGGGCGTTGCGCTCCCGCCGGTAACGAAAGCTTCCAGACAGGGAGCCGGCGCGCTGATGATGATTCCGCATTCTCCGCTTGTTGTGAACAGTTCGGCCGCAGACAGGGAGGCGGCGGTTAAGGTCTGGACCTTCCTGCAGTCAGAGGCGTTTCTGACAATGCTGTTCCACCAGGCGCTGGCGCTTCCGGTCATAGACGGAATCCTAAGTTTGCCGAATCTTGCTCCCGGGCTAGCCCAGTTCAAGGAGTTCTACCCCACCGAGGCAGATTCCATCTATCCGCTGCCGCCGCAGATCATGGATCAGTATGATCCGAGCACCGTCTCCATCGAGCCTAGAAATTCGGGCGACCGCCCGCGGCTGCAGCTGTATCTGCAGATTATCGCGGGCGAGAAAAAATTAGGCGATGCGCTGAGAGAGGAAACCGCACGGCTGAATCAGATGCTGGACATCGCATCGACAGGGTACTCCTTTAAGCATGGGGAATACATCTACCCGCAGTTTGATCCTAAACATCCGCTTTGGGCAGAGAGTATGGTACAGAGCATGACCGAAAAATAACCGGTGAACCAGCTTAAAACATAGCTCAGATACGCTCAGATACATTGAGATTAAAGGTAAGAATAGTAGGGCGGTTACGAAAGCCATCATGGTTTTCTAACCGTCTCTTTATGCTGGTTAGCCAGCCCCATTTATAATGAGTCCGGCCCTTAAGTCCACACCAAAAAGCTCAGCCGGAATATTAGTATATAAATCACTCAGCATGCTGCTAGATTGAGTTGTCCAAGCCATAGAGTAACGGGCTCTTGATAGTGGTGTACAACTGAGAGACGGAAAAAGGCAGGGACTTCACGGGAGTATGCCTCCCGGACAGAATGCCCGGTGCCATTATATTGCTGTGCACAGAATAGAGGAAGCAGCCAAAATTTATTGAGAAAGTGGTGGAGTAATGAGCTTATTTTCAACAGGGCCTGTCGAGAACAATCCGGTCGGCGGGGTGAGACCGACCCAGCAGGTTACGATTAGAATGGATAACCGCAGTTCTGTCTCGGCATCCACAGTATCCGTTCAGGGGTACTACATGAGCGGCGGCGCAAGAGTGCTGTATGTCAGTGAAGCAATCAATATCGATGCGAATCAAGTTGTTACCCTTAGTTATTTTGCGGATCTGGATGCATTTGAATTTGTATTCAACACACCTGCCCAGCCTCCACAGGAGGAGCCGGTTCAAATCTCGTTATGGGGTAAGAGCAGCACGGGCCAGCTGGTAACAGCACACCGGCTCGTATCTGCAGAGCTGCTGGGAGCAGTAACCGGTATAACCGGAGTGACTGGAGCGACTGGTGTGACGGGAGCTACCGGTGTAGGTGTGACCGGAGCAACTGGTGTTACGGGAGCTACCGGAGTAGGCGTGACGGGAGCGACTGGTGTAACGGGAGCTACCGGAGTAGGCGTGACGGGAGCGACTGGGGTTACAGGTGCGACAGGCGCAGGTGTGACGGGAGCAACTGGGGTAACGGGAGCTACCGGAGTAGGTGTGACGGGAGCGACTGGGGTTACAGGTGCGACAGGCGCGGGCGTGACGGGAGCAACTGGTGTAACGGGAGCTACCGGCGTAACGGGAGCGACTGGGGTTACAGGTGCGACAGGCGCGGGCGTGACTGGAGCAACTGGGGTAACGGGAGCTACCGGAGTAGGTGTGACGGGAGCGACTGGGGTAACGGGAGCTACCGGAGTAGGTGTGACGGGAGCGACTGGGGTTACGGGTGCGACAGGTGCGGGCGTGACGGGAGCGACTGGTGTAACGGGAGCTACCGGAGTGGGCGTGACTGGAGCGACTGGGGTAACAGGTGCGACAGGCGCGGGTGTGACGGGAGCAACTGGGGTAACGGGAGCTACCGGAGTAGGTGTGACGGGAGCGACTGGGGTTACCGGTGCGACAGGCGCGGGCGTGACAGGAGCAACTGGTGTAACGGGAGCTACCGGAGTAGGCGTGACGGGAGCGACTGGTGTAACGGGAGCTACCGGAGTAGGCGTGACGGGAGCGACTGGGGTAACGGGAGCTACCGGAGTGGGCGTGACTGGAGCGACTGGGGTAACAGGTGCGACAGGCGCGGGTGTGACGGGAGCGACTGGGGTAACGGGAGCTACCGGAGTAGGCGTGACTGGAGCGACTGGGGTAACAGGTGCGACAGGCGCGGGTGTGACGGGAGCAACTGGGGTAACGGGAGCTACCGGAGTAGGTGTGACGGGAGCGACTGGGGTAACAGGAGCTACCGGAGTAGGTGTGACGGGAGCGACAGGCGCGGGCGTGACAGGAGCAACTGGTGTAACGGGAGCTACCGGAGTAGGTGTGACGGGAGCGACTGGGGTAACAGGTGCGACAGGCGCGGGTGTGACGGGAGCAACTGGCGTTACGGGAGCTACCGGAGTAGGTGTGACGGGAGCGACTGGGGTAACGGGAGCAACAGGTGTTACCGGTGTTACTGGTGCGACCGGCGAGGGCGTGACCGGAGCAACCGGGGTTACCGGTGCGACAGGCGTAGGCGTGACCGGAGCAACCGGGGTTACCGGTGCGACAGGCGTAGGGGTGACCGGAGCAACTGGGGTAACGGGAGCTACCGGAGTAGGCGTGACCGGAGCGACTGGCGTAACGGGAGCAACTGGTGTTACCGGTGTTACCGGCGCGACAGGTATAGGCGTGACCGGAGCAACTGGCGTAACGGGAGCCACCGGTATTACCGGCGTAACCGGGGCAACTGGTATTACTGGTGTAACAGGAGCTACCGGAGCCGGCGTCTCCACCGAAGGGTTCTCGGCATTCCTCTCTACCTTCTCTGTAGCTGCCAGTAGCCAGCTTACAGGCTGGAGTGTAGCGGCACCTTATTTTGACAGTCCAACATTTGATGAAACTACCGGGAACTACACGATTCCGGCGACCGGCCGCTATGCCTTTGAAGCAACGATCAACTACTCAACGACAGCCGCGATTACTATTTCATTGGGCGCGGGCACCAACCCGGCGTTTGTGCTTCGCAGAACTGCCCCGACTACAACGGATCTGGTCACCGGATTATTCCCGCTGCTGAACGTCAACGTGGCGCTTGTCTTAACACTTAGAACAATCTTAGGAAATGGTACTGTCACTCTGGCGGGAGATTTCTCGCTTAACGCGGGCGACGTTATCGGACTGTTCTATGTAGCCAACGGTTTGACGATTCCAATTGATCTTGGCGGGACTTCATCGGGGGTTGTATGGTCTGCTGTTAGATTGACTTAAAGGGTCTCTGTACCAGAGACCGGGGAAGCGAAACAGAGTCACGCAACACTTGTATAGAGCCGCCCGCAATCAGGATCTGCGGGCGGCTTTTTACATGCGAACCGGCATAAAGAGCGCTTCAGGCAAAACTGTATAGATTATCGAACTTTTATTATAGATGGCCTTATTTAGCAAACCTGCCGCTCCGGCTACACTTAAGACATGAGGTGAGAGAATGATGGAATCAGGAGGCGTAGGTGATGGTTACTCAAGGGAAAAGGAGTGCATTAAGCGCAGTACAGAGTCCGCAGGTTGGGCTCCCCGCAAAGAAAAGGACCGTATTGAAGCATCTGCTGAAGCATAAGGTGCTGCTGCTCATGCTGCTGCCGGGCGTTGTCTTTTTGCTCATTAACAATTACCTGCCGATGTTCGGAATTATTATTGCCTTCAAGAACATCAACTACGTGGACGGGATTCTGGGCAGCCCGTGGGTCGGACTGGATAACTTCAGGTTCCTGTTCGCAACCTCGGATGCGTGGATCATTACCCGGAACACGGTGCTGTACAACTTCGTGTTTATTATTCTCAATCTGGTTATTGCGGTTTCGATCGCGATTGCCTTGAATGAGCTGCGGAATAAGCTGGCGGCCAAGTTTTATCAGAGTGTCATGTTCTTCCCGTACTTTTTATCGATGGTCGTTGTGAGTTATCTCGTGTTCGCTTTCCTAAATGTTGAATACGGTTTCATTAATAAAGGTGTACTGGCAATGTTCGGGCTGAGCGAGCTGAACTGGTACTCGGAGCCGAAGTACTGGCCGTTTATTCTGCCACTGATCAACCTCTGGAAAGGGGTCGGCTATGGTTGTGTGATTTACTTGGCGGCCATTGTCGGCATTGATTCCGAATATTATGAGGCTGCGCTGATTGACGGCGCGGGCAAATGGAAGCAGATTCTGCATATCACGGTCCCGCTGATCCGCCCGGTGATCATTATCACGACCATTCTGGCAATCGGCGGAATCTTCCGCTCCGACTTCGGGCTGTTCTACCAGACGACGCTGAACTCCGGGGCGCTGTATCCGACGACACTCGTCATTGATACCTACGTCTATAACGCGCTGATCAACATGGGCAACCTGGGGATGTCGGCAGCGGCGGGTTTATACCAGTCGCTGGTCGGATTTTTCCTGGTGCTGGGCTCGAACTGGATCGTGCGCAAGGTCGACAAGGACCAGGCTGTATTCTAAAAAAGAAGGATCCGGAGGAGAGGTAGGCTGTGACCAATAATGAAATCTCCAAATTTACGAATCTGCTGCTCCATTTTATTTTTATTATTCTGTCGATCACCTGTCTGCTGCCGATTGTGCTGGTCTTCATGATCTCCATTACCGATTACGATACGATTGTCCTGAACGGGTATCAATTTTTCCCGGAGAAGCTCAGCCTTGAGGCGTATGCCTATATCTTCAAGGACTATAGCGTCATTGTAAAAGCGTACGGGGTGTCCATTTTTGTGACCGTGATCGGTACGCTGCTGAGTGTGTTTATCTCTTCGCTGTATGCATATCCGATTTCCCGGACGGACTTCAGATACCGCGGCATTTTCGCTTTTCTGATCTTTTTTACGATGCTGTTCGGCGGGGGGCTGGTGCCCTGGTACATGGTGTACACTCAGGTGCTGGATCTCAAAAATTCAGTCTGGGCGCTGATCGTCCCGATGCTGCTGTCCCCCTTCAATGTGCTGATTATGAAAACCTATTTCCAGATGTCCGTGCCGCCGGCACTGATCGAGGCTTCCAAAATTGACGGGGCCGGAGAGCTGAGGACCTTTTTCCGGATTGTTTTCCCGCTGTCCCTGCCGGTCTTTGCCACAATTGGCCTGTTTAACACGCTGCATTACTGGAACGACTGGTTCAACAGCATGATCTTCATTACCGATACCGACCTCTACTCCCTGCAGTATCTGATGTACAAAATGATCTCCCAGGCGGACTATCTGAGCCGCAACGGCGCTCTGATCCAGGGCTCGGCCACTGAGCTGGCTAAACTGCCGGGCGAAACCATCCGCATGGCGATGGCCCTGATCGGGATCGGCCCGATTGTGCTGGCATATCCGTTCTTCCAGCGTTATTTTATCAAAGGCTTAACGCTCGGCTCTATTAAAGGCTAACCTCGGCTGACACCGAATAGCATATATTTTTCGAGTAAGAGGGAGGAAGAGAGTTATGGTAATTAAAAAAGGCACGGGTCTGATGCTATCGCTTGTTCTGATGGCCGGCTTGGCATTAAGCGGGTGCGGAGGCAATACCAGCAATACCGGGACTGCAGTCCCTGAGACGACTGAAGCCGGCACTGCCGCGCCGGCCGCCACCGTTACCGCCACCGAAAAAACAAATGAGCTGGAACCGGTGGAGCTGTCCCTGTATTTACCCGGCGGGCCGGATAAGGATGTAGCCTCCGTGGAACAGGAGATCAACGCTTATTTAAAGGATAAAATCAACGCCACCATCAAAATCAATCAGCTGAGCTGGGATAAACCGGCCGACAAAGTCAATCTGATGATCCAGTCGGGCGAAGTGTTCGACATGGTCTATACGTGGAACTTCATGACTAATGCCGCGAAGGGTGCGTATGCGCCGCTAGAGGAGCTGATCGATCAATACGCCAAAGAAACCAAGGCACAGATTAACCCCGCCTATCTGCAGGCTGCAACCGTAAACGGACATTTGTATGCGGTTCCAACGGAAAAAGAGCTCGGCCAGTCCGTCGGTTTTGCCTTTGATCAGGCAATCGTCGACAAATACGGCTTTGATGTGAACAGCATTACGAAGCTGGAAGATATTGAACCGATGCTGAAGGTTATTAAGGAGAAAGAGCCGGGCATCTCGCCGCTGTTCATGAACCATACAGACAGCCTGCACTGGTTCACAGCCTATCCGGAGAGCGAGGACCTCGATGGAAGCAATGAAATTCCGACCCTGCTGAATTACAAGACGATGAAGGTGTTCAACGAATACGATACTCCGGAGATTCTGGAACGGCTCAAGCTGATCCGCAAATGGTATGAAGCCGGCTATATCAATAAGAACGGGGCCACTGACAAGACAGAGCTGAAGGACGCTGTAAAAAGCGGCAAGGCCTGGTTCGTCTACGGGAATATGAACCCGACTTCCACCAACGACTGGACGCGTCTCGCCGAGAAGCCGATGATTATCAAAACGCTGCTGCCGGTACAAGTAGGGACCAAGAGCCTGCAGGGCTCGATGCTGGCGATCTCCAGAACCTCGAAGAATCCGGAGCGGGCGATGATGTTCATCAACCTGATTCACACTGATCCTGTGCTGTATAACCTGCTCACCTTCGGTATCGAAGGCAAGCACTATAAGAAGCTGGATGCGGGCACTGTTGAGTTCATTCCCGACAGCGGTTATAATTCCGTCTCGTCCTGGATGATCGGGAATGTGCTGCTTAACTATCTGAATAAGGATGAAGATCCGAAACGGGTGCAGCTGTACAAAGACTGGAACGCCAACTCCACCATTTCGCCGGTGATCGGATTCGTCTTTGATTCCACGAAGGTGCAGTCTCAGATCGGGGCGCTGATCAATATTACCAAGCAGTATAAGAATACTTTGTATTCCGGGGAAAAAGATCCGGAGCCGATCCTGAAGGAAATGAACAGCAAGCTGAAAGCAGCCGGACTGGATGCAGTGATTAATGAGCTTCAGACGCAAATGGATGCATTTCTGGCCGCCAAATAAGGTATTGAAGCAGTAGCAGACCCGGTTACCGGCAAGCATCGCCCCATTCAGCCGCTTGTCCGGTTACCGGGTATTCATATTCGCCGAGCCAGCATTTGGGGTGCCCTAATCTTACTTTATAGAAGAGGGTGTTTAATGTGCGAATTCAAAAAGGTACAGCTAAACTGCTGATCCTGTTGTTAGTATGGACGATGTTTATAACGCCGGGCGGACCGGATGTAAAAGCGGCTTCACCCTTCACTGCAGCTGCACTGGATATACAGCAGACGGCTAAGCCGGAAGGGCTGGTTTCAGGCCTGGCTTCGGTAAGTGCCGCCACCTATGAGCCGCCGGCAACCTTATTGTGGCAGGTTGGAGACCAGGATAACAGCTCTGCGGAGTTTACCGTGTATAACAACGTCTACAGCAATGTTTATGAAAACGTATACAGTGAAAATCTTACTCTCCCCGTATCCCCCGCAATATGGAACACCATTTCAAAGGGCATGAAGGCTGACGCCAACGGCACGATGCGGCTTACGTATCAGCTGGCGGAGATCCCTGAATACGGAATCCAATTCAGCTTGAAGGTAATTGATGCAAGCACGGCCATTCCTCAGCTTGCTGTCTTTTCTAATGGACTAATGAGCGGACTGATTCAAATTACCGGTATCAATAATGGTGAAACAGCTCTGGTAATTACCTGGAAGCAGACCTATAAGCTCTATATCCCCAAGGAACAGCTGCAGACGGGTGAGAATGTGCTAACACTGGCTGTCGACCGCGGCCTTTACGCAGACCCGCAGGCTCCCGGTTATAACGGGGATCAGTATTTATGGTTTGAATGGGATTATTTCAGGCTGGATGCTCTTAATGCGCCGGCTGCTGAACCCATTCATGGCCGGTACATTCATTTGGGCAGTACGCTGGCCGCCGCCACTTTCAAATACGACGAGAACGCAATCCGTCATCTGGCCCCGATGACCAAGTGGATGGGCATCGCCTACAGCGGCAACTGGATGCGGGCTTCTTTCTGGTCGGATACCAGCAGCGGCTGGGACCCGCAGGGGCGTAATTACCTGGCGACGCTGCGTGATCTCAATCTGGAGCCGATGCTGAATATCGTCGGCGGTAACTGGAAGAGCAATACAGAGCTGGCCGCCGGCACAATACCGGCGGCACTGCGCAGCTATTACGCTGCATTTGTGACCAAGTTCGGCGATTTGTATCAATATGCCGAGACGGGCAATGAGCCGGGGCTGTTCGGCTGGGCGCAGCAGGCCGTGGTGGCTACCCACGGGCTGATGGATGAGGAGCGGCAGACTAACAGCCAGCCGTACCTTAAGATCGTTGCCCCGGGCTGGGCGTATTGGCCTTACAACGGGACCCCGGACGGCTGGGAACGGGATGCGGAGCAGCGCCGGGAGATTGAAGAGTTGTCTGATCTGACCAACGGTCACAGCTACGGCGGCACGGGCGTGCAGCCGCTGCCGGGTGCCAGCCTGTATGAGAATCTGCGTGTCTACAATGAATCGGATGAAGGGTTCGGCAAGGAAATGGCGATGAGCGAGACCGGTGCCAATGACAATCATTCCGACAATACTAAATATGGCACGTATGCCTACAGGTTTGCCTCGGCTTTTGACCGGGAGATGCGCGGCGATATCGGCTATGCGGACCATATTATGCAGCATGCGGCCTTCTTCAATGATGGTACTGAATTCGGGCTGTTCGACTCCGGCATTAACTGGAGCACCCACCGGGCTGAGGATACTGTGGCCGTGGCTGCAAATCCGAATGAGGGAGGGGAGACCCGGCTGAAGACCTTCCGCAGACTGGCTGCAGCGTACGCGACGCACGGAAGCCCGCTCCGCTACGAAGTGGTGAATGATACTGCCCTGACCGGCAAAAAAGCCTACTTCCGCGCAGTCGACACCTCGGGACTCGGCACCTCAACCATTGGAGCCTCGGCGGATAAAATTCTGCTGAACTTCGTGAACTTTGAGAAGGAGCCGCTGACGATGCAGGTGAAGGTAACCATGCCGGACAGCGGAGCCTATACCGGAGAAATATTCGGGGCCGGCAACAGCTATGCTGCCGCACATTCCACCGTGCAGCTTACAGCAACGCCGGATATTACGCTAAGCGTGAGTCTGGGGGCCGGCGAAACCGTGCAGTACCTCCTGGATGAACTGGAGACGACCGCTCCTGCAGCTCCAACCGGCGCTGCGGCGGCGGCGGTAAGCCATGAGCAGATCAGAGTGAGCTGGAACGCTGCGACCGATAATGACACGGTGGCGGGCTACCGGGTGTTCCGCAGCGGAGGAACCGAGCCGTTGATGACTATACCTGGACGGATCACCTTTTTCGATGATTACAGCGTTGCTCCACAGACGGCATACAGCTATACGGTGCAGGCAGTAGATGATTCCGGCAATATGTCTGCCCTGACGACTGCCGTGTCCGCGGCGACTCCGGCTATGCCGGTCACACCGCACGTGGCAGGGGACGCTACGAAATTTGAAGCAGAGGCTGCTGCATTTGCCCTGCCATTAAAAACAGGCAATAACAACAGTGCTTCCGGTAAAAAGGTTGTAGAGCAGACCCATGCCGGTCCAATCTCGATCCAGGGCTTCTATTCGGCTTCAGGCGGCAGCTATACCCTAACTATTGCATACGCTTCCAATCAGGAATCGAAGAAAAATATTTTTGTCAACGGACAGAAGCTGTCTACCGTTACGCTGCCGACAACAGGCAGCTGGACGGCTAATTTCACCGCCAGACAGTATGCAATTACGCTTCAGCCGGGCTATAACACCATTACCTTTACTTCAGGCGGCAACGGGGCTAATCTTGACTATTTCAGGCTGGAGGAAGGGGCTTTTGTTCCGGTATCCGCCTGGTATACGGTAGCGCATGACAATGCTTATATCGACTATAGCGGATTTGAGCCGGCTCCGAACGGCGTGTCTCATGTAACTTACTCGCCGGATGCCTCGGCGGTGCTGAATTTTAACGGCATCGGCGTCCGCTGGAGATCGGATATTAAGAGCGATATGGGCAGCGCGGAGGTCTATGTGGACGGCCAGCTGAAGACAACCGTGGTGATTCCGCAGGCCGGACTTGAAGGCGACAACAAAGCTGTCTACGAGCTAACCGGGCTGGATTACGGGCTGCACCGGATTGAGGTGATTGCGGCAGAGGGGAAGGTCATGGTCAGCAGCTTCCAGTTCGAGGGCTATGAAGCCACACTGCCCGTGCCGGGCCCGGACCTGACTGTTACCGGCATCGGCTGGAATATCGTGAACAGCGACGGCTCGCCTTCAAGCCATACGGTGCCGCAGCTGGGAGACTCCTTAATCTTCTGGGCCAAGGTTAAAAATATCGGTGTACGCCCGACCCCGCTTAACCCCTCTACCGGTCTAGGGCAGATTACGGGCGGTGCGTTCTCGGTCAATGGCGGGGTCGTCTCCTGGACGGATACGAACAACAGCGTTATCCAGCCGGGGGAAGAAATTACACTGACTGCAAACAGCAGTGCCCAGGGAACCCCGCGCTGGACCGTTCCGGCGACCGGAGACTTCACAGTCCAATTCTTTGTCAATGATATCTGGCGATATGGGGAAATGAATAAGGAGAACAATAAATTGTCCGGTATATTGCATATCAGCCTGCCGTGACGGGTGAGTACCTTTATAGAATTTTGAAATTACCGGGAGGAATTGTAATCATGCGGAGGCCGTTAACGAAGGATGCGCAGGCTTGGGTGGAGCGGACCTTACAATCCATGAGCGTGCGGGAAAAAATCGGGCAGACGATGCAGGATCATGCCGGAAGGCTGCCGTTCAAGGCCACAGATGAGGAAGAGGTCAGAGCATACCTGGAGAAATATCCGGTGGGAAGCTTCTTTATCGGCGGAGAGGTGATTCAGAAGGCAGCGGGCAAGGCCGGAGAATACCGGGAATGGGTAGAGCTGCTGCAAAGGATCAGTAAATATCCGCTGCTGTTTTCGGGTGATCTGGAATTCGGTGCAGGCTCGGCGGTCAAAAGCTTAACGGCATTCCCCCCGCTGCTTGCGCTCGCTGCAGCCGATGATGAGGCTCTGGCTTACGAGTACGGTAAATATACGGCGATTGAGGGCCGTGCGGCCGGGTTCACCTGGGCGCTGGCGCCGGGGACCGATCTGCTGCTGAACTGGATGAATCCGGTGATTACGACCCGCTGTCTGGGCGACGATCCGGGTCGGGTACTGCGTCTGTCCTCCGCAGTGGTGCAGGGGATGCAGGATCATGGAATCGCCGCCTGTGCCAAGCATTTTCCGGGAGACGGGGTGGATTACCGGGACCAGCATATCATTACCACCATTAATAGCCTGCCGGAGGAGGAATGGTGGTCTGCCTATGGCAAGATCTCGCAGCATTTGATTGATCAAGGGCTTATGTCGTATATGACAGGACATATTGCCCTTCATTGGTTGGAAGGGACGGCGGTAAAGGGCGGTAAGCCGGTTCCGGCAACCGTATCGCAGCGTATTACTGCCGGTCTGCTGCGCGGGCGGATGGGCTTCGGTGGCGTGGTGCTGTCCGACGCGCTGGATATGGGGGGCTTCTTGGCCTGGGGAGATTATGAGCAGCGGATTGCAGACTGCTTCAACTGCGGTACCGATGTGCTGCTGTGGCCGGGGGTGCGGTATTTTGACACAATGGAGCTGGCACTCTCCCGGGGTACGGTATCGATGGAAAGGCTCGACTCCAGCGTACGGCGGATTCTGGAGATGAAGGCGGAGCTTGGGCTGCAGCATATGGATGAGCAAGGCCGTGATCCCCATGCCGCCCCGCTGCTGATGGATCAATTATTGCCAGACCTGAACCTCCGCGCCAGAGAGCTGAGCAGACAGCTTGCCGCGAAATGCATCACCCTTGTCCGCAACCGGGCGGGCCTGCTGCCGCTGAATCCGGAGAAGACCCGCAAGGTGCTGGTGATCATGCTGAACAAAGTAACACAGGGAAGGGTTTTTGAGCGGATGGGGCTGTTCGTGGAGCTGCTGAAATCACGGGGGCTGCAGGTCGATATTCTGGATGAATTCGAGCCGCTGAATACGCTGCAGAAATGGGAACAGTCCGGAATCCGCTGGGATGCTGCCTTCGTGCCGTATTTCATGCCGCTGCACGGCATGATGAATTCAGCCCGTCCGGTAGGGGAGGCAGCCAAAGCAATCTGGGCGCTGCAGCATGCGGAGACAATCAGCCCGATCGGCATTTCTTTTGCCACACCTTTTCTGCTGAAGGATATGCCGTTTCTGGATACACTCGTCAATGCGTATTCGCTTCACGAGGATACGGTGGAGTTCACGGTCAAGGCCTTGTTTGGTGAAGCTCTTTTTCAGGGACATTCTCCTGTTGAGGCTGATCCTGAGGAGAATGATCTGTATCAGGAGGTGCGGAGGCATGTTCCACACTAAGCTTTTGCTGGAGTCGCAATTGGAGCAGGTGTTTGAGTATATGACAGCTGAACGGCATGCCGGCAATTGGGGGATGGACATCAGCCACTGGGACTGGGTGCCGGGAGTTGGCGTGATCTCAATTCTAGATTACGGCCTGGCTGCGGGAGAGGACAAGGCGGTCCATTATGTGCAGGAGTGGGTGGAGCGGAACAGGCGGCAGGCCGGGGAAATCAGGGTGATCAACTCCATGGCCCCCTATGCGGTATTTCCCGGGCTATACCGGCGGACACAGGACAGCTGGTTCCTGCTTAAGGCAGAGGAAATTGCCGGCTGGATGCTGAAGACTGCCCCCAGAACCCGGGAGGGGGCACTGGAGCATACCGTGACTGAAGCGGCTGATTTCCCGGAGCAGGTATGGGCGGATACGGTTTATATGGCAGTGCTGTTCCTGGCACGGCTGGCGGGACTGAACGGAGAGAGAAGAATGGCCGAGGCGGCGCTGGAACAGACACTGCTGCATCTGCGCCTGCTCCAGGACGGGCAGACAGGGCTGCTGTTCCACGGCTGGAATTGCCGGGAAGGTTGCCATATGTCCGCTGTTCGCTGGGCGCGTGCCAACGCCTGGATTACGCTCGCCGTTCCGCAGATTGCAGCAGAGATCAAGGGAATCACCGGCATTCCTGACGAGCTTCACATCCGGTATAACCAGCTTGCCGCAGCCCTGCGTGCCTGCCAGGCGGAGGACGGATTGTGGCATACGGTACTGAACAGGCCGGATTATTACAAGGAGACCTCGGGCAGTGCGGGCATAGCCTGCGGCTTCATCCGGGGAGTAAGCAGCGGGCTGCTGGACGCTTCATATCTTGCCAGTGCGGAGCAGGCGCTTGCCGGTATTCTTCCGCTCATCACGAATGACGGTGAGGTGCAGGGCGTATCAGGCGGTACCCCGGTGATGCCGTCGGTGGAAGACTATGGCGGAATCGCCGTCTATCCCACGCTGTACGGCCAGGGGCTGGTGATGCAGCTGCTGGCCCAGACGCTGGCCCTTCCGGGCATGGCAACCGGGGATACCCCACCCAAAGAAAGGCAGGGAGATAAGCTTGAATAAAGCAGCAGGTTATGCCGGGGAAGGAATGGATCAGCGTGAGATGCTGATCCGCAAACTGCAGAGTCTGGAAGACCGCTATAATCCGGAGCTTGCCATGCTGCGCTCGCCGTTCAGCAGTCCGGGTTACCATACTAGCTTGAAGCAGGCGGAGTTTATCCATTCCACGCGGGATTCGCTGTCATATGCGCTGGGGCTGCTTGATACGGAGCTGAAGGAATGGGAGCAGCGGGCTTTTGATATTATCCGGCAGGTGATTTCGCTGCAGGAGACCGACCGGAGCCTAAATACCTTCGGTATCTGGTCCTGGTTCTACGAGGAGCCGCTTGCCAGAATGGCGCCGCCAGACTGGAACTGGGCCGATTTTTGCGGCAGCCGGCTGATACAGGCTTTGGCACGTCACGGATACCGCTTCCCGGAGGAGCTGCGGGAGGCGGTGATCCTTGCGGTGGATTATGCCTGCGAGGCAATCATCAAGCGGAATGTAGGCCCGGATTACACCAATATTGCAATTCTGGGTGCTTTTGTCACCCGGATTGCCGGTGAGCAGCTTGGCCGGGAGGATTATGCGGAATACGGGCTAAAGCGGCTGAGGAAGCTGTATGCCTACACGATGGAGCGGGGGGCTTTTCAGGAATTTAACAGTCCGGTCTATACGTACATTGCCATTCTGGAGCTGTCGAAGCTGCGCAGCGAATCGGAGGACAGTACCGTGAAGGAGCTGTGTGAGGAGCTGATCCAGCTGACCTGGAAGACGGTGGCCGGCTATTATCATCCGGGAACCCGGCAGTGGTCCGGCCCCCATTCCCGTTCCTACCAGACACTGCTAAGCCGGCAGAGCAAGGCGTTCCTGCAAATGGCGACCAGGGGGGAAGTGATGTTTTTTCCATGGGATGAGCTCCCCTATGAGGAGGAATGGTACGGCAGCGGCTTTTATTGTCCCGCCGCCTGTCTGGAGAACTTCACTGTACCGGGTACCCGGGAGGTGAAACAGCTGTACGAAGGAAACGCCGGTGACAGCAGCGGGAGATGGGCAGTGACCTTTATGACACCGCAGCTCAGCATCGGTTCGTTTACAAGCAGTGAGTTGTGGGATCAGAGAAGGCCGATGCTGGCTTACGTTAACAATAACGGTGCTCCGGCCTATATCCGGCTGCGCTGCCTGCATGACGGCTATGATTACTGCTCGGCCCGGATGAAGAGCAGCCAGAATCGCGGGGATCTCCTGCTGGGGATTGATTTTCTGACCGACGGCGGGGATACCCATCCCAATCTGGACCGGATCAGCGGAGCCATTGAAGCTGAGGACCTGCGGCTGCGCGTGGAGATCGGCGGCTGTCTGGACGGCATCACTGCCCGGCTTACAGATGAAGGAGCTGTATTCCGGATCGGTGAAACCGGCTTCTGCCTGACGACATGGCTTGCGGTATTTGCCGGACAGCCGGAGACAGGACGGAGCTTACGCTGGCAGATAGAGCGGACAGCGGACAGCATGCATCTGGATATGCTTCTGTACTCAGGCCCGCGAACGGTTATTGATTTCGCCAGCCTGCGGCAGGCGGCTTTTGTGTTCTCGCTCATCGCAGGTGAGGACAGAGCGGGCCGCAGCCCGCGAATGGAGGCGGCCGGTGAAGGCTGGCTGGCTGTGAGCAGAGGCGCTGCATCCGGCGGGGGCTTCTCCCTGCGGCTGCGTCCCGGTCCGGCTGCGGACGGTAATTCCTGAACATGGAAAAGGAGCAGCGCCCAAGGTTCTCCCTTGGAACGCCGCTCCTTTTTAACGCAGGATACTTATTGTGAAAGCTCTGTAAAATCACCGCGGAACCGTTCATAGTCAGCCGCTCTGCACTCCAGCACCAGCCTCGTCCCCTGCTCTTCATAGCTTACTTCCTGAACATGGGCATGTTCATTGAAATAGGACACAATGCTGCCGCGGTCGAACGGAACGAGAATTTCACACTGAATATAATCGTTAAACACATGTGAACGGATCAGCTCCGTCAGCTCGGTAATCCCGCTGCTCTGTTTGGCGGAAATTGTAATCGAGTCACCTTCGATAACCGGATAGGCCAAGTCAGTCCGATCCGCTTTGTTGTAAGCGTATACTGTAGGAACTCCGTCGGCACCCAGTGATTTCAGCGTCTCGGTGGTAACCGCCATATGCTGCTCATGCTGCGGGTCTGAAGCATCCACAACATGGATCAGCAGATCAGCCTCGGTTACTTCCTCCAGAGTGGAGCGGAATGCCTTGACCAGATGATGGGGCAGCTGGCTGACAAAGCCTACGGTGTCGGTTAGCAGGAAGGTTTTGTGGTCAGGCAGCTTAATGCTGCGTACCGAGGTCTCCAGCGTAGCGAATAGCATATCTTTGGCAAACACCTGCTTATTGGAGCCCGGATGGTAAGTCTCAACTACAGCATTCAGCAGGCTGGACTTGCCCGCATTCGTATAACCGACCAGACAGACTACCGGCACTTCATTCTTGTGACGCTGTCTCCGCTGGACCTGACGCCGTTCAACTTGAGCCTGCAGCTCAGCCTGCAGTGCCGTGATCCGCTCCTCAATTCTTCTGCGGTCCAGCTCCAGCTTCGTTTCGCCGGCACCTCTGTTCTTCAGGCCCGATCCGCCGCCTTGACGGCCAAGTGATTCGCGCATGCCGGTCAGCCGGGGGAGCATATACTGCAGCTGGGCAACCTCGACCTGGAGCTGTGCTTCCTTCGTTTTGGCCCGGTCAGCGAAGATGTTGAGGATCAGAATGGTCCGGTCAATGACCTGGCGGTCGAGTGAGGATTCCAGGTTACGGATTTGAGAAGGGGTCAGCTCATCGTTAAAAATAATAACGGTGTCCTCATCCTGCACCATCGCAGCCAGCTCCTGGATTTTACCTGTGCCCAGATAGTGGGAGGGGTTGATCCGGCTGGCCTTTTGGCTTAGCTCCCCTATAACGGTAATATTGCAGGCAGCGGCGAGATTGCGCAGCTCCTCCATAGAATAGGCGAAGTTTGTATCATTTTGCAGCTGAACACCAACGATTATTGCCTGTTGCTGTGTGGTTTCCATATAATCATCTACCTCCTGAAATTTGTGTGAAAATAAGCTGTAAGCGGGCGGGGCTGGGCGCCGGAAGCGGACTAAAAGGACATGGAAAAGCACAGGCGGTAATCTGCCTGTGCTTGAAATAGAGGAAATTCAGAATAGGCCGGGAGGCCGTGCAAATGGAAGCACGGCATTCAACCAGCTGCGCATTCCACAGCAGAATGAACGAAACAACCGGTTACCTGTGAAGGAGAATAGACGGTCTATTCCTCCCGTTACAGTAAGGGTGATCAATCTGCTATAGAAATGCAATTTCTAAAGGCGAAGACGGCGGATGATAAACTCCTGCACGCCTGGGTTAAGCTGTGGGCTGCCTTTAAAAATGGATAGACCTATCCTGAGACCTCTGCACATGGGCAGAACTTTAGCGCTATTCATATCTGATTAGCCGCGCAAAGTACGAATCCGGATAAAATCTATCACATTCATTTGCAACCCTCCGTTCCTAAAAGTTGAATTAAGCTTAGCATATCCGTTATTTTTTGGCAAACGGGTTACGATGATATGTTGAATCCAGAAACTTCTAAACTTGTCTGCATATTATATAGAATCTGAGGTTACTTGGAGAGGAGGAGGGGAATTGCCAGTATTAACATCAAATACATTAACGAACAGTTCTACATCAGGCCTGGGTCCTGTAAGCCAGGCTGTGGTCAAAGTGGTGAATAACGGAACAGCCAGAGCCGTAGTGTATCTGACAGGCCTGAACAATGATGCGAGCCCGGAAACGCTGTTTGCCCAAGAGCTGTTCCAGCTGGACTACCGGGAAGTGATTACCAGGACCTATAATATCACCCAGCATTACTTTCAATTCAATGCAGTCTATTCACAGGAGAATTTGCAGGTACAGATCTTCCTGATTGACAGCGCAGGGATTTACCACCCTGTAAAGCTGCGGCCAATTGAAATCAGCCGGATTACCTCGGAATTCCGCAATGATATCGCTATAACCTCCGGTGATTTCGCGGCCATCAGCTTCCGCAGAAGCGGTACCATAACGATTCCCGAAGCAGCGGCTGCTGAGCTCAGGGCAGACAGCCTGGACATTCTGGCCTCAACACCGGTCCGATATAAAATAATGGCCGGCGGAACGCTCAATGGAAGCTTTGTGAACTTTCCTACACCGACAACGCCCATTCCCGTCACTGAAACCGCGCTGCAGGTTAATTATACATGTACCTCAATAACGGGCGGAAGGGTCATTACACAGGGTCTCGGGTCGGGGATTGCCGGAGCATACCAGAATATTTCTGTAAGCCTGCTGAGCCAGCTACTGCTCTACGATCTGCAGGAAGAGCCGATAACACTTGTCATCAGCTCACTTGCCGGTGAAGACAACGTAGCGGCAACGTTTAGAATGTCGGAGCAGTGGTGAGAAAGGCAGGCTTACCCGTGCACGGAACAGCTTCAAGGAGGCTAATCCAAATCCAGTAATCCGGATATATCTTCAGAATTGTAGTTATCACTGTCTACTTTCCAGATTCCCTGATCGTTTAGGAGAATTATCGTACCTTTCAGAGCCAGCTTATCTGCGGCAGCTTCTCCAAAGCGGAGCGTACCGTTATAGGAGAGCTCAATCGATGTTTCAGCGGTATTTACTTTACTGTAGCTGATGTAGGTGATCTGGAGCCTATGCTGCTTTAAAAAAGCGATTTCGGGGGCCTGGGAATAGTCCTGGTTGTTAGCCAGAGTGTCGAAAAAGGCTGTGGTGGTGAGGCTGCGGATTTCTTTCGTTTTTGCCTGCTTCTGTAATGTAATTTCTTTCTGATTAGCCGGAAGAGTAGCTTCAAGCTCCGCTTTCTTGTAAGTATTAGCGGCATGTACCGCTTCATTTACACTGTTGTTAAAGGGCGTACCTTCCTGCCGTGAGCAGGCTGTGATTGTCAGCAATCATACAGCCATAAACACAGTTAGTATACAGTTGGCCAGGCGCATTTCAGTTCCTCATTTCCCGGGAAAAGATTTAGCGTTATTACCAGTATTATACACTTTGGAAATGAAAAAGACGGTCCGTCGTGGACCGTCTTTTTCTAAAATAATCGGACTTATGCTGTTACGTGCGCAGCTGATTCATTATCAACCCTCTGGCTTAACTGCACTTTATACAACTAAAACACCGGTTTTTTCTCTCTAATGCACGTATAACTGTATTTCGTACACTTAAAAAGCCGGAAAAGGGCTGTTTCAGTCATTTCAGACAGATTTAATTGCACAAAATACATTTATATATCCCAGGCACGACAGATAGCCATTTTTAAGTGTACAAACTACAACTATTCCGGTTTAGTGTGACGGAGTGTCACGGAGCGGGACAAAACAAAAGCAAGACAGCTTATGCAAAAGGAATCTTTTATACATCCGCAGCAGTTTCGCAAGTCCTGCAATGTAATAAAATCAGCCTACCCATTCCCGCCGGAGCGTGAACAGATCCTTCAGCGCATCATTGTTAAGCTCGGTAATCCAGTTCTCGGAGCCGGAGATGACATCGTCGCTGAGCTGCTGCTTGCTCTCCAGCATCTCGTCGATGCGCTCCTCCAGTGTGCCGAGGGAGATGAATTTATGCACCTGCACGTCCTTGGTCTGACCCATCCGGTAAGCCCGGTCCGTCGCCTGGTTCTCTACGGCCGGATTCCACCAGCGGTCGAAGTGGAACACATGATTGGCTGCCGTCAGGTTAAGGCCTACGCCGCCTGCTTTGAGCGAGAGAATGAATACATTCGGCTGATCCGGCCCGGACGGTCCGCCCTCCGGCGGAGCCGGGGTCTGAAACTGGTCAATCATACGGTCGCGGGCCTGCTTGGAGGTACTGCCGTTCAAATAGAGCACCGGCTCCTTGAGCTCCTGCTGAAGCACGGACTGGAGCATCTGGCCCATGCCGACATACTGGGTGAAAATCAGGCAGCGCTCATTCTCTTCACGCAGCTCCCGTACCATCGCCAGCAGCCGTTCCAGCTTGGATGAGCGCTCGATCAGGGAAGCTGAATCCAGAAGACCTTCCCCTGCCTCCGGGAGGGCTTCCTTTGTCAGCAGCACCGGATGATCGCAGAGCTGCTTGAGGCTGGTCAGTGCAGCAAGAATGGCACCTTTGCGCTCAATTCCTTCCAGCTTGTTCATTTTCTCCAGCAGACCGGTTACGTTCTGGTCATATAGCGCCGCCTGCTCTGCTGTGAGATTGACATAGGTTTTCATTTCGTTTTTGTCCGGCAGATCCAGCAGGATACTCGGGTCTTTCTTTTTGCGGCGCAGCATGAACGGCTTCACCAGCTTCTGGAGATCGGCTGTCCGCTCGGGATTCCGCTCCTTTTCTATCGCATTCGCGAACCGGTTCTGAAAGGACTTGGCGCTGCCGAGGTAGCCCGGTGTAATGAAATCGTAGATCGACCACAGCTCGGACAGCCGGTTCTCAATCGGCGTACCCGTCAGGGCAATCCGGTGCAGCGCCGGGAAGCTGCGCACCGCAGCAGACTGCTTGGTCCCGGCATTCTTGATATTCTGCGCCTCATCGAGACAGACGGCCGCCCAGGTAAACTGCTGGAGCAGCTCCTGATCCAGTGCAGCCGTAGCATACGAGGTCAGAACCACATCGGCCTGCGAGGCCGCGCCGTAGAAATATCCGGCGTTCAGCCGTCTGCCGCCGTAATGCAGCATGACGTTCAGGGAAGGGGCGAAGCGTTGCAGCTCTTTCTGCCAGTTGCCGAGCACCGAGGTCGGGCAGATGATCAGAGCCGGCCAGCCCGGCGGATCGGTCTGCGGCCCGCCGTCATCCGGGCCGGCCTCTTTCATGTGCAGCAGATAGGAGATCAGCTGCACGGTTTTGCCGAGGCCCATGTCGTCGGCCAGGACAGCGCCGAGGCCGAAGCGGCGGAGGAAGGCCAGCCAGGCGAAGCCCTCGTGCTGGTAGCTGCGCAGCTCTGCCTGCAGCGCCGCCGGCACAGCCGGCCGCGGCCAGTCGGCACGCTGGCCGAGCTGGCCGATCAGCTGAACCAGCTGCTCGTTCAGCTCCACCTCGAGCCGGACGCGGGCTGCCTGCTGTTCGGCCTCCTCCGCTGCGGCTTCCGCACCGCCATCCTCTTCGCCGCTGCCCAGCAGGTGCAGCTGCAAAACATCCTGGAAGGACAAGCCGCGCGACTTGTCCATCCCGGCCATGGCCCGCTGAATCTGGGCCAGCAGGGCGGGGTCAAGCGGAATCCACTTGCCCCGGAACTGCACGAGCCGCTCGCCGCGTGCGACCAGCTCGGCGAACTCCGCCTCCGAGAGGTCGGCGTCGCCGATCGAGATGCGCCAGTCGAAGTCGACCAGCGCATCCAGCCCGAACAGCGACCTGCCGCCGCCGCTGCCCTCGCCGGAGCTGACTCTGGCGCGCAGGCGCGGCTTCCGGCGGCTGGCGGCCTCCCACCACGCCGGCAGCAGCACCTGCCAGCCGGCTTCCAGCAGCAGCCGGCTGTCCTGGTTCAGGAACCGCCACGCGAGCTCGTCGCTGAGCGGTTCCCCCAGCACATCGTCCCCGTGGCCGATGTGCCCGCCGGGCAGGCTCTCGCGCAGCCGCGAGAGCCATCCGGGCGCCCGCTCGCGGACGTGGGCGTCCCACGGAGCGGGCCACTCGCCGTGCGGCTCACCGTCAGTGGTGAGCCGCAGCGGAACAAGCGCGGATTCATCGCGCTTGTCCTGCAGCAGCAGCCGGAGCCGCCAGTAAGGCGACGCCTCATCCGGCTCGAGCAGCTGCAGCGCCGGCCGGAACGGCGCGGTGTCGGCCTTCCAGCCGATCGACATCAGCCAGCTCTCCTCGTCCTGGCCGAGGGCGGCCGCGCCGTCTGCACTGAACAGCAGCGGAAATTCGCTGCGCAGGTCGCCGGCTTCGGTCTCCGTGCCGTAATAGCGCTGGAAGACCGCCGCGGAGAAAGCCGCGCCTAGGCCTGCCGCCAGGGCAGGCCGTCCGGCCAGCCCGTGCAGCGCTGCGGCCAGTCCGTCATTTCCTTCGGCCAGCTGTTCGAGAGCGTGCCCTTCCCAGTGCCACTGGAGCTGGCCCTCGCGGTAAGCGGCGAAGTCGGGTACGTACTGCTTCTCCGCCAGCAGCCCGGAAACGGCGGGAGCCAGCTCAGTCAGCAGGGCAGCATCGCCCTGCCAGCTCCAGTCCACATGCTTCAGCAGCTGCAGCTCAGCGAAGAAGGGGATAACCTGCTCGGCAGGCAGCACGACCAGATCCACCCCGTCTGCATTCTGCAGGGTTAGCTCGGTTCCATAGAAGGATTCCTCATGCCAGGCGAACAGCGTCTGCTTCAGCTGGACACCGGGAACATATTCGTTCCGGCCGTCAACGGCATAAATCAGGGCATCGCCGTACCGCGTCAAAGCGAGCTGGACAGTTATATTGTAGATAGGCTTGCTCATGGGATCAGTTTTCCTTTCCGCAGCTCTTCCTGCAGGGCGCGCAGCCTGCTGTTCCGGGAGGTGAAGGCTTCCAGATACGCCTCCCAGCGTTCGTCGCGCTTCAGTTTTTTATACAGCTTCGCTAACCGCTTGATCAGCTTGACGGCAGATTTGTAGCTGTGCCGGTTCTTCTCCAGGACAAACCGCTCCACGGCCTGGTGATAGAAAGGCAGGAGCAGCTCCGGCGCATTTTTCTCCAGCGGCTGGAGATCGCTGACGCGGAAGTCGGCAGGAGTCTTGCCGGAGGCAAGCTGGTAATCCATCCAGTCCTGGTACTTTTCGTATTGCAGCAGCAGTTCTTCATAGATTTCCCGTGAGAGGGGCAGCATGCTGGACAGGGTATCCCACATGAGCGGCTCCGTCTCCGGTACATGCCGGACTGCATCCGCCCAGTGCCGGGCGTAATCGCTCAGGTTATAGAGCCGGCTGGTCAGCAGCGGGCCCACTTCGGCAAGCCAGGCAGCGAGCCGTGACCAGTGCCCGGCTTCGCTTAGCGGGGCGAGGAAGGCCAGCAGCTCGTCGGGGTGAATGCCGGGCCGCTCGGAGGCCTTGCGGAGCAGCTCCCACGCTGCCCGGTCATCGCCCAGCAGGAAATACATCCGGGCTTCTGCCAGCAGCAGCGCCTGCCGGGAGTGCGGGGTTTCCAGCTCCCCTTCTGCCTTGCGCAGTGCCTCCAGCTCATCCGAGTACAGGGCTGTGCCGTCAGCATTAGGAACCAGCCAGCGTGTCCACAAGAGATTATAGCAGGCTGAAAAATAAGGCTGCTCCCGCGAACGTTCCCGCCCTTCAGCCAGCATTTGCCGGCGCACATAAGATACGGTATCGAGCACCCGCGGCCATTCTCCCGGCTCTGCCTCAAGCGGCAGCGGCTGCTGCATCAGCCCGGTGATGTCTGTCTGCAGCTCGGAAACGGCAATGGCTGTATAATAGCCTAGCGAATAGCCCAGACCGGTGCTGCCCGCTCCGGCCAGTGCAGGCTGCAGCAATTTGTCCAGAATAAACAGATGGGCATGCAGCTTGAACAGTCTCCCCGCAGCGGGGGAGAGCGGCGGCCGGGCTTCACCAATGGCAGTCCATATCCGGCTGACATACTGGGGGTTGCGCACCGTGTGATCCAGCGGGCCTGCAAGCAGCTGCATATACTCGTGCCACTGGGCTACGGTTGCCCCGGGAATCAGCCCGCTGAGCTTCTTCATCAGGGCGCTGCGGCTCCCCTTATCTGCCGGATCAGCCACGCCGGCCTTGGGACGGCTTGCTGTAGCCTTGGCATTGGCAAGGAGTGCTACAGACCGTCCTTGAGCATGTGCAAAGTGCATAAGCACTGCAGCCATATGCTTGCAGGGTCCGTCTACCGGGCAATCACAATAGCTGCCCGAGAAATGATCGAGACTGATATAGACATGGTATGCTTCTCTGCCCTCAACCAGTGCCCTCATCTTCCGGGGCTCACTGATCGAGAACGTCTGAACGCGGTTCTGTTTAAAATATTGAAATCCCCGTTTCAGGGTCAAATCATCGAAATAATGGGCCGCATCCGAAATGAGCTTTTCCCATTCGGCCTCATCCAGGGCATAATTTGGCTGCATCACAATCGGTCTCCTGTAAGTGAAAATGTGTTGTTCAAAATAAGAAAAAATCTGCTTCTCGCTGTTCTTTGTCTTTCTCTCAGAAACGTGTGCAGCCTCTTTAGGACGTCGTAGCCGTTTCTGCCAGCTTAGCGTTCCCCCATTATACCATCTATGCGAGAGTTGCCTGTTATCTTTCACGTACCTTTTACAGAGTGCCGATATGTGTATTTTTCAATAATAAAAGCAAATCTATGACAATTTAATTTAAATTTTTAGAAAAGACGCCGGATATGACATGCCCCATATTGCAGCACGGCTATCCATGCTACTCTAAGGTTCTGAAACTTAAGGGAACTAGCGGAAGGATGAAGCTGTAAGTATGCTGAGATTCAAACTGAAGTACCTGCTGAACAACAAACAGAACCGGCTGATTCTGTTTCTAACCATAAGTGTCTCACTCTGTATTACACTAATCGGCTTGTTCTCCTACCGGGAATACCGCCAGGCGCTTGATACGGAGCTGAACACGCCGAACGTCGAGCTGCTGCAGATTAATGTGGATGTGACGAACCGGGCGTTCCGGGAGGCGGACAACAAAGCGGTCGACCTCTCCTTTAATCCGGCTGTGCTGGCGTTCCTGTCTGCAGATGCGGATCATGCGGCGGAGGCGGCCGCGCAGCCGCAGAATGTGCTGAAGGCGCTGGTGTCGGAGCCGGACATTCATGCAATCAGCGTCATTAATTTTCAGGAACACTCCGTAGTGTCAAGCCGGTATGGCTACAGGTCCGACTGGGAGGAAGCGCCGGAGCATGACTGGAGCGGATGGCTGGAGGGAATTAAGGAGAAGCCGCTTCTAATTAAAAGAAGGCTGTACACCGGTTCCGATACACAGCTGAGCAATACGGAGCTGCTCTCCCTGGCCCGTCCGGTCGTCCGGAACGGGAACGTTACAGGGGCGGTGCTCATCGATCTTGATTACGATACGCTTTTCTCCAAGATGTACACCCATTTATCCAGCTACCAGTTTGTATACAATCTGGAGGGGGAGCTGATCTATCCCAAGATTAATCTGCCTGTGCCGCTTGAGGATATGAAGGATGTTCTGACGGAGATCGATGTAAGCCCGTTTGCCCATGTCAAAATAAAAGGCCAGGCTTATATGGCCAACCAGGCTTTCTCCAATGTCACCGGCTGGCGCCTCGTTTCGCTGGTTCCGATGGAGCAGCTGCTGAAGAATGTAACGACAGCCCGCAATATGATGCTGTCGCTGTCGCTGATCTCGATAGCTGTCGGCTGCTCTGCGATCTACTATTATAACTTCGCCGCTTTCCGGCCGCTCAAGCGGATCAACCGGCTGCTAAGCCCTGAGCAAAAAGGGGGAGGGCACGGCAATCTCTACGATCTGGAGCCCGTCATAGGCAAGCTGGTCGGCGAGTTCCGGAGCAAATCGCTGGTGGCTGACTGGAGCCTCCCGGAGCTGCGCTCCAAATTCCTCGGGGATCTGATTCTCAGGAATATGGGCAAGCAGGAGACAAAGACGAAATGGGAGCATTATTTTGCCGGCTGGCAGCAGGGGCCTTTCGAGCTGCTGGTTATTTCCATCGACCGCCATTCACAGTGGGCGGCTGCTTATACAGAGGAAGACCAGCAGCTGCTCAAGTATGCGATGAACAATATGGTATCCGAATTCTTCAGTTCATCCTGGCGGACGGTTACGGCATCACCGCGCAAGGATAGCCTGGTTCTGCTGCTTCAGTCCGCCGAAGGGGAGAATGCGCGGAGTCTGTACGAAGATACCCTGAAGCTGGTTGGCATTGTGTCCGATG
Organism: Paenibacillus sp. FSL R7-0345; assembly: GCF_038595055.1. Taxonomy (NCBI): domain Bacteria; kingdom Bacillati; phylum Bacillota; class Bacilli; order Caryophanales; family Paenibacillaceae; genus Paenibacillus; species Paenibacillus sp. FSL R7-0345. Next base: position 317,825 of record NZ_CP152002.1, read on the forward strand.
TGCTGGGTATATCCGTGTCTGCCGGAATCGGTTCACAGGCAGCGCTGATTGGTCAGGCTGCCCGCTCCTATACGGAGGCGGAGGTCGCTTTATCTTACCGTCTGTACGACGGATACGGGCGTGTCCGCCTCTATTCCGGGCTGGAGAACAAGCCTGATGAGAGCAGCACAGCAGCCGATGACACCTGGCAGCAGGAGGTGCTGCAGGCCCTCAAAAGCTCAGACGCCGCTACCGGGAGCCAGCGGGTGCACAGATGGGCATCAGATGTACGCAAGAGAGGTCTTCAGCCGCAAAAAATGATCCGCATGCTGGATGATCTGCTGGAGGAAATTATCCGCATTGCCGCCGCAGGAGGACATGCTTTGCCTCCGGAGCTGGCTGACTATACCATTCACCAGGTGTCTACACTCGATTTGACGGATATTGAAGAGATGCTGTGCCGTATCATTGAGCAGATGGCGCATGCACTGGAAGTGCACCGGCAGTCCAAGGAGTATGTGCTGGTGCAACAGCTGATTACTTATATGGAGGAGCATCTGCAGCATAATATTGGCCTGCAGGATATCGCCGCCCATGTCAATCTGGGGGTCTCCTCGGTCAGCAACCTTTTCAAGGAAGAGACCGGAACGACCCTGTATGACTATTTGACCAACCTTAGAATCGGAAAAGCCTGTGAACTGCTGCAGGGCAGCAGCCTGAAGGTAGCGGAAATTGCTCAGCTTGTCGGCTATCAGAATGAGAACAGCTTTATCCGGGTCTTCCGGAAGAGCAAATCCATTACACCGGGGAAGTACCGGGAGAACAGCAAATCTTCCAATCAGTATGCAGATCTGCCAAAACCGCATGGTTCCGGCATTTCTGACGATTCAAAATAAGATAATACGATTGCTGCATACCCTCTGAATGCTTTAAAGTTCTATTTGAGAAAACTTTCACATCCCCGCACGCTGCGGCTGATGTGCAAAAAAATTCAGGGGGTGGAGGACTGTATACAGACTAAGAAAGAGGGATAGCCGTTGAAACGGACAACAAAGATCGCGTTAGGAATAGCAGCAGTTATGATAGCTGCACTTCTCTTTATCGGAGTTCGCATAACCGGATACCGGGGCGACAATGGCGTCAGTGCCGATTTTCCCGATAAACCGATCACACTGATCGTACCTTATGCTGCCGGCGGGGGAACAGATACAACCGCGCGGGCTTTGGCTAAGGCTGCTGAGAAGGTGCTTGGACAGCCGGTAATCGTACTCAACCGGACAGGCGGCGGAGGTTCCGTCGGACTGATGGAAGGTGCGAATGCTAAGGCTGACGGCTACACGGTCACTTTTTTGCCGGCGGAGCTGACGATTCTGCCGCATCTGGGACTGCTGCCGATTACTTATGAGAAGTTTAAACCGATCGCCCAGACAAATTTTGATCCTTCCGCCATTACCGTAAGAGCCGAAGCGCCATGGCAAACTGTGAATGAATTTCTCGACTTTGCGAAAGCGCATCCAGGCGAATTGAAAATGGGAAACGCAGGAACGGGGAGCATATGGCATTTAGCTGCCGTAACATTGGAACGGGAAACCGGTGTGAAGTTCGCCCATATCCCCTTTGAAGGTGCGGGGCCGGCTGTCTCTGCTTTGATGGACGGCTTTGTCGATGCGGTACCTGTAAGTCCGGCCGAGGTGAAGAAATATGTGGATGAAGGAAAGCTGCGGACACTGGCAGTCAATGCCGACAAGCGCTCAGAAGCGCTGCCTGATGTGCCCACACTGGAGGAACAGACCGGAGTACATGTGAACTTTACCGGTACATGGAGAGGGCTTGCTGTACCTAAAGATACGCCGGATGCCATTTCGGAGCTGCTGGCAGAGGCCTTTATTAAAGGGACGGAAGACCGTAACTTTCGTGAAGCTATGACAATGAACGGGCTTGGACTGCTGGTTAAGGACGGTAAGGCGTTCTCGCGGCAGCTCAAAGAAAGCGATGATTTATTCTCACGGATGATCCCGGAGCTTGGACTGAGCCGTAACTGAGATGAAGGTGCGGCCGGGCAACAACATAAGATGAAGGGTATGATTAATTACTATGAAAATTAAAAAGACGCTCGACCGGATCCCCGGCGGCATGATGCTGGTACCGCTGTTCCTGGGGGCGATTATCCACACGGCCTTCCCTAATGCGGGCGAATATTTCGGCGGTTTCACCAAGGGGCTTATGACCGGTACGGTGCCGATCCTTGCTGTATGGTTCTTTTGTATGGGCGCAGCGATTGACGTGCGGGCGACTGGAACGGTACTGCGCAAATCCGGAACACTGGTATTGACCAAAATTGCTGTGGCCTGGGTTGTGGCCCTGATTGCCATTCAGTTCCTTCCTGAAGGCGGCGTTAAGAACGGCTTCTTCGCCGGCTTGTCAGTGCTCGCTATTATCTCGGCGATGGATATGACCAACGGCGGCTTGTATGCCTCCATTATGCAGCAGTACGGCACCAAAGAAGAATCCGGCGCGTTCGTGCTGATGTCCCTGGAATCCGGCCCGCTCGTAACCATGCTGATCCTCGGCAGTACCGGTGTAGCTGTGTTTGAACCGCATGTATTTGTAGGCGCTGTACTTCCATTCCTGGTCGGCTTCCTGCTGGGTAACCTTGACCACGACCTTCGCGCTTATTTCGGAAAAGCGACACAGACCCTCATTCCGTTCTTTGGCTTCGCACTCGGCAGCTCGATTGACCTTGGCGTCATTCTGGATACAGGCCTGCTGGGTATTCTGCTCGGTCTCACTGTTATTGTGATTACCGGTATTCCGCTGATTCTGGCCGACAAGTACATCGGCGGGGGCAATGGTACAGCAGGACTGGCCGCATCCAGCACCGCCGGAGCAGCTGTCGCGAATCCTATGCTGGTGGCTAACCTCAAGCCGGAATTCCTGCCTGCGGCCGAAACCGCAACAGCGCTTGTAGCCGCATCCGTTATTGTGACCTCCATTCTGGTTCCAATCATTACGGCTTACTATTCCGATTATATGAAGAAGAAGAAACCGCCGGTTGCAGAGGGGCCTTCTGATGTTGGAGTACCGAAAGCTGCTATTTAATTAATTCTTATAACAACGATAATAAAACACTTCATAAAATGAATCTATTTGCTGAACAACCCTCCGTACGCATAATGGCGTGATGCGGAGGGTTCTTTTTGTGCCCGGTTACCCCCTGTTAAAGTTGGTACAGCCGCTTCAGCCTGCACTGTCGTAATCTTGCTCTCCTGTTCCCGAAACCTGCATAAGCGGAAAACAATCGTTTATACTGGCGGTATGAGGTGATGTGATTATGGAGCAGGCATTATTTGAGCGTATTTATGCATCAGTGGTTAACCGCGAGCCGACTTATGACGGCATTTATTATACGGCTGTACTTACGACCCGTATCGTCTGCCGCCCCTCCTGCCGGGCCAGAACACCGAAGGCGGAGAATGTGGAATTTTATACGTCTTTGGAAAAAGCGGCCCGGGCGGGCTTCCGCCCGTGCAAGCGGTGCAAGCCCGAGGAAGGCGGCGTACTCCGCCCGGATGCGGTACTCGCTGCCCGGGCAGATGAGGTGATGGAGGCGCGGCTGGCTGAGAAGCTGACGCTGTCTAAGCTGGCAGAGGCGCTTACTGTCAGCCCGTATCATCTGCAGCGGACGTATAAGCGGGTAAAGGGCTATTCCCCGGCTGTAAAGCTGGACCAGCTGCGGTCGGACAAAGCCTGCAGGCTGCTGGCTCATACGGATACGCCGATTGCTGAGATTAGCAGAAATGCGGGCTTTGCGGGCGCTTCACATTTTGCCGCCTGGTTCACGCGCAGGAACGGCCAGTCACCAACGGATTACCGTAATCAATTTAAGGGAGGGATTGCTCATGAGCGGGATCACGAATAAACCGGGAACAGCCGGAAGCCGGAGGAATGCTGCTGCACAGCTGGTCATCCTCTATCATCATAACGTGACTCTTGGGGGCAGAGCATGGACATTATGGGCCAGCGCTAAGGGACTGATCCGCGTGTCCTATGAACAGGATCAGGGGCAGCTTCCGGCAGGCTGGCTGAATCTCCATGCCCCTTCTGCACGGCTTGAAGAGAATGCAGAAGTATTTGCGGAGATGGGCGTTATCGGTCTGCTGGAACGCTATTTTGCAGGCGAAGCTGTCAGCTTCAGCGGCCTGCCGCTGGACCTGTGGGGAACTGCCTTTCAGCAGGAGGTCTGGAAAGGGCTGCTGCAAGTTCCGCACGGACAGCTTGCTACCTATAAGGAGCTTGCAGTACAGATCGGCCGCCCGCTTGCGGTGCGTGCTGTCGGTGCCGCTAACGGACAGAATCCGGTTCCGGTTATTGTACCGTGCCACCGGGTCATCGGGGCGAACGGCACCCTGACCGGCTACCGGGGCGGGCTGAAGCTGAAGCAGGAGCTGCTGGCGCTGGAGGGAATCACACATGTGGGGGCGAAGGGTCATGAACGATTTGCTTTTTGAGCTGCCGTTGCCGGATTATTTTGATTTAAACGCTTGTCTGGCCTATATGCACAGGTCGCCGCTGGAATGCCTGTTCCGTCCGGACGATGAAGGGGTTAACCGTCTGTTTATTGTAGGGGGAGAGAGGCTCCTGATCCGGCTGACAACGGCGGAGGAACAGCCTCGGCGTCTGCAGGTTACACTGCTGAGCGGGGCTGTTCCGGGAGCGGAGGCCATAGCCTGGCTGGTCCGCTATATCGTGGAATGGTTTGATCTGGACCGCGATCTGGCCCCGTTCTATGAGCTTGCGGGACGGGACCCGCTGCTGCAGCCGCTGACAGTGAGCGAGCAGGGCCTGCGGATTATCGGCATTCCCGATCTGTTCGAGGCCTTGTGCTGGGCCATTCTCGGCCAGCAGGTTAACCTGGCGTTTGCCTACAGGCTCAAGCAGCGGATCACGGCCGAGTATGGCGCTTCACTTGAATATGAAGGACATACGTATTATCATTTTCCCGCACCTGAGGTGTTTCTGACGGTCACTCAGGAGGAGCTGTGCAGCCTGCAGCTGACCCGTAACAAAGCGCGGACGATCCTGGAAGTCGCTGCCCTTATCGCCGGAGACGGTCTAAGCCGGGAAGAACTGCTGGCCCTGCCGTCGCCGGAGGCAGCGGAAGTACGGCTGCTGAAGTTGCGGGGGATCGGCCCCTGGACCTCGCAGTATGTGCGGATGCGCTGCCTGCGCGATACCACTGCCTATCCGGTAGGCGATGTAGGGCTGCAAAACGTGGTCAAATTCCTGACCGGCATGGACCGCAAGCCTACGCCTGCGGAGCTGCTGGAGCTGGCGGTGCCCTGGAAGGGCTGGGAAGCCTATGCGACCTTTTATTTGTGGCGGGCGCTTTATTGAGCTAAGCTCCCGCTGACCGGGTCAGTTGCTTATTTCAGCAGCGGCTCCGCCAGCCGGACCATCTCTTCCTTGCTGAATAACTGCCCGCTCATCTCGTCGAGCTGGTACAGCAGGTATTCTTCCCGGCCGGGAATTTCAGCCGACCATGTAAGAGTATTACCGCCCTTGTATCGGGTGTAGATCAGCTCTGTGCCGCCCGCAGTCAGCTTCTCCGCAGTAAAATCAACCTTTTCATCTACATACATGGTAGGAAGGGCGGCGGTTTTACTGATCTGTACAGTAACTTCCTGCTCTCCTTTCCGGTAGGAAGCGGTCAGGGTGAGCAGTTTGTCTGACAATCCGACCGGCAGCAGGGCATAACCCTTACCCGACTGCTCTGCCTGCTTGCGCAGCTTGTCCGTTATCGCTGCCGCTTCTTCGGGGGCAGGCTTGATCGGCTCATATCGGGCGGAGGCGCTATGGAAGGTATAACCGTCAGGAAGCTGCTCTGCAAGGCCGAGGCCGGTCTCCTGTCCGCCCAGTTTAGCCTGTAGCACAGACCAATCGCCATAGACTACCGGTTTGGAACGTGTATCGGTTACCCCTTCCGGATTATGCGCAGTCACATAAATAATCGCCGCCGTACCGTCCTGGAGCAGCTGCTCCCCAAGCTCTCTGGTGTAATCAAGCCGCTGAATGACTTCCTCCTGCTGTACAGGGAATTCTGCGACCGGCTTTACCTGGTAAGTCAGCTCCCCGTCCTTATTCTTCAGGCTCTGGTAATGCACGGCTGCAAAACCGGAGGAGGCCGTCAGCAGCAGCCCCGCCATAACCAGTACGCCTACTTTATATTTCATGAAAAATCTCTCCTTTGTCTGCTTGGCGGCATATAAACGCTCCATCACCCTGCCGGACACATCCATTTCTGCTGGCGCAGCCTTAAGAAGGATGTCTCTCAATTCCTTTTCGCTGTAAACCGGCATAGCGGTCCTCTCCCTTCGCATTTGCATAGTATTTGCGGAACTTCTCCGCACTCCGTTCATACTTTTTCCGCAGCCGGGCGCTGTTCTGCTGCAGAACCAGGCTGATATCCTGATAGCTCATTTCTTCCACAGAACGCAGGATCAGCAGATTCCGTTCCTCTGCCGACAGCTTGGCCATAGCCCGCTGAACCTTTTCATCCAGATATTTGTCTTCGATCTGCCGGTCTACCGGCCTGTGCTGCGTCTCATCTTGATAGAACAGCTTGAGCGCCTTGCCCAGCTTCCGTTTGCGGAGCACATCGATGCACTGGTTGTAGGCGATTTTGTACAGCCAGGCTCCAAACGGCACTTCCGGATTATACTTGTCCAGAGAGCGGTAGGCCTTGAAAAAAACCTCCTGTGCGCTGTCCTCAGCCTCCGTATATGATCCGAGCATGTGGCAGCAGTACAGGACAATCTGTTTCTGGTATGCGAGAACGATACTCTCAAATCTGCCGGTATCCCCGGCCAGAACCCCGTCCACTGTGCGCTGCAGTTCTGTATTCTCCAAGGCTGTTCACCTCCTTTCAATCTGTACAACGGAGCAGGCAGCGGGAATGTGACATTTTTGCAGAAAAAGAACCCGACAGCCAAAAGGGCTGCCGGGTCTGAATAACAATTTTAGCGCTGCCGCTTCGTGAAAATCTGGAATGTAACGCCGAACTTGTCAGTCACCATGCCATAGGCAGTGCTGAAGTAGGCCGGCCCCAATTCAATGTCCACCTGCCCGCCTTCTTTCAGTACGTTGTACAGCTGCTCTGACGTTTCCGCGTCATTTGTGGAGATACAGAGATTGAGGCCGTTGCCCGTCTGCCGCGTCTGCCCCGGTTCCAGGTCGGCTACGAACATTGTGGTTTCACCGATACGGAGCACGGAGTGGGCAATACGCGCCATATCTTCTTCGGACAGGGGTACATCGTGATCCAGCGGGCCTTCCCCCACAGTCTGCATAAACAGCAGATTTGCGCCAAGACTCTCCTGATAAAATGAAATGGCCTCGCGCGCTGTTCCCTCAAGCATTATAAACGGATTTACTTCTATATTCATATAAAATCGCTCCTTCTTGCGGTAGATTTGCCCGTCCATCCGGGCTATGCTCTTATTGTAGGTTATAATAGTGACAACTATTGTCATAATAAAATAAAAACAACGGAGATCATACCATGTCCAAATCGAAACGGCTGCTCGACCTGATGATGACAGTCAACCGCAAACGTAAATTTACCGTCAGGGAGCTGGCCGATGAATTCGGCGTATCCACCCGGACCATCCTCAGGGATTTGCAGGAGCTGGGTGAGCTCGGCGTGCCGCTTTATTCAGAGGTAGGACCCCACGGGGGCTACCAGGTGCTGAATGAACGGATTCTTCCGCCGATTGCGTTTACGGAGGAGGAGGCGGTGGCGATTTTTTTTGCCAGCCATGCCCTGCGTCATTATGAGTATCTGCCCTTTAAAGAGGCATCGGTTTCAGCATTGCATAAATTCTATCATTATATGCCCGGCGATGTACGTGACCGGATTGATGAAATGAAGAACCGGATTGATTTCGTGACCCCGGCGCGCCAGGCCGAGTTTCCCTTCCTGTCAGTCCTGCTGGAGGCGGCTATAGATCAGAAGGTGCTGCTGATCGGCTATGAATCCAGAGGCGAGCGCAGCCTGCGCCCGGTGCAGCCGGTCGGCATTTATGCCAGCAACGGGCTGTGGTATTGCCCGGCTTATTGCTTTTTGCGCGGGAGTATCCGGGTATTTCGCTGTGACCGGATTGATGCTGTTAAGGAGCAGGCATCAGGTTATGAGCCGCTTGATCTGCGCCGGGTGCATCTGGGGAACAGGCATGAGTATGCGGCAGAGCCGCAGGCGGGCGTACAGCCTGATGGGACGGAAGCACAAAAAAGCCGGACTAAGGTCCGGCTGTACGCAGAGCTGACGGCTGCAGGTATGCAGGCCTGTGAGGCTGAGCTGTGGGCGGCGCCGCTGCTGCACAGCCGTGAGGGCGGGTCCGGCTGGCTGGAGGGGGAGGTTCCGGCGCAGGATCTGCGTTTCTTTGCCCGGTTTTTTACCGGGCTGGGCAATGAGGCGACCGTCCAGGAGCCGCCTGAGCTGGTAAGTGAGCTGAAGGCGATGCTGGAAGAGATGCTGCGAAAATACAGCTGAGCGGCCGGCAGGACCTCATGCTCCTGATTAGGAAGGCGGCAGGCGCTGCGAACTTCTCAGCCCAGCCATACCTCGGCCAGCCGGCGGATGCCTTCGCCGATCCGCTCCTCCGGGATTGCCCCGAAGCCCAGAATGAACTCAGGCGCATCGTTCCTGTGCGCCTCCGCTCCGGATTCACCCCACCACGTATACGACATCGGGGTCACACGGATTCCGGCGGCTGCAGCGGTCTCTGCCAGCCGGCGTGCATCAACGCTGCTGACCAGCCGCAGCAGCAAGTGAAAGCCGGCGCCCTGGCCGCGGACTGCTGCATGATCCCCGAAGTATAACTGAATGGCCTGCAGCAGGGCCTCATGCTTTTTCTGGTAGAGCAGCCGCATCCGCCGCAGATGTCTGGCGAAATGCCCGCGCTCCATAAAAAAATGCAGGGCAATCTGGTTCAGCCGCGAAGCGGAATGCTCAAGGTAGAGCTCCCTTGCGAGATTACGGTAAGCCGGCAGCAGCTTCTCCGGCAGCACCATGTAGTGTACACAGAGAGCCGGGGCAACAGATTGGGCGAAGCTGCCCATGTAGATCACCGGGCTGTTCTCCATAAGACCCTGCAGTGAGGGTACCGGTCTGCCGTGGTACCGGAATTCACCGTCATAATCGTCTTCAATGATATAACCACCCGTAGTTGCGGCCCAGTCCAGCAGGGCATGACGCTTGGCGATGGACATAATCATCCCGCACGGAAACTGGTGGGAGGGAGAAATGTATACAGCTCCTGCACCGCTATCACGCAGCTGTTCTATATCAAGCCCGTCCTCCTGCAGCGGAACTGGGATGATCTCATAGCCGTTTCTTGCAAAAGCAGCCGGCAGCAGATGATAGCCCGGATCTTCAATGCCGAGCCGCCGGTTACTGCCCGGCAGTATGTGGCCCAGCAGCGAGCAGAGCAAATGCTGGTCACCGCCGATTACGACCTGCTCCGGCAGGCAGTGCAGCCCGCGGAACTGCCGCAGATGGGCGGCAATGCTGGCGCGCAGGGCCGGCTCCCCCTGAGGGTCGCCATACTGGAGCAGGTCGGGATTAGCGAGCTGCTCCTGGAAGAGGCTGCGCCAGATTTTGTGGGGAAACAGCGAGAAGTCATTTTTGGAAATGTGAAAATCATAAACGTACTTTTGCGGGTCACGGGGTGTAATCGGCAGGACAGCTTGAATCAGCATCCGGCTTTGGCTTTCGGGCGGGTCAGCAGCAGCTTCTGCCCCGCTAAAATCATGCATTGGCTGAACACTAAATCCGCTGCGCGGCCGGCTGGCGATAAAGCCTTCGGAAACCAGCTGCTGGTAGGCCAGCTCAACGGGAGTGGCGCTGATATACAGCTGTCCGGCCAGGCTGCGGATGGAAGGCAGGCGTGTATCCGCAGGCAGTGTGCCGCCGAGAATCTCTTTTTTGAAATAGTCATACAGCTGTATGTAGTACGGGAGCTTCCCGTCATCGCTAAGCATGGGGTTTATCAGCATCCGTTTCTCCCATCTGTCCTTTGTAATTTACCCGTTTTGTATATTTTATAAAATACAGATATGGAATACCATAGAGCCAGTAAATGAGACAGGGGATGGCATAATGGGAAGACATTCAGGTTTATTGACAGGAGAACGGGTATATCTGCGACCGCTTAACGGAGAAGATGCTGAGCTGTATTATCATATGTTTTTTGGAGAGGAGACACGCCGGCTCACAGGAACGCAGCGGCATATCACTAAAGAGCAGATTTCTGCTTATATTGACCGCAAAGCGGGCGATGACAGTGCAGTGCTGCTGCTCATTTCCCTGAAAGAGAACGACGAGGTTATTGGTGACATTGCCATTCAGGATATGGACCGGGGCAACCGGACTGGCCATCTGCGCCTTGCGATCGGTGAAGAACGTCACCAGAATCAGGGATTCGGGCGGGAAGCGCTGCTGTTAATGCTGGAATACGGCTTCGGTATTTTGAATCTGCACCGGATTGAGCTGGAGGTCTACAGCTTTAACAGCCGTGCTGCCCATCTATATGAGAGCGCTGGTTTTGTGCGTGAGGGCGTGCGGCGGCAGACGCTTTTTTATAACCATGAGTACCATGATGTTGTAATGCTGGGCATGCTGGAAAGTGAATACCGGGAGCGTTATCTGAAATAAAGTCTGTAAATAGGTCAAATAAGGTCAAATAGGTTGAGCGGTAAAAATAACCTTTGAAAAATAAGCCGAAATGCCGGAAATTCCCGGTTTTTCGGTTTTTTTGGGTTTTGAAATGGTGCAGTGGGGGACGCTATAATAAAGCCATAAGAAAGGTCAAACAAAGTCAAAGTAAGTACAAAAAACACAAAACAAAAGTCAATGAGAGGAGAATGGAACATGTTTGATTTGGTCCCTTTTGGAAAACGCAGAGATGATGCATTTGGTGCTTTGGCAAAGTCGTTACATGATGTATTTAATGATGAGTTTTTTGCCCCGATGACCGGCAGCAGCGCCCTGTCTTTCCGGACAGATATCCGCGAGAGTGAGCAGGCTTATCTGATTGAGGCTGAACTGCCGGGCTTTGGTAAGGACGATATCGACATTGATTATGCCAGCCCCTACTTGACGATTAAAGCGGTGCGCAAGGAAGAGAAGAACGAGGAAAATGACAAGCAGCAGGTTGTGCGCCGGGAGCGGCGTTATGGTGAATATGTCCGCCGTTTCTACGTGCAGGATATCAACGGTGATGACATCCGGGCTTCGCTGAAGGACGGGCTGCTGCGGCTTGAAGTGCCTAAGCGGCAAAAAACCGCCGGCAAGCGGATCGAAATCCAGGATCACAGCAATTCCGGAACGGAGCTTCAATAAGCTGTTCAGTCCGGTGGAGTGCTGAAGCTGTATGGGGCGGCTTCACCTGGCTTTATATATAGAAGTCTATACGAAGGCGCATTGTAGTGGGATACCGGCTATGATGCGTCTTTTATGAATACCATAGATGGATAAGATGCAGAGTCTTTTTTTGAAAGGAGAGGATTCTCTTGGCGGCCAAAAATTACTATGATGCGCTTGGCGTAAGCAGGCAGGCAAGCAAACAGGAGATTAAAAAAGCTTACCAGAAGCTTGCAAAGCAGTGGCATCCCGATGTGAACAAGGCCCCGGAGGCGGAGGCCAGGTTTAAGGAGGCCGCGGAAGCCTACGAGGTGCTGGGCAATGAAGAGAAGCGGGCGGCTTATGATGAGGAGCTGCGCTACGGGGCATCCGGGTTCGGCTCAGCCGGGGGCCGGCGGACCGGCGGTCCGTCATCAGGTGGCGGGCAAGGCCCTTTTGGAGCAGGCCGGGAGTCTGCGTTCAGGGCCCGCGGCGCTTCTGCTTCCGGCAGCGGGATCGACGAGGATGAGCTGTTCGGGATGTTTTTTGGCAGCCGGGGAGCGGCGGACCGGGCGGGCTTTGATTTTTTTAGCGGAAGCGGCGGGGGCTTCGGCTTCAGCGGCGGCGGACGCGGTATGGCGCAGGCCCGGCTGGAGATTACGCTGGAACAGGCTTATAAAGGCGGCAACGTGAATGTTCAGGCCGGCGGCCGGGAGGTGGCGGTCAGTATTCCGCCGCGCTCACCGGAGGGAACTGTGATCGGGGTGCCGGGCGCGGCCGGCCAGAGTGAGGAGCTGCTGATCGTTCTGCAGCTTGCTCCGCATGATATTTACGGAATCGAGGACGGGGATCTGCTCGGCACGGTCGAGGTTGCGCCATGGCAGGCAGTGCTTGGCGGGGAAGCCAGAGTGCCGCTACCTGACGGCAGCAGCATTAAGCTGAAGATCCCGGCCGGAACGGCAAGCGGCCATACGCTGCGCATTCCGGGAAAGGGACTGAAGCGGCAGAACGGCACGAACGGCGACATCCTGTTCCGGATGGAGATTGTCATTCCGGCGGGTACGGACGAAGCGGAGAAGGCGCTCTACCGGAAGCTGGCTGAAGCCAGCAGCTTCCAGGCCGGAGTGAAACACGGAAGCAGCGGAAAACGGCGGCAAAAAGCGGCCACGGGCTAAACATAAGAAAGGTGATGAATATATATGGATTTTAACAAGTTAACACAAAGGCTGCAGGAAGCGGTCGCTGCAGCACAATCGCTGGCGGCTGCTGCCGGGCATCAGGAGATTGACAATCTCCATCTGCTCAAGGCGCTGCTCCAGCAGCAGGAGGGACTGCTGCCAAGGCTGCTGCAGAAGCTGAATGTTCCCGCAGCCGAGCTGCTGCGTGGTACAGAAGAGCTGCTGCAGCGGAAGCCGAGCGTCAGCGGGTCGGGCGCAGGCACGATGCGGCGCTACGCATCAGCCTCGCTGATTGAAGTGCTGGAGCAGGCCGAGAAGGAAGCGGCCGCGATGCATGATGAGTTCGTGGCTGTGGAGCACGCCGCACTGGCGATGGTTTCAGACAACGGCAGCGCTAACCGGGAGCTGCGCGGCTTATTTACCAGCCGCGGAATTACACGCGACAAGCTGTTGTCAGTGCTGGCGGAGATCCGCGGCCATCAGCGGGTGACCAGCAGGGAGCCGGAGGCCACCTATGAGGTGCTGGAGAAGTACGGCCGTGATCTGGTCGCCGAGGTGCGCGCCGGCAAAATTGACCCGGTCATCGGACGCGACGGCGAAATCCGCCGGGTGATCCGCATCCTCTCCCGTAAAACGAAGAACAACCCGGTGCTGATCGGGGAGCCGGGGGTCGGGAAGACGGCGATCGTTGAAGGGCTGGCCCACCGGATTGTCCGCCGGGACGTGCCGGAGGGATTGAAGGACAAGACGATTTTTTCACTGGATATGAGCGCGCTGGTTGCCGGTGCCAAGTACCGCGGGGAGTTTGAGGAGCGGCTGCAGGCGGTGCTCAAGGAAATCCGCGAGAGCAACGGCCGGATTCTCCTGTTCATTGATGAGCTGCATACAATCGTAGGCGCAGGGAAGACCGAAGGGGCGATGGACGCCGGTAACATGCTGAAGCCGATGCTGGCCCGCGGAGAGCTGCATTGTATCGGGGCAACCACACTGGATGAATACCGCAAGTATATCGAGAAGGACCCGGCACTGGAGCGCCGCTTCCAGCAGGTGCTGGTCAGCGAGCCGGACGTTGAGGATACCATCTCCATTCTGCGCGGGCTGAAGGAACGGTTCGAGGTACATCACGGGGTCAAAATCCATGACAGCGCCCTGGTTGCCGCCGGTGTGCTGTCGAACCGCTACATTACGGACCGCTTCCTGCCTGATAAGGCGATTGACCTGGTGGACGAAGCCTGCGCGATGATCCGCACCGAGATCGATTCGATGCCGGGCGAGATGGATGAGGTCACCCGCCGCCTGATGCAGATGGAGATTGAAGAAGCGGCGCTTAAGAAGGAAACCGATGATGCCAGCGCGCGGCGGCTGGAGAGTCTGCAGCGTGAGCTGGCAGACCTTAAAGAGAAGCATTTGGGCATGACAGCCAGTTGGGAAAAAGAGAAATCGGCCATCCAGGGCATCCGTGACCTCAAGAAGAAGCTGGAGCAGGCCCGCAAGGAGCTGGTCGACGCCCAGGAGGTTTACGACCTGAACAAGTCGGCCGAGCTCAGCTACGGCATCATCCCCGAGCTGGAGAAGCAGGTGAAGGCTGCTGAGGAAGCAGCGCAGCAGGATCAGGAGACCCGGCTGCTGCGCGAAGCCGTGACCGAGGAGGAGATCGCCGACATCGTGTCCCGCTGGACCGGAGTTCCGGTCAGCAGGCTCGTCGAGGGCGAGCGGGATAAGCTGCTGCGGCTGGAGGAGACGCTGCATGAGCGGGTCGTCGGTCAGGAGGAGGCCGTCTCGCTGGTGGCCGACGCCGTGCTGCGTGCCCGGGCCGGAATCAAGGACCCGAACCGGCCGATCGGCTCGTTCCTGTTCCTCGGGCCGACCGGGGTCGGCAAGACCGAGCTGGCGAAGGCGCTGGCGGTCTCGCTATTCGACCGCGAGGACGGCATGATCCGCATCGACATGTCGGAGTACATGGAGAAGCACAGCGTCTCCCGCCTCGTCGGTGCGCCTCCGGGCTACATCGGCTATGAGGAAGGCGGCCAGCTCACCGAGGCGGTCCGCCGCCAGCCGTATACAGTCGTCCTGCTGGACGAGGTCGAAAAGGCCCATCCGGATGTGTTCAATATCCTGCTGCAGCTGCTTGATGACGGGCGGCTGACCGACTCGCAGGGCCGGATCGTCGATTTCAAGAACACGATCGTTATCATGACCTCGAACATCGGCTCACCGCATCTGATCCAGGGAACCGATGACAACGGTGATCTGACCCAGGCGGTCAAGGACCGTGTAATGAAGGAGCTGAGCGGCCATTTCCGTCCGGAGTTCCTCAACCGCGTGGACGACATCGTCATGTTCAAGCCGCTGACGATGACGGAAATCGGCCAGATTGTCGTCAAGCTGGCCGACGGTCTGCGGCTGCGCCTGGCTGAGCGCGGCGTCGGGCTGCTGCTGAGCGATGCCGCCGTACGATTCATCGCGCAGGAAGGCTTTGACCCGGTCTACGGGGCGAGACCGCTCAAGCGGTTCATCCAGCGCAGTCTGGAGACGCCGGTCGCGCGGGCGCTGATCGCCGGGGAAGCGGCAGAGGGATCGGTGCTGGCTGTCGATGAAACAGACGGCAAGCTGAGTGTGGAGATCCGCCAGCCGGAGCCTGCTGGTGCTGCGGGCAAGGCGTGAGCGGGCAGTATGTGGCTGGCCTGTTTGATCGCGGTGAATATGTGCGGCTGCCCGGCTGGTGAAAGCAGCGGATGTGTGCGGCTACCCTACTAGTGATAGTTGCAGATATGTGAGCTGTCTGGCCGGAGAAAGTGCCGGATGTGTGAGCTGCCCGGCTGGTTTTCGTAGCGAATATACACGATAGCCCGACTGGAGAGCCGCCTCAGGCTGCGGGCCGGGAGCTGGATTAGCGGGATTTTCGCGGCATGGGCTTACTGCCCTGTTTACCGCTGGCGGATAGTTGGGCACTTGGACAAACGGAGGTAGTCAGCATTTCAGCAGTCTCCATATGGAATAGCTGCACTTTGTACAACTAAACAGGCTGGAACCCCGGCTCTTTCAGATATAACTGCACTTCGTGCAGCTATTCCTGGAGTTTTCAGCCCAAAAAGCCCGTTTGCGGATTTTTAATTGCACAAACTGCAATTAAAGGACGCTGCGGGCTTGTTTTGGTTAGGAATAGTTGCACAGAGTACAGTTAATCTGCAGATTAGGATGATCGGCCAGCCGAATTAAGCGATACGTGGCTGACCGCGCCAGTCTCTATAGGGCAAAGTTAGTTTATAAAGCGGCGGATTAGCCTTTGGGGTTTTTTCAGCGCCTCCACCGAGCACCAGCTCACATAGAGCCAAGATCAGTCCAACGTTACTCCACCCAAGGAATCAGCTTAGGCTGCTGATCGAGAATGGACTGATACTGTTCCTTCCAGCCGTACTGTCCATCGGGGTCCAGCAGCATGTAGCGCAGGTATTTATCAAGCCGGTATTCCGGCCTGGACCAGCCCAGATGCTTGAGCCGCAGGTTGCTGAGCTGATGGGGCAGCTCAAAAATATTCTCCGGCAGCCGGCCGCAATGCTGCGGTGAGGTATTCCATACGTAGGTGAACTCCTCGCGGTAACGCAGCAGAAACGGCCGGTAGCTCTGGTGGGACCGCCAATAGTGATCCTCACGGTAATGATTATCGTCCCAGAAATCATACAGCCGGAAGCAGAACAGGTCGCAGGCCTCCTCCTGCAGCAGCAGTTCGATGTCTGTGGCAAACCGCGCCTCAAAAACCTCATCGGCATCGAGGCTTAAAATCCAATCGGGGTTGGTTTTAACGACTTCCTCCCACTGCTGCATCCGCAGATCGGCTTCATTATGGAACCTGGAGACATCATTACGCACCAGATGCAGCGGAATGCCGTGCAGCACCTCACGGCAAATATCCGCCGTGTTGTCGGTGCTGCCGTCATCGATAATGACGGCCTCGTCAATATATTTGCGGTGCTCCTGCAAAACCTGCCGCAGGAAGCGCTGGCTCTCGTTTTTGACAACCATCGTCAGCGTGAGCTTGGGCCGCCGGGCTGCCGCCGTCCCCTCCGGGCGGCTGTCAGCCGGGAGAACCTTGCGCAGGTGTACTTCCGCCTCTGCAGCAGTCCATACCCCGTCAGCCGATCCAACTCCGCCATCCGCCTTGTCCCCGCCACCGTCTGCCGCACCAGCTCCATCATCCGCCTTCTCCCCGCCGCCGTCCGCCGCACCAGCTCCGCTATCCGCCTTGCCCCCGCCTAACGTATCACCGCCGTGGGCTGCACCAGCTCCGCCCTTAGCCGCTTCACGCCCTGCATCTTCCATGCTGTCGCTACCTACAGCCGTCTCACGTCCCGCTTCTTCCACACTGGCCCCGCCCGCCCCAGACTCTGCAGTCGTCTGCCGGACATAAGCCGCGACCTTCGCCAGGTCGCTGTCGCGGTACAGATGCAGCGCCGGGTAGTGGGTGTCCACATACAGCGGGATGCCGAGGGCGGCGGCGCGGATGCAGAAATGGCGGTCCTCGCCCCAGTAGGAGATGTTGCGGATCATATCATAGCTGACCCCGGAGCTGATCGCCCGGCGGCTGATCAGGGTACAGGCGCCAAGGCCGCCGACCTCATAGATTCCCGGCAGCTGCAGCTTGGCCAAAAAGCTGTGAAACCGCTGGTTGATCTCCGCCTGGCTGGGCTTTTCCCCGGGCAGGATCTCCCACTGGTTGTATTCATCATGCATCCAGACCTGCGGCTGCAGAATGGTCCCCGGCTGCCACTGGGTCCAAAAGACCTCTGAGATGATATCCTTTCCCGTCCCGATCAGATGCAGCAGGGTATCCGGGTGGAGGATCAGATCGGAATCGATCAGGAACAGATGATCATAGCCGAAGGCTTCTGCCCGCCGGATCATCAGATTTTTGAACCCGGCTACCTTCCAGACCAGATCAGAGTTCCAGTAATGCGTGGTGTCATTGCGGATATAGGCATCATGAAAGCCGGAGGACTGCAGAAACACCTCACTGCCGGCCGGGGCGAACTGCTGCAATAGCAGGCTGGAGGCGCTGTCCCCGTTGTCATCGATAAAATAAAAATCGAGTGTAATCCCGTCACGCCGCAGGCGCAGCAGCGAGCTCAGGAAATGCTCCAGCACTTGGGGCTTTTGATGAATCGGGCTGCCGATCAGCACCCGGATCTTCGTCTCACTCATAACCTGACACTCCTGTGCAGGGTCATCATAATCGAACATCCCCCTGTATATGCAAATAGATGATATGAAATATATGTATTCAATATATTGAGAGAAGTACTAGACTAAACCAGATTTTTTACAGATGTAAGGAAATTTATGGATTGGTGCTTTGTGAAGGGCTGTTGTACAATACCGCATAGACAGATACAAACCTTGCATATGAAGTGGGAGGAGTGGGGAAATGGAGCAGTCATCACCCCTGAAGGTGGAGCAGCTGATCAAGCTGCTGCTGGCGATGAATCCGCGTGCCGAGGTGTACTGGCATGATGCCGACGGGCAGTACAGGGCGCTTTTGGATGAGGACATAGAAGAGATTTACGCACCGGAGAAGGCAGCCAAGACGATCGTTCAGTTCGGCAGCCCCCGCCAGCCCCGGCAAGTGGAGGATACCCTATGAAGCGGGCGGCAATTACCCTGGAAAAGGGGCAGGTTATCGGGCTGGAGCTTTATGAGCAGGATGCACCCGGGACAGTGGCCAATTTTGAAAAGCTGGCGAACAGCGGTTTTTATAACGGTCTGACCTTTCAGCGGGTAGTCCGGGGATTCGTAGCTCAGGGCGGATGCCCGGATGGTACGGGACGCGGCGGTACAGAGAAGATTCCCTGCGAAACACACAACAATCCGCATAAGCATGTGCGCGGGGCGCTGTCGATGGCGCATTTCGGGCCGAATACAGGCAGCTGCCAGTTTTTTATCTGCTATGATGCCTTTGATTATCTGGACCCGTGGCATACGGTATTTGGCGGTGTGACCGATGGCATGGAGCATGTGGACATGCTCAGGCGCGGGGACGTTATAAGGGAGATCCGCGTATGGGAGAGTGCCTGAAGTCAGCATGCCGTGGGCTTTTGATTTAATTTACATTTATGAAAAAATCAATCATTGTAATTCCGAGTATTCCGATATATAATTCAGAAACAGAAAGTGATATTGCTCACAACATGGAGGAGAGAGAGACATGAAAAGAGGGTTATCTGGAATTGCCGTTTTAATGCTGTTAACATTTTTGATTAGTGCATGCTCCGGCGGAAACAACGCGGCATCGAACAATACAAGCGAGACACTGGCGGCTACTGAAGCAGCTGCCAGCACAGAGCCGAAGGACGGCGGCAGCCTGATTATCGGGGTCGCTTCCGATCCGCAGGTACTTAACCCGAACTACGCAGGTGACCGTGTCAGCCTGACTATTGACCAGGCGCTTTACGCGCCGCTGTTCCAGGTGAACAAAGGCGAGAAAACCTTTTACCTGGCAGAAAGCCTGACCCCTTCGGAAGACAACCTGACTTACACACTGAAGCTGAAGGATGGTCTGACCTGGCATGACGGTGAGAAGCTGACTGCTGATGACGTGGTATTCACGATCGACAGCATTCTGGACGAGAAGCAGAACAGCTTCCTGCGCGCCAACTTCCTGATTAACGACCAGCCGATCACAGCTACCAAGGTCGACGATCTGACTGTTGAGTTCAAGCTTCCGCAGGTTAGCCCGGCGTTCGAAGCCACACTGGTTCAGGTATCCCCGATTCCGAAGCATGTCTTCGAGAACGAAGCCGACATTGAGAAGAGCACCAAGAATGCTGCTCCTGTAGGCTCCGGTCCGTTCAAGTTTAAAGAGTACAAAGCAGGCGAGTACCTGACCCTGGAGCGTTTTGATAACTACTTCGGCGGCAAACCGCATCTGGATTCCGTTACGTACCGTATTGCCAAGGATGCCAACGCGGCTAACCTGGCCCTGCAGAACGGCGAAATCAACGTGCAGTACCTTGATCCTAAAGATGTAGCTACGATTCAAGCGACTAACAATTTCGAAATTCTGCCTTACAGCGAAGGACGTCTGGCTTATCTGATGTTCAATTCGAACAGCGATACCGGCGCCCTTGCCAAAAAAGAAGTCCGTCAGGCACTGTCCCTTGCCCTGAACCGCGACGAGCTGATCCAGACGGCTTACACTTCAAGTGAATATGCGGATCCGGCCCACTCGTTCCTGACCCCGGATGCCCTGTATTTCACAAATGATGTAACAACCTTTGATAATGACACTGCAAAAGCGAAGGAACTCCTGGCAGCTGCCGGCGAAAGCAGCCTGAAGCTGAGATACATTGTACAGAGCGGCAACAAGGCCCAGGAAGCTATCTCCCTGTATGTTCAGCAGAAGCTGAAGGAAATCGGCGTTGAGGTTGAACTGCAGAACATGGATTCCTCCGCATGGGTACAGAAGTTCATCGACCTGACAGCTACTGACTATGAGCTGGCGCTGACCGGCTACATTATGGGTTATGACCCGGATGCTTACCGCATTCTGTTCACTACCGGCGCTTCTTCCAACTACTCGCATTACTCTAATGCTGAAGTTGATAAGCTGTTGAACGAAGGTGCTGGCGAGGCGGACACAACCAAACGCGGCGAAATCTACAAGCAGGTTCAGGAAACCATTGCTGCAGATGCACCGATCTATCCGATCGCTTATACTAAGACTGTTGTGGCTGTATCCAAAAACTACGGCGGCATCGACGAAGCTGTCCTGAAGCCGGTTGTTATTTTCGAAGACCTGTCCAAAATCTATCAAAAATAAGTTCAGTCCAAAATAAGCACGGCGAAAATAAGCTGGACCTCCTCCAGCTTATTTTTTTGCCGATCATGAGCTGGGAGAATTACGTATGAGACAACTCATCGTCCGCAGGCTGGCGCAGACCATTCCGATGCTGTTTTTCGTATCGGTTGTCTGCTTTGCCATGATTAAGCTGGCGCCGGGAGATCCGGTGCTGTCCTTTGTTACACCTAATATGCATGCCGATGACATCGAGCGGATCCGCCATAACCTGGGTTTGGACAAACCGGCCTATATTCAATATTTTATCTGGTTAGGCGAGCTCGTTCAGGGCAATTTCGGCTATTCCCTGGTTAACCACCAGCCGGTGCTGGATCAGATTCTGGAGCGCCTGCCTGCTACAGCAGGCCTGATGGGCAGCGCAATCGCGCTTGCCGTGCTGCTGGCGGTTCCGCTCGGCCTGATTGCCGGAGCAAACCGCAACCGCTGGGTGGATAAGCTGGTCAATCTGATCGCTTACATCGGGATTTCCGTTCCGCTGTTCTGGCTGGCGATTCTGCTGATGTACCTGTTTGCGATCAAGCTGCATCTGCTGCCGAGCATGGGCATGCGTACCATTGGCGTGGAGTCCGCTGTTGACGTGCTGAAGCACGGCATACTGCCCTGCACTGTCCTGGCCTTCGGCTTCCTTGCAACCTATGTCCGCTATATCCGGTCCAGCACAATCGGCCAGCTGAAGGAAGAATATGTGCAGATTCAATATGCCTTCGGATCAAAGAAATCAACGATCCTGTTCCGGCATGTCCTGAAGCATGTTCTGCTGCCGGTGATTACACTGCTCGGTATGTCTATGGGCGACCTGGTAGCCGGAGCGATTGTGACGGAGACGGTCTTTTCCTGGCCGGGTATCGGCTCACTGGGAATGACGGCTGTCCGGGGGATGGATTATCCGGTCATTATGGGCATTACACTGTTCTCATCGCTGATGCTGATCATCGGCAATATGGCCGCGGATATTCTCTACAGCTTTGTAGATCCGCGCATCAAATTAAAGGGGTGACCTCATGAATCGCAGTAAATGGAAAAACTTGCAGTCCGAGCTGTTTACAAACGGTCTGGGTGTCGCCGCGCTCGTTATCTTGGTAGTCTTTACACTGGGGGCGATTTTTGCCTTTCTGTCCGGGTATGATCCGAATGCAATGGACGCAATGAACAGACTTACACCGCCGGGCAGCACCCACTGGTTCGGAACGGATGACTATGGCCGCGATTATCTGGCGCGTGCGCTTTACGGCGGGCGTGTCTCCCTGCTCGTCGGCTTTGCTTCTATGATTGTCGCCACCGTAATTGGTGTAGCCGTAGGGGTCATCAGCGGCTATTTTGGCGGCTGGCTGGATAATCTGCTCATGCGGATGCTGGATATTATCATGTCAATTCCTTCCTTTCTGATTCTGCTGCTGCTAAGTGTGTTCCTTAAGCCTAGCGTCGGCAATATCATCATTATTATTGCCCTGCTGATGTGGATGAGCGTGGCCCGGGTCATCCGGGCGGAGACGCTGACGATCAAGGAACGTGAATATGTGCTGTACGCCAAGGCCTCCGGCCAGAGCGCTTCGGGTATCATTTGGCGGCATATTCTGCCGGGCCTGATTCCGGTAACGATTGTCGGGGCAACGAACAACATCGCTTCAGCCATTATGATGGAATCCTCACTGAGCTTCCTCGGCTTCGGTGTGCAGCCGCCGAACGCCACCTGGGGCAGTATGCTGAACAGCGCGCAGGGCTATATTGCCCAGGCGCCTTATCTGGCGCTGTTCCCGGGGCTGATGATTCTGCTGACAGTGCTGAGCTTTAATGTGCTGGGCGATATTTTACGGGTCGGCTTTGAACCTAAGCTGATCCGGAGATAGGGGAGTGAAGACATCATGAGTGAGCGGCTGCTCTCTGTTGAGGATTTGCAGGTTTCGTTCTCCACCCGTGACGGGGAGAACCAGGCTGTGCGGGGTGTGAGCTTCCATATTAATGCCGGCGAAACTGTCGGGATTGTCGGGGAATCCGGCAGCGGGAAGAGTGTTACAGCCAAAGCGATCATGTCGCTGATTACCCCGCCGGGCCGGATTACCTCCGGCAGGATTCAGTTTCAGGGCAAGGAGCTGACGGGTCTTTCCGAGAAGGAATGGCGGAAGCTGCGCGGCAACCGGATTGCGATGGTCTTTCAGGACCCGATGACCTCGCTGAATCCGGTCAAGAAAATCGGCCAGCAATTAACGGAAGTCATCCGCAGACACCGCGGATTAAATAAAGCGGACGCCAACAAGGAAGCGGCTGAAATGCTGCGGCAGGTAGGCATCCGTGACCCTGAGCAGCGGCTGAACCAGTATCCGCATGAATTCAGCGGCGGGATGCGCCAGCGGGTTATGATCGCAATGGCGCTTTCCTGCCAGCCGGAGCTATTGATCGCTGACGAGCCGACCACGGCGCTGGACGCGACCATTCAGGCGCAGATCCTCGATTTGTTCAAGGAGCTGAAGGGTAAGTCGGATACTGCAGTCGCGCTGATCACCCACGATCTCGGTGTGGTCGCACAGGTCTGCACCCGGGTTGTCGTCATGTACGGCGGACTGGTCATGGAGGAGGGGACGGTCGAAGACATCTTCTACCGCCCGCAGCACCCGTACACACAAGGGCTGCTGCGCTCGATTCCGAAGCGCGGCGGCGGCTCGCGCGAGCGGCTGATCCCGATCGAGGGCACACCGCCCGATCTGCTGAATCCGCCTCCGGGCTGCCCGTTTATGGAGCGTTGCCCGCATGCCTTTGAGCGCTGCAGCCAGCGCCCGCCGGTGACCGGGCTGTCGCCCGGACACCGCTCGATGTGCTGGCTGGCGGCTGGCGTGCAGCCGGCAGCGCCGGCTGTGGAAGGGGGCGTTACACGGTGAGCGAAAGTAAGATATTAGTTGACGTAAATAATCTCAAAAAGCATTTCTCCAAGGGCAAAGACCTGCGCGGACGCGATACATCTGTGCTGAAGGCTGTGGACGGCGTAAGCTTCCAGATCCGCCGCGGAGAGACCTTCGGGCTGGTCGGCGAGTCGGGCAGCGGCAAGTCAACGGTCGGGCGCTGCCTGCTGCGGCTGTACGATTATACGAGCGGTGAAGTATCCTTTGACGGGCAGCCGCTCGGACGCCTGGGCGAGAAGCAGCTGAAGCCTTTCCGCAGACGGATTCAGTCGATTTTCCAAGACCCTTACTCTTCGCTGAATCCCAGTCTGAATGTGCTGGATCTGATCAGCGAGCCGATGAAGATCCATGGCGTATACCAGGGAGACGAGCGTAAGGAAGCGGTAGCCGCGCTGCTGGAAAAGGTGGGCCTGAAGCGGGAGCATCTGTACCGCTATCCCCATGAGTTCAGCGGCGGGCAGCGCCAGCGGATTTCCATTGCCAGAGCGCTGTCGGTAAGGCCCGAGTTCGTCGTCTGTGATGAGCCGATCTCGGCGCTTGACGTCTCCGTTCAGGCCCAGGTGGTCAACATGCTGGAGGATCTGCAGGCCGAGTTCGGGCTGACCTATCTGTTCATCGCCCATGACCTGTCGATGGTCCGGCATATTTCCGACCGGATCGGCGTTATGTACGGCGGGCGGCTGGTTGAGGTAGCGGAGAGCGATGAGCTGTATGACAACCCGCTCCACCCGTACACTAAAGCGCTGCTGTCCTCCATTCTGGAGACAGATCCGCTGAAGGCAACAGAGCGGATTCATCTGGACGGCTTCTCTGTCTCACGGGGCGAGGGCGAAGCAGCACCGCTGCAGGAAGTAAGCCCGGGCCATTTTGTAGCTTACGATTTCAAGGAATAAACAGGAGGTAATGAGATGACGGAATCAGTGAATAAAGTCAAATTATCGCAATGGGATGCCTTGCTGCTTGAATCGTTGCGCGGACAGGGCTGGACGGATGAGCAGCTGCTCGGGATCACATCCGCAGCAGAGCTGCCGGAGGATAACAGCCCGTTTGAATTCGATTATAAGCAGCTGGCTGCTTTTGCGGCAGAGAAGCCTGAGGAGTACCGGAAGGCAGTAACTGAAGGTTATCAGATCAAATACAACACCATCCGCGGCATCCGCAGCTGGATTCTGGTTGCGCTCGGCAAGGAGCCGAAGCTGGAGCTGGAGGAAGGCCGGGAAGCGGTTGAAGCGGAATTGACTGCCGATGACAGAACCCGTGTCGAGCAGGTTCTGTCCTTCGGCTGGTCGATCAGTCCTGCCGATCCGCAGGCGGACGGTATATACCGGATTGAACCGGTCCAAAGATAAATAGCATCATTAACAAACGAACGGCCCTCCGGCATCATGCCGGGGGGCTGTTTATATTACATTTCTGTTGCGGGTACAGGAAACAGGGATAATCACAGCACCACAAGCATGAAATAGACTAAGGGATGGAAGCGGTGCAGTCCCTCATAACTACATATTCAGCTGAATCTTGCGGGTGCTGAGCACACCGTCCAGTCCGGTAGGGTCTGCGCTTACTTTATGAGCCACAAAGGCTTCTGCCCGCTCTGAAGTGCGGATCCGCACCGGCTTGGTCTCCATATGCACCAGCTCCCACATGACTCCGGCTACCGACTCTGCCGTCTGCGGCTCCACATTACGCTGCAGAAAAGCCGCGGTATAGGCATCGATTACCGGCTTATACTCATCCTCCAGAATACCGCCGCTGCCGGCCACTTGACCCATTACCGTATTGGTGAATTCTGTTGCGATTGCCCCGGGTTCAAGCAGGGTTACATCAATGTTGAACTGCGGCTTGTAGTAGGTAGCCAGGCTTTCGAGCAGTCCTTCCACTGCAAACTTGCTGGCACAGTAAATTTCGTTCATCGGCTGGCCGACAAGCCCGCCTACGCTTGAAGTGGCGACGATATGCGCATATCCGCTTCTTTGCAGCAGCGGAAGCGCCGCCCGGATCGTGTGCATCACTCCGTAGACATTGGTGTCGAATACACGCTGAATGTCTTCCGCCGGCGCCTGGCCGAGGGCACGGAGATAGCCGAAGCCGGCGTTTGCGAACAGCACATCCAGTGAGCCCTGCTCCTCCGTAATCCGGTCAATCACGCTCTGGATGCTGGCCGGATCGGTAACCTCCAGCTGCACAAAATACAGATTCTTTTCTCCACGGTACAGCTCCTGGTCGCGCTCCTGATTCCGTGTCCCGGCATAGACAGTCCAGCCTTCCCGGGCGAACCGCAGCGCTGTGGCCAGTCCGATTCCTGAGGATGCACCGGTAATGCAGATGATTTTGCCCATAGTCTTTTTGCCTCCTGAATGTAGGTTGAGAAACAAATTTTTACACATTGTAGCACAATGCGTGTGCAGCTTTCTTAAGTTTACATAAAGACTGCATTTTCGCGTATTTTTGCGGACACCTTATGTTGTAGGATCGTTTTCATTACGGTAGACTATAATGGAGTCTATAGTTGTAAGCGAATGGAGAGGAACAATGGAAGTGTTTAAGCGTTACTACGCAAATTTGACGGTCCGGCGCTTTGGAATTCTCGTGCTGATCGGTCTGCTGCTCTACAGTATCAGAGATATGCTTAATCTGGTGCTGCTGACGTTTTTGATTGCTTATGTGATGAACAGCTTTCAGGTGCTGCTGACAAAGCGCATCAGCAAGTTTATCAAAGTGAACAGCAAGGTCGTTATTGTTGTTCTATACTTGGCGCTGATTGCGATGATCGTGCTTGCCCTGGTTAAATATTTGCCCAAAGTGTTCGAGCAAGTCAAGCAATTAACGACTTATTTATCGAATCTAACTTCTGATGACATCCCGCAAAACCAGATTACCCTGTACCTGTTCGATATGCTCAAGGACCTCAATTACCAGTCCTACCTCAAGGGCGGAATCGATTATGTGTTCAAAATCAGCAACTGGGGTACCACCTTCGTATTATCCACCATTCTGAGCTTTGTTTTCATTCTGGAAAAAGGCCGCATTGTCAGCTTTACTTCCCGCCTGAGAGAGAGCAAGATTTCCTGGTTCTACGTCGAGCTTGAGTATTTCGGCAAAAAATTCATCTCCTCCTTCGGCAAAGTCATTGAGGCGCAGATCCTGATTGCGCTGTTCAATACCGTTTTCACTGTTGTCGGATTATGGATTCTGGGCATGTTCTTTTCACCGTTTCCGTATCTGTTTGCACTTTCGATTATGATTTTCCTGCTCAGCCTGATCCCGGTGGTCGGCTTTGTCATCTCGCTCGTCCCGCTCTGTATTATCGGTTATAATATCGGCGGACTGGAAATGGTCATCTATGTACTGGCCATGATCGCTATCCTGCACTTTATGGAAGGCTATTTCCTTAATCCGAAGCTGATGTCCTCGAAGATGAACCTGCCGATGTTCTACACGTTTGTCGTGCTGCTCTTCTCGGAGCATTACATTGGCGTATGGGGACTGATCCTGGGGATTCCGATCTTCGTCTTTTTCCTGGATATCCTTGAGATTACCCGCGACGAGCCGCCGAAGGTGTTGAAGTAACCAGAAGGAAGCAGCATATATAATAAAAAAGGCAGCCCCCCAAGCAGAAACCTGCCGGCGGGCTGCCTTTTACATATTCATTAACAGAAAGATCAGCCGAAAGTGGTGGTGATGCTTTGTGTTACAAGCTCTCTTAATTCGGCTTTTTGGGCTATGTACTGATCAGCCGTTATGCTGCCGCTGGCCAGACGCAGATCGAGCTGTTCCGTCAGCTGTGCGACCTGCAGGTCAACGACGCTGTCCACATTGCCGCCGTTCTCGGCTGCGATATCCTTCAGGGATTTGCCTTCATAAAGTGACTCATACAGCTCTTCATCGGAGGACTGGTTCAGCGCGTCCAGAAGCGCATCCTTATCAGCCGCAGGGGTCGAAGTGGACCATTTGGCTACCGGAGAGGCCAGGGCGGCGGTTCTGCCCCAGGTTGTTCCTCCAAAAGACATGGCGACAATCATTGTCCCGACAATCATCACTCGTTTTATATTCATGTAAATATCCTCTTTTCATAGTTAATTATATCGGCAGGGGGTTATAGGCTGGGTCGGTTAGGATAAGTATGCTTAAATGCATTATAACCGGGAAAGCTGAGGCTAAGCTTAAGTCCGGTTAAAGATTACCTAAATCTTGGCGGTACGTTTTGGACGGCGTGCCGAACCAAGGTATACTATCAGCAGGAATGCAGAACAGCTATTAAGAGAAGCAGGGCCAGATAGTAAATAAACCATAAGGGTAAGGGGTGAACCGCCCGTGAATAAAAAAGTACTGGTTGTCGACGACGAACAGAGCATTTCCAGCGCAATTGCCTACGCACTCCGGCGGGAGGGCTATGAGGTGGATACGGCAGGTGACGGCGAGGAGGCGCTCTCCAAGGTGCAGACCTTCCGGCCGAACGCCCTGGTGCTGGATGTGATGATGCCGAAGCTGAGCGGCTATGATGTATGCCGGCGGCTGGAGGACCGCGATGATATCGGCATTATCCTGCTGACGGTCAAAAATGATATTGTCGATAAAATCGTCGGCCTGGAGCTGGGCGCAGATGATTATATGACCAAGCCGTTTGAAATCCGCGAGCTGCTGGCCCGGGTAAAGGCGCTGCTGCGCAGGCTGGAAAAGAAGACCGGTGAAGCTCCCGCCGAGCTGCTGGAATACGGGGAGCTGCGCGTTTATCCGGAGCGGCGTTCCGCTGAGCTTAAGAAGGAAGAGCTGGAGCTGACGCCAAAAGAATTCGATCTGCTGCTGCTTCTGCTCTCCCATCCGCAGCGCGTATATATGCGTGAGGAGCTGCTGGAGCAGGTCTGGGAGATGGACTATGCCGGCGGTACCCGCACGGTGGATATCCATATCCAGCGGCTGCGCAAAAAGCTCGGCGAGCCTTACCAGAACATGCTGCAGACCGTGTACGGGGTCGGCTATAAGGCGGTGCCGGCCGGGAGCTACTCATGAGATTCAGCATCAAGCTGAGATTCAGCCTGTTCCTGGGGCTTCTGCTCATTCTGGCGGTCAGCGTGCTGAGCTATTTTGTGCTGCGCGGGGTGGAGCGCAATGAGCAGACCCAGGCCGAGGCTTCGCTCGCCCAGCATGTCAAAACAGTCAACCTGCGGGTAAAGCAGGCCTACTACACCGGCGTGCGCCTTGAGCCGCAGCTGTTCCTGCAGCGGCGCGGCCGCGAGCTGGCCGCCGAGCTGGCCGGCTTTACCGGCCTTGAAGTTACGCTGTACGATGCGGAGGGCGAGCAGGTGGGAACCTCGGCGCAGGGTGTGGCTGCACCGGGCAAACCCGCAACGGCCGATGCGCTGGCATATGCGCTGAAGAACAAGATTGCTTATCAGAGCCAGGGGGATAAGCTGCTGTATCTGGCTCCGCTGCAGGGCCCCGAGGCGCAGATGGGCGTGGTGCAGCTGCAGTATCCGCTGAAGAATGCGCAGGATTTCCAGCGGACGCTCCGCAATCTGTTCCTGACAACCGGTGCTGCCGTGCTGCTGCTCAGCTTCATCGCAGGCTATCTGTATTTCAGCCGCGCGGCGGCCGCGATCCGCCGGCTGAAAAGGGCGGCGGAATCGATCCGCCGCAGCGAATACATCTCCGCCCCGCCGGTAAAGCGCAAGGATGAGCTGGGCGAGCTGGCGGAGGGGATTTATTTTATGAGCCGGGAGATTGAGTCGAGCATTGCCGCCAAGGATGAGGAGCAGCGCAAGCTGCAGCTGGCCGTAACGAAGCTCCAGGCGCTGGAGCAGCAGCAGAAGCAGTATATCGGTAATATCAGCCACGAGTTCAAGACGCCGCTGACCTCAATCAAGGCTTATGTGGACCTGCTCAATATGTATGACGATGATCCCAAACTGCTGTTCGAGGCCAAGACTAATATTGCCAAGGAGACAGAGCGGCTCTATGAGATGGTTGATAAAGTGCTGCAGCTGACTGCGCTGGAAAAATATGATTTTGAATCACAGGCGGAATTGTTCGAGGTCGCCGCAGGACTGCGGGATATTTGCGGGCGGATGAACGGCAAGGCGGAGCGGTTTGGGTTAACGCTTACTCTGGAGGCAGAGCCTGCCCATATCTGGACCGACAAAGAAAGCTTCATGCATATCTTCATCAATCTGATCGACAATGCAATCAAATATAATGTTCCGGGCGGGGCAGTCCGTCTGCACAGTGAGGTGCTTGGGGACCGGGTGAAGATTACGGTCAGCGATACCGGGATCGGCATTCCGCCGGAAGCGCATGACAAAATTTTCGAGCCGTTCTATACGGTCAACCGTGACCGGGCCCGCGCATCAGGCGGTACCGGACTCGGGCTGTCACTGGTGCGTAATCTGGTGGAGAAGCAGGGCGGCAGCATTGTTCTGCTGGAAACGGAGGGTACGGGGTCGGCGTTCCTGCTTTCTTTTCCATTGGTGAAATAAAGTTTACAAGTTGGAAACATCCTGCGGCGGTTTAGAAATAACTTTAGGGTATTCTAGGTGCAACAACATTGTAGGGGGAAGCGATCATGAGCAGACAAGCGGGCGGCAGGCTGGGTAAGGCGGGGCTGGCTTTACTGGGCACAGCTGTTGTGCTGTCGATGACGGCATGCAGTTCAGGAGAGACGGAGGCGCGGCAGGTCGTTGAACAGGCGGGTACCAAGATTACAGTCATGGATAACACCAGTGAATCGGTATATACGAAGCTGCAGCTGGAGGGCATCGACAAGGTGGAAGGCATGCGCAGCATGGACTGGGTAAGCGAGGACGTCATTGTGATGGATAAAGAGAACCGCAGTCTTGCTCCGCAGATGATCGAAGGCACGGAGCAGTACCCGCATAACCTTTATTTGCATAATCTTACTACCGGTGAGGATACTCCGCTGCAGGAGGGGGGCCAGAATTATGGTGCTGCACAGGTGTCTCCCGATAAAAAATATGTTTTTTATAAAGAAACCAATGAGATGATAGGTCCCGGATATATCCTTGGTTTGGAATCCGGCTCTCCAGTCAAGGTGGATGAAGCGCCGTTCCGGGTGGAAGAAGGAGAGTGGGCGGACGACGGTAAGGTTATTTTTCCCGGCATGGATGGGGTTATTTACAAAACGGATGTGCAGGGGGTAAAAGAAACCGTAGTCGATTCCGGTGTACCGTATGTGCATGAGGTGGTTCAGTCGGGCAGTATCCTGTACTATGTGACCGGAGAAGATATGCAGCTGACCGCCTATGACACAGATTCCAGGCAGTCGAAGGTGCTGAAACAAAGTGTGGTATGGGTTGTTCCCTCTCCTGACGGCAGCAAGCTGGCGATTGTGAAGCGGACGAAGCCGGGCGAGATGGTACTGGTGCTCTGTGACAGTGAGGGCAATGAACAGACGGAGCTTGCCTCCGGCCAGCAGGTGTTCGGAACCAGCTGGTCTCCGGACGGCAGCAAGCTGGCTTATTCGTTAACCGCCGAGAACCCGGGAGATGACCCGAACGGGGTATTCATCAGCGAGCTGGAGAGCGGGGAACAGACGCAGCTGCTGGGGGATATTGAAATTGCCGACCAGCTGCGCTGGAGCCCTTCCGGCAAGAAGTTGCTGGCTTCAGCCGCCGTACTTAAGGATAACAAATACGTGTCCACGACTTATGTGATTAAGCTGTCATAGTTAAAAGAAAAGCGCTCCGGCAAAAGCATCTGCTTCTGCCGGAGCGCTTATTTATGCTGTTATTGCGGAACCAGCTGGCTGATTTGCTTCAGCAGACCGTTAATCTGACCGATTGTTTCCGGGATTCCTGTTGATTCGAAGGCGGCTTTGCCTTCTTCGAGATTGGTTGCGGCCTGATCCAGTCCCTGCTGAAGCTTATCGTTATAGCTGACAATGGACTGGTGCAGATCGGCTGCATATTCCGGAACCTGGAGATTGGCGTAATCAGAAATCTGTTCCTTCAAGGTATTGAGACGGTCCGTCAAGGCTTCTCTGGCCTGCGGATCAGCGGCTGCATCTTCAGCCAGCGAATTCATTTCCTGTCCGAATTGCGTTAAGGTCTGCATGTAAGAAGCTGTATCGGAGGTGAATGTAACGGTATCCCCGACCTTCTCGGCCAACCCGCAGCCCGGGACAATCAGCAGAATGAACAGCAGCAGACTTAGTCCGTATTTCTTCATTTGCTTCACTCCTCTTTGGTATCGTTAAGTCAGGCTTACTTTAGTTCATACGTCTTGCCGGCAGAGCGGGTTACGGAAGGCCACATGAAATTACGGTGAAAAAACGATGATTATAAGTTAAGAATGAGAGTTAATTAAATTCTTACTTGACAGGTGGGATTAAAGGGGTATATGATAGCACCAATCCTTCACCACTAATTAAATGAACAGTGAAATAATCACTTGAGCCGATTGGACCGCCAAAGGCTCCCGCAGTACTACCCTATGGAGGGAGTCTGCCGGGAGCCTTTTTTTTGGATATTCGGGGTCCCCGCAAAGTACCTGAGTTAGCTTCCTTGTACAAGCGGCACTTTGTGGGGTTATTTTGTTGGATATAGAGGAAGGCAGGGATGGTATGACAGATGAGCAATGGGAGCAGCTGGAGGAGGCTGACTATCTGTTCCGCAGAATGGTGCGGAGATTCGTTAAGGAGCGCGACCGCGTAAATGTGGAGGGCATTGCCCTGCCGGGCATGCTGATCCTGAACAAGATTATCCGGGACGGGGAGCAGCGGCTGGGCGATCTGGCGGAGCAGCTTGATTTCACTTCCGGTGCGATCACGGCGCTGAGTGATAAGCTTGAAGCCGGCGGATTCACTGTCCGCAGGCGGAAGGAAGATGACCGCAGGACGGTGCTGCTGGATATTACAGCAAAGGGCAGGGAACTGGTTCAGCGCAATAAAAGCGTTGGGGAGCGATGTATCACGCTTCTGTTCGCGGGCTTTACGGAGGAGGAGCTTGCCCAGCAGAGCCGCTTTTTTGAGCGGATTACCCGGAATCTGGAGGGATTCTCGGATACACTGCTGGAGCTGGCCAAACAAAAGGCCGAAGCGCCCCCGCCTCCCGCTCCTGAACAGAAGCCGCGGAGAACACCGCCGGATAATAAGTATTTGAGTTACTGATAACAACGATAAATTGACATGAAAGATAGAGTATATGCTGCAAAACTAAGCGCAGGCTAGAGGGTGTTTTTCCGAAGGCTGCTTGGAGTTTGGAGAGTGTCAGCACAGAAATGTTGATTGGCTAATCAGTGGAAATGGGCGTTGGAGTCGGAATTGGAATTGCTCCATAGGATTGCTTGCCAAGCAAACTAAGTGGAAATATGTCATCTATTTCCCGGCAAACGGTTCTGAATAGGAGTTTAGGTGGGAAAAAGCTACTTAATTCTGCTATTTCCCGGCTTGCGGGAGGTTTGCGGTCTAAATAAGTGCCGATTTTCCACTTAATCCTCACAAATGGTATGAAGCTACGGAATTAAGTAGCGAAAATCCAACTAGATGTTGCTTCTGGAGGCCAATAGGGAGCTTATGCTCACAAAAAACTAAGCACATGCTTCCGAAGCGAGTTTTGTCAGAAGTCCATCCAATGAAGTATACCAAACAAAACTTTTAAGGAGAGATAATCATGGGACACTCAACTATTTACCCGACAGGAGCTACTGTATACAACCCGGCCAAGGCATGGAGCGGTTATACCGTCTATCAGGCAGGCGAGGAAGGGGTCGTGCTGATTGACATGAACGGCAAGGAGGTCCATCTGTGGCAGGGCCTGCTGGGCTTTCCCGCCAAAATCCTCCCAGGCGGCTATGTGCTGGGCAGCACAGGCAGAAGAGACCCGAAATTCGGCATTCAGGACAATGTCGATCTGGTGCAGGTGGACTGGGACGGCAATATAGTCTGGAAGTTTAATGGTTATGAGCACATTGAAGACCCGGGCTATGAGCCGCTGTGGTATGCCCGCCAGCATCATGACTATCAGCGCGAAGGCAATCCGGTAGGCTATTATGCTCCGGGCCTTGACCCGCAGGTGCATAGCGGCAAGACGCTGATCCTGGCTCATAAGAACCTGCATAACCATGAAATCTCCAACAAAGAGCTGCTGGATGACACGATCCTGGAAGTGGACTGGGACGGTAAAATCATCTGGGAGTGGAAGGCCAGCGATCATTTTGCCGAGCTGGGCTTTGACGAGGCGGCGCGCAATGTATTGTTCCGTGATCCGAATACCCGCTCCTTTGGCCATCTGGGCGGCGGCGTAGGCGACTGGCTGCATATCAACTCGGCTTCCTACGTAGGCCCGAACAAATTTTACGATAACGGGGATGAGCGTTTCCACCCGGACAACATCATCTGGGATGCGCGTGAAGCGAACATCATCGCCATTACCGACAGAGCAACCGGAGCTGTTGTTTGGCGGCTCGGACCGGACTACTCTCTGCCTGAACTGAAGCATATCGGCTGGATTATCGGCCAGCATCATGCCCATATCATTCCTAAGGGCCTGCCGGGCGAAGGAAATGTGCTTGTATTCGATAACGGCGGATGGGGCGGGTACGGCCTGCCGAATCCGGCATCGCCTTTTGGCCAGAAGAATGCTGTGCGCGACCACTCACGGATTCTGGAGATTAACCCGGTTACTTTTGAAATCGAGTGGCAATACACCTCGGCAGAGGCCGGCTTCTCCGTCCCTACGGATTCTTACAAATTCTATAGCCCGTATATCAGCTCCGCCCAGCGTTTGCCGAACGGCAACACACTCATTACGGAAGGCTCCAACGGCCGCCTGTTCGAGGTAACCGCAGAGCATGAAATCGTCTGGGAATACGTCTCTCCGTATACAGACCGCCGCAATACCAATATGGTGTACCGTTCTTACCGCGTGCCTTACGCCTGGGTTCCGCAGCTTGCGAAGCCGCAGGAAACAGAGATCGAACCGATTGATGTAACAACCTTCAGAGTACCGGGTGCAGCGCCAAAAGGCTCGGATTCTGTAGTAAGTGTAGCTACCACCCTGCCGTTCGTGGAGGGAGCCGCATGCGTGGCAACATCAGATGAAGGCGTGCTGCAGCGTAAAGGTTAGCCCATAGCCCATTAATATAACGAAGAGGTGAATCGTCTTGAAAAAATCAGGAACCTGGTACGGATCCGTTGTTCTGCTCTTATCCCTTTCCCTTGTTACTATCCTTTCCGGCTGCAGCTCCAAAGGTGATGCGGCCGCGTCCGGAGAGGCAGGCGGCAGCCAGCCTGCAGCCCTGAAGATCAAAATCGCCGACACCAACACCAATCCGGTGTTCCGGGTGGCGGCGGACAAGGGCTTTTTCAAAAATCATAACATTGATGCGGAAATTGTCACCTTTGCCTCACCGGCTGAGGGGGTAAACGCCCTGTTCATCAAACAGGTGGATGTAGCTTACGGCGCGGACTTTCCGGTGCTGAACGCGGTATCCAAGGGCGGGTATTCTATCATTGCTTCAGCGGGGCAGGCCACCGATCAGGCGGCTGCAGCCTGGAAGCTGTACGTAAGGGATGATATCCAGTCGGCGGCTGATCTGAAAGGCAAGAACCTCAGCTTCATCCGCGGCACTTTTATCCCGTACCTGTGGGATGAATACCTGAAGGAGCAGGGCGTTGCGCTGAGTGATGTGACGCTGACCGGACAGGGCGGTTTTGACGAAGCTTTTATTGCCCTGAAGCAGGGGGATATTGATGCAGCCTGGGTTATCGGATCGGCGCTCGTTGACAAGCTGGCGGCTCTTGAGAATGTGCATGAGCTGAGCGATATGTCCAAAACACCGGTACGGCTCGGTATGGGCATCGTGAGCAGTGACGATTTCATTTCAGCTAACCCGGATGGGATCGGCAATTTCCTGGCGGCGGTTGATGAAGCATCGGCCTATGCCCAGGAGCATCCTGAAGAAGTGGCTGACCTCATGTATGACGAAGTGAAGCAGCCCAAGGAAAATACACTGAAGGATCTGCCGCTCAATCCATGGATTATCGGCTTTACTCCCGCTGCTTATGACAGCCTGGCCGGACAGAAGGAATATATGATCAGTGCGGGAATCATCGAGAAGGATTTTGACCTGAAGGCTACGATCCATCTCGGCCCGCTTAAAAAAGTGCTGCCGGATACCGTGACTTACGGAGAGTAAAGAGATCAGTTAAACGAGAATTTTAACCACCCATTTAAAATGTTCAGGAGGTGTCTTGGATGTCTTCACTATCCAACCGTCACGCGATTCAGATCGAGCAGCTCCGTAAAAGCTACAGTGCCCAGACAACAGGGGACGTTCATTACATTATTAAAGACGTCAATCTGGTTATCAAAGGCGGAGAATTCTTCGTGCTGCTCGGTCCGAGCGGCTGCGGCAAATCGACACTGCTTAACATGATCGCCGGGTTTGTCTCCAAATCGGGAGGCAATCTGAAGGTGGACAATGTCGAGATTGACCGGCCGGGCAGAGACCGTGCGGTAGTCTTCCAGCAGGCGGATTCTTCCCTGTTCCCCTGGCTGACGGTCCGGGAGAATGTCGAGTTCGGGCTGCGGATGAAGAAGACACCAAAGGCCGAGCGCAAGGAGATATCAGACCGTTTCATCCAGCTGGTCGGCTTGTCCGGGCATGAAAAGAAGTTCCCGAAGGAGCTGTCGGGCGGCATGAAGCAGCGCGTGCAGCTGGCCCGGGTACTGGCGAATGATCCGGCCATTCTGCTGATGGATGAACCGTTCGGCGCGCTGGATGCGATGACCCGGCGTACCATGCAGAAGGAGCTGGTCAATATCTGGCGGGAGACGCATAAGACGGTTATTTTCGTCACCCATGATATTCAGGAGGCGCTGCTGCTCGGGGAGCGGATCGGCATCATGTCGGTCGGCCCCTCCTCCAACATCACGGATGTTTATGACAATCCGCTGCCTTTTCCGCGGGACGTGGCTTCCCCTGAGTTCTACTCGCTGTATAACAAGATTCAGGGTCATTTTGAAGAATAGATAAGGGTGTGACAGATGATGAAATGGGTGGAGAAAAAATGGGTCTCCGTCACGCTGCTGTGGCTGGCCGCTTTATGCATCTGGCAGCTGGGGGCGCTGATCTACGGTCCTGACGTTATTCCGGGGCCGTGGGCCACGCTGCAGGGCGGCCGCGAGCTGCTTAGTGACGGTACCCTGATGCAGTACATCGGGATCAGCTTTTACCGGGTGCTGGTGGGCTGGGTGCTCGGCAGCCTGCTGGCTGTTCCGGTGGGCCTGATCATCGGCAAAGTGAATATTATCCGGATTTTTGCCGAGCCGTTCCTGAACTTTATCCGCTTTATACCGCCGATTGCCTTCATCACCCTGTTTCTGGTCTGGTTCGGAATCGGGGAGCAGTCCAAGATTGCCCTGATCATGTACGCCACATTTTTTATCGTGGTGCTGAACACCCTAACCGGCGTGATGGCGGTGGAGGAGGACAAAATCCGCTCCGCCCGCAGCATGGGGGCCAGCGAATGGCAGATACTGCTGCATGTCATCGTTCCGGCGACCACGCCGTATATTTTCACGGGTATCCGCCTGGCAATGGGCACTTCCTATATGGCGATTATCGGCGCTGAAATGATCGCTTCAAACGAGGGTGTGGGCTATCTAATCTGGAACTCGCGGCTGTTTTTCCGGACGGACTGGATTTTTGTAGGGCTGTTCTGCCTCGGCTTCATGGGCTTCTTTACGGACCGGCTGTTTAACTGGTTTGGCCGCAAGGTGCTGTACCGGTATGGTGTGGTGAGTGTGGCAGCGCGCAAGCGTTAGCCTTGCTGGCTGCACCGGAGCGGCTTTCAATCCTGCATGCTATAATGTAAGGGCAACAGCACACAGCAAACGGGATTTGAAAGGGGCAGCAGCCTGATGGAAGTAACCGCACAGGAAGTAGCGGAGTGGATGGTCAAGGAGATCCGGTTCACCGGAACCCTGCACCAAACTGCCGCGATTGAATATGTTAAGGCCAACTTCGGCGAGCAGTTTGTGTTTGTGAACGAGAACGGAAACGCCTCGCTGGCCAAGGATGTGAAGAAGGCGTTCCGCAAGCTGCACGGCGGACGGATCGCCTGGGACCGCGATGCTTTTTTGTGGGCCTGGACGTAGCACAGCAAAAAGGACCATTGCCCGGTGCGGGCGATGGTCCTTTTGCTGTATGGGGCCTGTCTGCGGCGGCAGAGATGACGGCGCCTGTGAGTTAGGCCAACCGGCTATGCCGTGCCGCAGGTCGGCAGTCCGGCATGGCACAGACAATGGCCCGCCGATTGCTTATACAGGCACCTCACGGGTGCTCTTCTCCATCGGCGAGCTGCACAGCGGGCAGGGCTTGGAGGCCAGGTGGTCCTCCGCTCCGCCGGCCTTCATCCGGGTCCAGCCCGGACAGCGGGCGCCGGTACAGTTCCAGACGGGAACTGTATGGGTCCGGGCGTTTCCTGCTGCACCGGAGGTGTGCACCCTGGACACTCCGATTCTGCTCACGGAAACAGTAGAAGTCGTGGTGGCAGCAGGTCTGGACGGCGCAACAGCAGAGCGGAAGGCAGACAGCATGAAGCGGGACACCTCTGCCTTCTTGCCCCGGTGTCTGGCCGGAGAGCTGATGAACAGCTCCTCCCGCGCTCTGGTGACGGCGACGTAGGCGAGCCGGCGCTCTTCCTCCAGTGCGGCGGCACCGGAGTCGCTGCCTGCTCTGAAGCTGCCGGCGGCCGGCAATTTGGCAGCCTTGCGGTCCTTCAGCCGGTCGCCCTCGAGCGCCGAGCTATGGGGCAGGATGCCTTCCGAAGCGCCAAGCAGGAAGACAACGGGAAACTCCAGCCCCTTGGATTTGTGGATGGTCATCAGCGCAATCCGGTTGCCCTGCTCCTTTAGTCCGCTCTGGCGGCTTAATTCGTTGCGTTCAGTAATACTGGCAATGAACTCAAGAAAAGCAGGGACGCTGTCAAATCTTTCGGCCGAGGTTTCCAGCTCATCGAGCATTTCTTTCAGGGTCTCGCGGTGCAGGGTAGCCTGATGGCGTTCATTGGCTTCGATGAAGTAGTCATAGAAGCTGGTACGGATGCGGCGGATCGCCTGCAGCGGTGTCAGCACGGCGAGGCCCCGGATCAGCTCCAGCCGCTCGCGCAGCTTGGTGCCCTTGAAATCCTCCATCCCCGGGAGGGAGAGGAGATGAATCAGCGGGCCCTGCTTGGGCTGGACGGCTTCCATCCGCCGGATATGCTCCATGCCGGTTTCCCGGCTCATATACAGGGTCGGCAGGATACTCTCCATTGCGGCAAAATCGCGCCGGTTGAGTGACAGCCGCAGATGATCCAGCACCGGCAGGATCAGCCAGTGCTCGTACAGCAGCTGCCCTTCACCGTAATCGATATACGGAATGTCCCGCAACAGCAGCAGCTCCAGCACGGCCCGGTTGCTGCTGGAGGCCCGGTACAACAGGGTGAAATCGCGGTATTCCCTCTTACCGCTGCCGATTTCACTTAAGATATGCTCTACAATCTGCTCCGCTTCCTCGTCCGCGGTCTGCGGACGCAGATAGCGGGGCTGTGCGCCGCCGTTTCTGGCGGCCTGCAGCGTTTTGGAACGGCGGCGCAGGTTATGGCGGATGATGCCGTTGCCGAGACCGATAATGGCCGGGCCGGAACGGTAGTTGATATCCAGGGTGATTACCTTTGCCCCGGGATAGAGCTTTTCAAATTCCAGAATAAATTCACTGCGCGCACCGTTAAAGGAATAGATCGTCTGGTCATCGTCACCGACAACCATCAGGTTGTTGTGCGGGTAAGCGATCATTTTGACCAGCTCGTATTGCAGTTCGTTTGTATCCTGGAACTCATCGACCATGACGTACTGGAACTTCTGCTGCAGATCCTGCAGCAGATGGGGCTGATCAAGCAGCATTTTATAGGCAATCAGCAGCACATCATCAAAGTCCATTTTGTTATGATCCAGTTTCCACTGCTCATAGCGGGTTAGAATGGCCTTCATTTCCTGCTCGGCGGTGTTCGTTTCGGGAAGCGTAACGGCATCCCTCATATTCATCTTGCAGGAAGACAGCAGGGCCAACAGTGTTTCCGGCGGATAGGCATCCTTGGGCAAGCCCAGCTCCCGCATAATCTGCTTCAGCAGGATGTGCTGGCGGCGTGTCTCGTGAAAGATGTCCTGCCGCAGTCCCTGGCGCCGTAAAAAATAGAGGAAAAACGAGTGGAAGGTACGGGCCTGCAGGCGCGCGGCATCGCCTTCGGCGACACCCGGCAGCACAGCAATCCGCTCGCGCATCTCCGCTGCCGCTTTGCTGGAGAAGGTAAGCAGCAGCATCCGGCTGGGGGAAATCCCCCGCACGGACAATAAATAACCGGTTCTGCAGATCAGCACTGACGTTTTGCCGGAGCCTGCACCAGCCAGCGTCAGCAGCGGTCCTTCATGATGCCGTACCGCTGCAATTTGCGGCGGATTCAGCAGAATTCCGCCCTCCTCAAGCCGGCGGAAATAAGCGGCATCGCCTTCCCCCGGCTTCACCGTTTCACGGCTGGTCCGGGCTGAGGCAATTGCCGCCTGGGGTATACGTTCACCGCTTGCACCGAGCGGTATATTATGAAATAAAAGCTTGTTCATCACAGAATCACCTTCAATATAAGTCCATTAGCCAATCTACAATATAACACCGCCCTCCGCATATAGAAAGGCGGTTTTCCATTTTACTCTATTTTTCCAAGCAGATTGTTGATTTTACGCTCATATTGGCGGGGATGGTTCTCACGAATTTCTTCAAGCAGGAACACAAGTGCCCGCTTCACACGGGGAGACATGCCTTTGGCAATAGCGGTGTATTCCTTTCGGAACAGGCTGTCATCAAGAATCCGCTTATTAAGCACAATTGCCCAGCCGCGGGCAGGTTCAAGCATGTCCGGCAGCGATTCCAGCAGCTGGGTCAGGTACATTTCCATATGGCAGCTCTCGACAAAATGAACGAGGCCGAACATCATTTCCTCATGCTCGGTCTCATCGTCAAACACTTTGAAAATCTGCTGGATTACGGCATCCTCCGTATCACCGGCAAGACCCTCCAGCGCGAGGTCAAACAGCTCGCATTCCATCTCTGTCCGCAACAGCCGGTTGTTGTAGAGCTGGGCAATTCCCGGATACATGTTCATCACGGGCACCGCCTAGTTCTTATCCAGAAGATGCCGGATTCCTTCAGCGACGCCATGCTCCACATTGCTAAACGTAATGAAATCAGCGGTTTCCTTCAGCAGCTCAGCTGCATTGCCCATGGCAATTTTGTAACCGGCCCGCTCGAACATCGGCAGATCGTTGTAGCTGTCACCCATCACGGCCACCTGATCTTCAGGGATACCGTAATGACCGGCCAGCAGCATTACACCTGTTCCTTTGTTGGCATCCTTGTGATTGATTTCAATATTGCTCTCATGGGAAGCTGTGATGATCAGGCCGGGGATGGCAGCGAACCGGGTGGAAGCTTCCTTGAGCACGTCGCGGTTCATAGAGAAGGCCAGCGCCTTATAAATAGGATCATCTTCCCTGTTCCAGATTTCTTCCATGCTCTCCACATAAGTAACGGCGGCCTGCCGGAACTGCTTGGCGACCATCGCCTTCAACAGCCAGCCGAAGCCTTCAGGAATTTCTTCATCTTTAAGTTCCGCCAGCTTTTCCAGCCGTACACGCTTGTCCAGCTCTACATATACATTGTCCTTGGTATAAACCTCATAATAAAGCTCCGGAATTTCGTTCATCCAGCGCAGTACAGGGATAATGTCCTCCTTATCCAGCGGCCGGCTCGCCGCCTGTGAACCGTCCGGCAGAATCAGCAGCGCCCCGTTCATGGCAACCACAGGACAACTGAGGTCAGACAGCCGCAGCTGCCGCTCTGCATCCATATAAGAACGTCCGGTGGCAATCGCCACAATATGGCCCAGACTTTGGGCATGAATAATAGCCTCACGGTTCTCCGGGCTGATATTCCCGTTCTCGTTCAGCAGCGTTCCGTCCATATCAAGTGCAATCAGCATAGTGTTGTTCTCCTTTGTCTGTACATTCTAATCCACGCCTCTGGGACTGTGAAAATCATTTCCTGTATCTTATCATTAATTCTCTGCAAATTAAAAATTCATTTTTCATGAGCTTGCCGGAATTTCCGGAAAGGAGCCCGGCCGTGTTACAATAAAAGGCAGACTAATAATGAACCGCCGAAAAATGGAGGATTAATAATGAAATCCAGGAATTTAGCCACCATATCGCTTGTTATCATGGCATGCGGTTTTCTGATTACGCTGTTCTTGCCGGATAATATACCCTTTGAGCTGCTCCGCGGCGGCTTTGAGGCCGGTCTTGTCGGCGGGATTGCTGACTGGTTCGCCGTGACAGCGCTGTTCCGCCATCCGCTGGGACTCAGGATCCCGCACACTTCACTGCTGCTCAAGAACCGGGACAAGATTGTCCAGTCATTGATCTCTGCTATGGAAAATGAGCTGCTGAACAAGGAGAGCATTGAAAATAAGCTGCGCGGCATCCGTATTGTGAAGCTTGCCGGCGGACTGCTGGGCAAATTTATGTCCAGGAAGAAAGTAAGAGCGGAAATTCTGGAGCAGCTAAGCACCTTTGTGCTGCGCCTGCCTGTGGAACAGGCAGTGCCTTATCTGCAAAAGACTGCAGCGGACTATATCCGTGAAGCCGGGCTTGCTGATGCTGCAGACAAGATTGCGACCAGACTGATGAATGACGGCAAAGATATTGCTGCGCTGGACTATGCGCTGGAGGGTATCTCCGGCTGGACTGCCCGTCCGGAGACGCGTGCCATGCTGGGTAAGCTGGCCAGTGAAAAGCTGGCCGAGGTGAAGCTTGGCGGACTGAAGGGTATGGCTTTTCAGGCTTTTGTCGGCTTCGTGGATGCCGATATGCTCGGAGACATGCTGCAGGGGATGCTGCAGTCCGGTATCCGTGATTTCCGGGAGGCGGATAATCCGTACCGCGAGCAGATCATCCGGGAAATCCGGGTCGCCCTGTTCCAGCTGGTAAATGATGAAACAAAAATTGCCTCCCTCAAGGAATGGGCTGTAAGCGGCGTGCAGGGCGATGAGGCGGCTGTCTTCCTGCAGCAGCAGCTGGAGGTTGTCCGCAGCAAGGCAGTTGCCATGCTGGAGGAGGACCGGAGCAGCGGCGGCCGGAAGCTGTTCGGATTGTATGCCATGCTGGTCCGCCGCATCAGCAAGGAGACAGAGCTTATCCAGAGCTGGGAGGAGCGCATCCGTGCTTCGTTAATTGCGCTGGTGGAGGCCAATCATTACCGTATCGGTGTTCTGGTCAAGGAAAACCTGGATCAGATGGGCGATGACAGCCTGGTAGCCATGCTGGAGGATAAGGTCGGAAAAGATCTGCAGTGGATCCGGGTCAACGGGGCGGTATGCGGATTCGTTGTGGGTCTGGTGCTGACAGTCATTCAGCTAATTTGAGCGGAATAAGCAATAGCAGAAGGGACAGCAGGTACCTGGCGGCAGATGATCCGTCCGTCAGGTACTCAGCTGTCCCTTTAACGTTAATTCCTCTATTTTGAAAATAAGACAGGCTAGAGCAGGTTTTTGCCGTTGCTGATTGTGAAGGCTTCGGTTACAGGCAGTACAAAGATTTTACCATCACCGAAGGAACCATGTTCTCCGGTTCTCGCTGTTCTCATAATAATGCTGATGACATCGTCCTTCTCTTCCTCTTTAATTACGATCATCAGCATTTTTTTGGATATCTGATTGTAATGATTGGTTCCCACCTGGATTCCTTTTTGTTTACCGCGGCCAAGCAGATCCATCTTGCTGATGGAGGGGAAGCCGGCGAGCATCAGCTCTGCCATTACTTCATCTGCCTTTTCCGGTCTAATAATAGCCTTGATCATTAACATAAGAATGCACCCTTTCTACAGCGGATAATTGTTGTAGGGGGTTGCCAGCCTCTTGTTGACGGTACAAGTTAACACAGTCTGTTATTGGCAACGCTTACAGTAACAGTATAATAGCCGCTTCTGGGATTATCCTGCGAGAAGGGTCACAAAATCCGCTATACACATTGTCGCAAGTCAGAGGAGCAGAGCGTTCAGGCGGCTCCCCTGTCAGGAATGAAGCAGTGAATGGTACAGCTTCTCCAAACGATAGGCAGTGTGACGCCATTCAAAAGTGCGCAGAGCATCGCTGCGGCCCTGCAGCCCGATCTTTGCAGCCAGCGCCGGATGGCGGCCGATCTTCAGCAGCAGCCTGGCAAAGGGCAGGGCTTCCCGGTACCTTGCAGCCAGATAGCCATTATGACCGGAACGGATAATCTCCCTGATTCCTCCGTTGTCTGAAGCAATGACCGGCAGGCCGGAGGCCATCGCCTCCACGTTGACCAGCCCGAAAGCTTCGTGCCTCTGAGAGGGGCAGACGAAGCAGTCCACAGCCTGATATAAGCCATGAATCTGCTCATGGGCGATCTTGCCGGGAAAAGAAACAGACACGCCAAGTCTTCTGGCCAGCTGCCTGAGCTGGCGGATATATGCCGGCTTGCCCTGCCCGGCCACTATCAGATGGGCAGGCAGGCGTTTGTTCACATGATACATGGCCCGGATAAGCACCGGTACTCCCTTGCGGGGAATGACTCGGCCCGCGAAGAGTACAGTAAACACATTAGGCAGTCTGTATAGTCTGCGCAGATGCTGCCGCTCCTGCAGCTGCGCGGGCGCGAACCTGGAGAGGTCTGCCCCCAGCGGGATAATGCTGAGCTTTCTGTGTACTCCGGGAAAGCGCCTGGACAGCTTCTCCTGCAGTGACCGGCTGTTGACCGCAATACTGTCGGCGAAGGCCAGGCAGCGTGATGTTCTGTGCTCGGCCGGAACAAAGGTCAGAGAGTGGAGATACAGCAGCACCGGGGTATCAGGGTTTCGCTCTTTTACAGCGGCCATAAGCTGCGGGCGGTTATCAACCTGAATGATGTCGAAGGATTCCTCCTCCAGAAATTTAAGCACGGAAGCACGGTAAAGGCGCGGATTGCCGGAGGCCAGACGGATAATCCGCACCTGCTCCAGCTCGTCAGAGTAAGGGAGCTGGTCTGTTGTCCGGCTAATAACGGTTACTTTATGGCTCACGGCCAGAAGCCTGGCGATATTCCAGATGCAGATTTCTACAGAACCGTCCCCCGGCAGCGGAAACTGTTCCGGTGCAATGATACAGATATGCATAGATCAAGCCCCCCAAGCCGGCTGTCATAAGTCTCTCTATTACCATATGCACTCTGGCAGGCTGAAGACACCCTCCGGCCCAATCAGGAGCCGATCTGTTTGGAAGTTGCTGCAATAACAGCAGCAACCTTTTGTTCCAGTTCAATAATCTTCTGTTTGCTGACAGCTATTTGCTTGTAGCCTGAAACAAGCGAGGTGAGCGACTGTCCGGCAAGTGCCGGATTCTGCTTTCGGATGGCCGTCTTGAAGCTGCTGAAGTCGGCGGTAATCCGCTTGTTCAGGGCCGTGGCTGCGCTTTTCTGGGATTTAATGGATGTCTGCGGACTTTCAATGCCCGAGAGGGTGTTGCGGGCTGCCGTAATCTTCTTTGTACGGACCTCCTTGGCGGCTTTCAGCTTGGCCTCTTTGTCCCTGATATCCTGACGGGCAATCTGAACCGT
Organism: Paenibacillus sp. FSL R7-0345; assembly: GCF_038595055.1. Lineage (NCBI taxonomy): Bacteria > Bacillati > Bacillota > Bacilli > Caryophanales > Paenibacillaceae > Paenibacillus > Paenibacillus sp. FSL R7-0345. The sequence continues at coordinate 362,785 of NZ_CP152002.1, forward strand.
AATTTTCAGTGCCTCCGCCTGGGTTTTGAGGACTGCATTCAGTGTCTTGTCCTTCAGCCCTTTAACCAGTGTAATCCGGCTGTTGAGGGCGCTGTACTGATCAAAAAGCGGCTGGTAACGCTCTTTGGTGCTGGTGACGGACGCGGCAAGCTTAGCCACGGCAGCCTGGTCAATCTCCGTGATTCGCTTGCGGACTGTAATGAGGGTCTGGGCATTGCCTTCATGCAGGACGCGGATCTGTTCTTCCCGGCTGTCATACTGTGCGGTCAGGACAGACAGCTCACTGTATTGGCTCTTCAGCCTGGTCCGGTCCTGGGCACCGGCGGTTGCCGCAGTCAGATCAAAGGCCGCCTGAATAGACGGGGTCAGCGCAACGGCTGCAGCAGCTGCCGTCCCGGCTGAAGACAATAGGGGGATCATCAGAACCATTACCGCCAGAAAGGTTAGCATACGCTTATACATCTTATTCCTCCTCCTGTCATCACTGTTATCCCAATACAACAAAGAAGCACCCGCAGTAAAGGCAAATAAGCCTTTATTACGGGTGCTTCCGGCGTAATAGGTCAGTAATGTAATATTATTCCACATAATAGAGAGAATATAAGACAATGTCAATATTTAAAATTTAGAATTTTTCCGCAAACCTGCTCTCTACATTTCTTCCGTTGTCCACTTGTCGTATACTGTAGAAAGAGTTGACAGAGAGTCTGCTAGGAGCCGGCTCGTGATGAAGGAGGCCCTGAATAAATGGATTACTTGGCAGAGAATCACAGTATTCTGGATCAAGCATTCATGATGTCCCCGGTAGGAATGGCTCTATGGGCCGTAGAGACGGATAAGTGGATTAAGGTTAATTCCGCGCTGTGCGATATTTTAGGCTGCACTGAAACGGATTTTCTCCAGAACACAGTTTGCGGCAGCCTGATTGCACCGCCTGCGGAGCAGGAGGGGCTGTCATTAAAAGAAACTATAGACCCGCGCTCACTTGCGCCGGGGGCTTCTTCTGTAAAAGAATTAAAATTCTACAGCCGGACAGGCCGCCCCTTATGGCTGTCCCTTACTTTTGTGCGTCCTGAAACCGGACAGGAATCCCCGCATATTATCGTGTATGCAGCGGATATAACGGACCGCAAAATCGCGGACCAGCTCACTGTAGACAGCCGTGATTTATACGATTTATTTATAAAAGATGATCAAAGCATGATTTCCTTTACCCAGCCGGACGGCATCCTGAGCTTTATTTCTCCCTCTTCACTAAAGCTTATCGGCTACAGGCCGGAAGAGATGATCGGCAGGAACCGCCTGGAGTTCTATCATCCCGACGACAGAAGGGAGATGGACCTGTCGGAAGGGCTGCTGGAGAATGCTGCCTATACCCGCCGTCTGCGCCATAAGGACGGGCATTATATCTGGTTTGAAACCTCTTTTCATGCTGTGCGGAATGAAAAAAATGAAATTACCAGAATTATGGGCATTGGCCGGAATGTATCCAGCCGCAAACAGAACGAAGAGGCTCTGGCTGCCGCGCAGAGAGTTGCCCGGATCGGCTCCTGGAGCTGGGATCTCATCAAAGGCAAGCTGGCCTTCTCGGAAGAGGTACAGCGTATGCTGCACTACAGCATCGGTTCAACGGATGTGAGCTACCACTCCTTTGCACAGCTGGTCCATCCTGAGGATCTGGCATCCTTGTATGAGGATGTGGAGCTGGCACTGAACCTGGGAGGGTCCAGTGAAGCCGCCTACAGGCTGATTCTGCCTGACAAGACCAGGCTCGCGGTAAACATACAATCCGATGTGATTTACAGCCCGGAGGGGCAGCCTGTCCGGATAATCGGGATGATGCAGGATATTACCGAAAGGCAGGAGATGGAACGCCAGCTTCGGGAGAGTGAGCGCAATTTCCGCCTGATGTCAGAGAATTCCCTTGACCTGATCTCGCGTCATGCGGTCAAGGACAGCGTGTTTCTCTACTGCTCGCCAGCCAGCCGTACTCTGCTCGGCTATGAGCCTGAGGAAATGATCGGTACCAGCGCCTATGATTACCTGCACCCCGATGATTTGCTGATGATGCAGCAAAAGATGGCGCAAAGCGCAGCGGCCAAATTTATTCCGCCGATTTCCTTCCGGTACCGCCACAAAAACGGCAGCTACGTCTGGTTTGAGACAAACAGCCGCTACATTTTTGATGAACAGGGGCAGATTACAGAGATCATTGCTGTCGGCCGCGATATAACTGAGCGCAAGCAGTTTGAGGCCAGACTGCAGGAGAGCGAGCAGCGTTATAAATCGCTGTTTGAATACAATCCGTCAGCTGTGTACTCCATGAATCTAAAAGGAGAATATTTAACTGCGAATACAATTCTGGAGGAGCTGACCGGCTACTCTCTGGAGGAGCTGATCGGTAATTATTACGGGCCGCTTGTACATGAAAAGGATGTCCAAAGGACGAAGTATCATTTTGATATGGCCCTCCAGGGCGTGCCGCAAAGCTATGATCTGACGCTAATTCATAAATCGGGGAAGCTGGTGGAAATCAATTCGACCAATATTCCGATTATTGTTGACGACAAGGTTGTCGGGGTCTTCGGCATCTCCCGCGATATTACAGAGCGCACCCGTTATACAGAGCAGATCGAGAAGCTGAGCAACGACTATACGCTAATTCTTAATGCGGTGTCCGAAGGCCTCTTCGGCCTTGATACGGAAGGCAGGGTGACTTTTATCAATCCTGCCGGAGCGCAGATGCTGGGCTTTTCCTATGGTGAAATTATGGGACAGCCGTATCTCGAATATATTCAGCAGACCGCGCTGGATGGCATTTATTCACGGCCGGAGGAGTCTCCCCTGATGCAGGCTGTGCGGGCGGGGGAATCGCTGCAGAGCAGTGATGCGGTACTTTGGCGGAAGGACGGGTCAAGCTTTTTGGCTGAGTATCAGGTGACCCCTTTGTTTGATAAGGGCGAGCGTATCGGAGCAGTTGTTGTCTTCCGTGATATTACCGATGAGCAGGAAATCATCCGTGCCAAAGAATCTGCTGAAAAGGCCGATCAGGCCAAATCGGAATTTCTTGCCATTATGAGCCATGAGCTGAGAACCCCGATGAACGGGATTATGGGCATGACCGACCTGCTTGCCGAAACAGAGCTCGATGAGGAGCAGCGCGGGTACGCTACGATCATCAGTGAGAGCAGCGCCTCCCTGCTGTATATTCTGAATGAAATTCTGGATTTCAGTAAAATTGAAGCCGGCAAAATGACGCTCGTCCAGGAGCCGGTCAATCTGGAATGGGTTATGGAAAGTGTCACGGAGCTGTTCCTGCCCAAGGCACGGGAGAAAAACATTGAGATGACCTGCCTGATTGCCCCGGGTGTGCCGGAAATTATTGTAGGGGATGCAGCCCGGCTGCGCCAGGTGCTGGTGAATCTGGTCAGCAACGCAGTCAAGTTTACCGAACAGGGATCTGTTGCTATTGCAGTAACTACGGAATACTGTACCAACCGCCACAGAATGACCCTGAAATTCAGTGTGCAGGATACCGGAATCGGCATTCCACCGGAGAAGCAATCCCTGTTATTCCAGTCCTTCTCCCAGCTGCATCCGGCTATCAACCGCAAATATGGCGGTACCGGGCTTGGTTTATCTATCTGTAAGCGTCTTGTGGAGCTTATGGGAGGAGCTATCGCGGTGGACAGCTCGGAAGGGGAAGGCTCCAATTTCTATTTTACTCTGCCTATGAAGGTTGATTATGAACCGGATAAAGAACCCGTGGAGACGGTGAAGGCGGAAGCGGAGGTTAAGAACCCTCTGAAAGCCGGTACTGCCGGCAGCGCTTCATACGCCTTGCCGGAGCCCGGGGGGACGACGCTGCAGATTTCCGGGGATCTGCCTGAGGTGGAGCCCAAATACGGCCCGCTGCGGATTCTGGTAGCCGAAGATCATCCGGTTAACCAGAGGCTGCTGCTGACCATGCTGAAAAAGCGCGGATATGCCGCCGACCTGGTAGAGAACGGCTGGCAGGCATTACAGAATGTGATGCAGCAGCCGTATGATCTTGTATTTATGGATGTGCAGATGCCTGTGATGAGCGGGCTTACCGCTGCAGCCAGAATCCGTGACCAGCTTGCGCCGGATAACCGTCCGTATCTGGTAGCTGTAACCGCCTTTACCCGTCCGGAGGACCGGGAGCGGTGTCTGGCTGTAGGCATGGAGGATTTCATCAGCAAGCCGTTTGCGGCTTCGGATATCGAACGTGTTCTGCAGGAGCGCCGGGAGCGGATTGCTTTATGAGCCGGTCTCCGCAGAGCCGCCGCCTCCTAGCAGCAGAACCTTATACCCAATGGGAGCCGGGCGTTCATTCGCCCGGCTCTGCCTGCGGGCCGGCCACGCTCGCGGCCATGCTGGAATACTGGCATACCCGGCAGGGGGCGGATTTTCTTCCCGGCAGCAAGCATTTTGGCACTAAAGCGGAACATATAAATTACATATACAGCCGGCATAGCGGGAGAGCCTGGGGAATGAGCGTAAGGAGCTTTGTCCGGGCACTTAACAGGTATATCAGGTCCGCTTCCGGGAAGGATGGGAGTAACGGCCGGCAGCATGCTGTGGCGGTATTCAATGATATTGAACGGTATAAAGCGGAGATTGATGCGGGCCGGCCGGTTGCACTCAAATTCGATAAATGGTTCAGCTTCCGCTGGCGGATGGACTTTGCCTATGACTATCACTGGGTGCTGGGTATCGGATATGAGGAGCCGGAGGGCGGCTCCGGGCCTGTGCTGATTGTGCATGATAACGGCCTGCGGCTTAGAGGCGGCGGCTACCGTCCGGGACAGGAGCGGAGTATTCCCTACAAGCCCAATGAGGCTGTTGTTACAATGGTAAGCCTCGATATTACCGGTTTTTAGCCATGCAGCTGATACAGCAAATGTACGAAATAAGAATCCTGCTAAAAAATCCTGTACAAACGTTTGCGCAACTGGGATAATGACGCTATAATTCCAGTTATTAAAGGGTAAAGGAGACAGGTTGCCTTGTCCGTACAAAAAGAAATGAAAGAACCGATTCATTATGGTGATCCGGCGGCTACGGGCGGAATTTCCGTGTTCGACCAGGATTTTGATAACCTCTTCAGTTATGACGGCAATGATCTTGGCCTAAGCTACACGCCGCATCATTCGTCCTTCTGTCTATGGGCGCCTACTGCCTTCGAGGCAGAAGTTGTGCTCTATGATACCTGGCAGGATGCCGCGGGTGAGCATTTGCCGATGACCCGCGAGGTGCGCGGCACCTGGAGGCTGAATGTATCCGGTGATCTGGAAGGCAAATTTTACACTTACCGGGTACGGGTCGGAGAGCAGTGGAATGAAGCGGCTGATCCCTATGCCCGGGCTGTCGGGGTTAACGGTGACCGGAGTGCTGTTCTGGACATGTCCAAGACCAATCCTGAGCGCTGGACGGAAGACAAGCCGCAGCTTGCTGATCCGGTTGATTCTGTCATTTATGAGCTGCATCTGCGTGACTTGTCGGTTCATCCGGCAAGCGGCATTGTCCACAAAAGCCAGTACCTGGGCCTTGCCGAGGATGGTACCCGCGGCCCCGGCGGAATCGCCACCGGGCTGGATCATATCGCCGGCCTTGGGGTGACCCATGTGCAGCTGCTGCCCATTTATGACTATGCCACAGAGAGTGTTGACGAAACAATGCTGGATCAGCCCCACTACAATTGGGGCTACGATCCCAAAAACTATAATGCCCCGGAAGGCTCCTATGCCACCAATCCTTATGCTCCAGGTGTGCGTATCCGCGAACTGAAGACAATGATACAGGCGCTGCATGACCGCGGTCTGCGCGTTATTATGGATGTTGTCTACAATCACGTCTATGACGGCTTCCGCGTTAACTTCACGAAGCTGGTTCCCGGCTATTATCTCCGCTACAAGCAGGACGGCACTCTGTCTAACGGTTCAGGCTGCGGAAATGATGTCGCCAGCGAACGGCTGATGGTATCGCGCTTTATTGTGGAATCGGTCCTGTACTGGGCGGAGGAATATCATATTGACGGCTTCCGCTTTGATCTGATGGGCCTGCTGGATATTGGGACAATGCAGGAGATCCGCCGCCGGCTGGACGACATGGACCCTTCGATTATGACAATCGGTGAGGGCTGGATCATGGATACGGAGCTGGCACCCGAGAAGCTGGCCAGCCAGAGCAATGCGGACGTGCTGCCGGGCATCGGCCATTTCAACGACGGCTTCCGTGATGCAGTGAAGGGCAATATTTTCCGATATGAAGAGCAGGGATTCATCAGTGGCCGGCTAGGCCTGGAGAAGGCCGTCAAGACCGGGATTACCGGGGGGGTGGTTCATGGGCAGGAATCCGGACAGTTCGCCGACGAGCCGCAGCAGTGTGTGAACTTTGTGGAATGCCATGATAACCATACCCTCTGGGACAAAATCGTGCTGTCGACCCAGGGCGAAAGCGATGGACAGAGAGCGGCAATGCACCGCCTGGCGTCAGCAATGGTGCTGACCAGCCAGGGTATCCCTTTCCTGCACGCCGGGCAGGAGTTTATGCGTACCAAGGACGGCATTGAGAACAGCTATAAGTCTCCGGCTGAGGTCAACTGGATGGATTGGGAACGCTGCGCCGCGCGTTCCGCCGATGTTGATTATATGAAACGCCTGATTGCGCTGCGCAAGGCACACCCGGCCTTCCGCCTGCGCACCGCAGAGGAAATCCGGACGCAGCTGAGGTTTGAGCAGGCGCCGGCCGGTACGATTGCGTATACCCTGCGCGGCCATGCCGGCGGGGATACGGCAGAGCATCTGTATGTGCTCTATAATGCCAATCCGGCCGGAGCTTCCCTGAACCTGCCTGCCCTTGGCGAATGGAGCATTCTGTTCGGCGAAGAGCTGGCAGCACAGCCTGCCGGCGGTAAGCTTACAGTCAAGGAAATCGGAATGGTTGTGCTTGCTGTGCAGCCGTAGCCATATCGTTATATAAGTTCTGATAAACAACGGATGTCACTCCTGGTAGGGGGGCATCCGTATTTTTTTTGAATTAAAGGCCTATATTATGGAAAACTACTTCACCTGTCGTAGTAAATGTGTTAAGATTCAATTACTACGACAGATAAAGTAATTTGTGATAACGAAACTTTTAGGAGGGCAAATCTTGATCAGCAGTGATGTTATCCGGGGATACAACGATACGCTTATTCTCTACATGCTGCTTGATGGCGAATCTTACGGATATGAAATATCCAAGAACATCAGGAAGCTGTCAGAAGAAAAGTATGTCATGAAGGAAACCACCCTTTACTCCGCGTTCACCCGGCTTGAGAAGAACGGCTATATCGATTCTTTTTTTCAGGATGAAACGTTCGGCAAGAGACGCACCTATTACCGCATTACCCCGCTGGGTCTGGCCTATTACAAGGAGAAGTGCGCAGAATGGAAGGTTACACAAGAGGTTGTTAACAAATTCATAAAGGAGCTGTAGCCGCATGGATACGATTGCCGGATATTTGAACAATATGTTCGCTTCCCTGCCCAGGACAGAGCAGACGTATAACCTGAAACAGGATTTACTCGCAAATATGGAGGAGAAATATCACGAGCTCAAAAAAGAAGGGAAATCGGAGAATGAAGCGGTCGGCATCGTCATCTCGGAATTCGGCAATATTGATGAGCTGATCGATGAGCTGGGCATACAGGCAGGGGGAGAGGATACACTGCTTCCGCTGCTGGGACCTGAAGATACGTGGAGCTACACAGTGTCTAAAAAGAAAGCTGGGCTCATGGTGGGTATCGGCGTAATGCTGTGCATTATCGGCCCGGCGCTGCTGGTTTTTCTGGTTACTCTTGCTGAATACGGCTTTTTACGCGGTGTGATTTCAGAGGATGCTGCCGGAATAATTGGCGTCAGTGTATTGCTGGTGCTGGTCGCTTTTGCAATCGGACTGTTCATCTTCAGCAGCAATATGATGGAGAAATATAAGAAGTGGGAAAAAGGGCTTAAGCTGCCCTACTTTTTACGGACAGAGCTTGAGCAGCGCAGCCGCGCATTTGCACCCACCTACACCTTGTCGCTGACCCTGGGAATTTGCCTTTGCGTTCTGTCACCGGTTCTGATTATTGTCTGGGCTGCAATCAATGAGGATACTGCAGGATACGGAGTATCCGTTATGCTCCTGCTTATTGCGCTGGCTGTCTTTCTGTTCATCTATTACGGAACGATTAAGGAGAGCTTCAGCTTCCTGCTCAAGGAAGGTGAATTTGCCGAGCTCCCTCCTGAAAAGAAAGAGGAAAGACGTGTCATGGGCTCAATCGCAGGCATTATCTGGCCGCTCGCTGTATGCATTTTTCTCATAAGCGGCTTTGTGTTTAACCGCTGGGACATCAACTGGGTCGTATTCCCTGTGACCGGTATTCTTCTGGGCATCTTTAATTCGGTATATAATCTTGTCAAAGCCCGTTAGGGTCTCTTGTAAACGGCTTTACCCATCCCCGGAATTTTAATTAAAAAAGTGACATAGCTCATTTAGGCAGTAAAGGATCGATGATACTATATAGGCACTACTTTGCTGCTTTACAGTATCAAATGATCAGCCGGTGACAAAGAGTAACCATCTTTTTGGCGCCGAATGGGCAAGAATGCCGCTTCTATGATGTTGACCGGCGGCCAATCAGAGAAACTCGGAGGATGACTAGGAATGGGTAAAGCAACCGGATTTTTGGAATTTCAGCGGCAGACGGCCGCGGAGTGCGAGCCGCTGCAGCGTATTAAAGACTGGAATGAATTTTTGCTGCCAATGGATGAAGATAAACTGAAGGAGCAGGGCTCCCGCTGTATGGACTGCGGAACACCGTTCTGTCATGTGGGGCGCCTGCTCTCCGGGATGGCCTCCGGCTGTCCGCTGCATAATCTGATTCCCGAATGGAATGACCTGGTATACCGCGGCAACTGGCAGGTTGCCCTCAAGCGGCTGCATAAGACGAATAACTTTCCGGAATTTACAGGCCGTGTCTGTCCTTCCCCGTGCGAAGGCGCCTGTACTGTAGGGATGAACGGCAGCCCGGTCACAATCAAGACGATTGAACGCTCAATTGTAGACCGCGGCTTCGCCGAGGGCTGGATCGTTCCGGAGCCGCCGCTGGTGCGCACAGGCAAACGAGTAGCCGTTGTCGGCTCCGGGCCGGCCGGACTCGCCTGCGCCGCCCAGCTGAACAAAGCGGGTCACACGGTAACTGTCTACGAGCGGGCTGACCGGATCGGCGGACTGCTGACCTACGGGATTCCGAATATGAAGCTGGATAAGAAGACCGTTCAGCGCCGGGTGGACCTGCTGGCTGCTGAAGGCATTACTTTCGTAACCCGGACCGAGATCGGCAAGGATATTGCCGCCTCGCAGCTGCAGGAGGAGAATGATGCCGTTGTGCTGTGCGGCGGCTCGACCCAGGCGCGTGACCTGCCGATTGAAGGCCGCGAACTGCGCGGGATTCACCAGGCGATGGAATTCCTGACGCTGAATACGAAGAGTCTGCTCGATTCCGGCCTGGCTGACGGTGAATACCTGTCTGCGGCAGGCAAGGATGTAGTTGTCATCGGCGGCGGTGACACAGGTACTGACTGTGTGGCCACTTCCATCCGCCACGGCTGCCGCAGCGTGATCCAGCTGGAGATTATGCCGCAGTCCCCGCTGACCCGCCAGCCGGGCAATCCTTGGCCGGAATGGCCTAAGGTACTGAAGGTAGACTACGGACAGCATGAGGCCGCGGCTTTGTATAAGGAAGATCCGCGCCGCTATCTCGTTTCCTCGAAGCGTTTTGCCGGCGATGACGGCGGGCATGTGCAGGAGCTGCACACTGTGCGGATTGAGTGGGTCCGTAACGAGCAGGGCCGGATGGTGGCCCGGGAGGTGCCGGGCAGTGAGGAAGTGCTCAAGACACAGCTTGTGCTGCTGGCGCTGGGCTTCACCGGACCGGAAGATACACTGCTGGATCAGCTTGGGGTTGAGCGTGACGAACGTTCCAATGCCAAGGCAGAATTCGGGGTACAGGCAACCAGCGTTGAAGGTGTATTCACAGCTGGAGATATGCGCCGCGGACAGAGCCTTGTGGTCTGGGCCATTCAAGAGGGCCGTCAGACTGCCCGTGAGGTTGACCGCTACTTGATGGGGGCTTCCGATCTGCCGAAGTAAATTGAATAGTAAGCTGATTGACAGGACGCCTGCGGCGTCCTGTTTTGCGCTTGGCTGCATAGGGAAGTAAGATAAGGTAAAAAGAAGGCATGAAGGGAAGGTTATAACATGAAATTAATGTTTATCTCCGATATACACGGCTCGCTGCACTGGCTGGAGCAGGCACTGGCCAAGGCTGAAGAGGAACAGCCGCATACGCTTGTGATCCTGGGGGATTTTTTGTACCATGGTCCGCGTAATCCGCTTCCTGAGGGATATGACCCGCAGGAGGTTGCCGCCCGGCTGAATGCGTACGGCAAGTCGCTGGCCGCTGTACGCGGTAACTGTGATGCCGAGGTTGACCAGATGCTGCTGCAGTTTCCGATGATGGGTGATTATGTGCTGATCCTGCATGAAGGGCGGAAGATTTACGCCACTCACGGCCACGGATTCAGCATAGACCAGCTGCCTCCGCTTGCCCCGGGGGATGTTTTTATCCAGGGGCATACCCATCTGCCGGTAGCAGATGTGAAAGAGGGCATCTATGTGCTGAACCCGGGCTCAATCGCGCTGCCTAAAGAGAATAACCCGCATTCCTACGGTATTTTAGAGGACGGGAAATTTACGGTCAAGGATTTTGACGGTAATACAGTGAAGCAGATCCAACTGTGAAGACACATGTCCGGTCAGCTGAGCCAGGACTACAATGTTTCATCCAGTTATAACGAGCACGCAAAAAAGGGAGCTACGCGATAAACGCGGCTCCCTGACCTGAATCTAGCCCCCGGCACCATGGGTCAGAGGTTTAAAGATAGCCTCAGTTGTGTTGATTCCGGCATACGCCGGAAAGGCAAGGATGAATACAATACTAGCTGCTGACAACAATAACGCCATCTTTTTCTTCATTGATCCTTTGCACCTCGCTAATCGAAATGGTGTATTTTTGAATTTGTTCAGGTGATGCCGACTGCCGGTATTTCTCAAATAGAGCAACACATTTAACAGTAATGGTGTCATTCCTAATACTAACAGATGATTCCAAACTATCTAATAAGAAACGGAAGCCATTTTCGAAATTATTATGACGCAGATAATAAACGGCCAGTTCGGCCTGAAAACGGGTATACCGGTCACCGGTCAGCTGCTGGGTGAATTTCCCCAGGCGGCTGTGCTGTTCCCTGTAAGACAAAAAGTCCTTAAACTGCTCCAGGATCCCGTCAACATTGAAGTTATAACGGTTGGCGGCCTGCATAATTTTGAACAGGGCGGGAAAAATTTCGTTTTCTTTATTTTCCACATAACGTACGTATTCGGGAAGGACTTCTATATGACCTGCCATCAGACGGTACAAATACTTATTGGCGGCTGACCATTCCTGGAACTGCTCCATTACCCGCTGCTCTTCCGGCGTGTAAGGAGCCTTCACCCAGCTCATATCGGCATACAAAGAAGCATAATGCAGAGCCTTACTGTAGTTGCCCAGCTCATCAGACACAAGCGAACGCAGTAAGTAGGCATATAATATATAGTAAATCAGCGGCCGGGAAGGCTGCTTCTGCCCGGAGTCCTTCTTGAAATGCTTGTACTGCAGGCTGGACTTTTGCCCCAGCAGCTCGGCAAGCTCCTCCACCTTGTTCCAGCGGTGCATGGAGGCGAAGACATCAGCCAGATGCTTTAGTGCATCAAGCTGGTCAGCTTCATCCAGCCGCTCTATATAAGGCTCAAACTGATTCGCGGCATGCAGGTTGGATTCATGGTTCTCGCCCAGCCCGATGGTAAACAGCCTATACCGGCAAAGGGCCAGACGTTCGGAATGCTGGAAGCGTTCACCCTCGGCCACGCTTTCATACATCAGGGCAGCAGCGGCCAGCCGCCCCTGGGCGTACAGCTCCTCTGCGGTATCAAACAGCATTGGAGCATAAATCAGCTTGTCCATAATATGCTGGACTACGCGGTGAATTGCCTCCAGCTTATCCAGTTCTGCACAGCGCTGCAGCAGCGGCCCGATCCGCCGCCAGTCCGGAGCACCATTAATAATGTAATTGTCAACGTATAGTTCGTAGAAATACCCTTCAGGCAGGTTCATGGCTAGAGTAATCCGGTCCAGCTGCTGCATGGCAATTGGTCGGTGGCCTTGAATGACATTGCTGAGAGTACCGGAATTCATCCCGGACCGCGCGGCAAATTTAGATATGGTTAGAGCTTCTTGCTTCATATATTCTTCAAGCTCTGTTAAGATCGTGGATGCAGCTTCCAAATGATAACCACCTTTCACGCTGTGGGACCGATAATAAATATACATCTTCCAGTATTATACATAATCTAACGTTGGTCAATATTAGAGTACGGCGTATATGTGAAAACCTGCAGCTTTCTGCCAATTGAGCGTGTCCTTATATTATTGTATGATGGGTAAGAAGCATTTTTGCAAGTGCAGGCTGCTTCAAATATAACTGACAGAGGTATCTAACGAATGTATCCTAAAGAATTAAACTATACAATGCCGGCGGAGTGGGAAAAGCATGAACGGACCTTTATCTCCTGGCCGGTTCAGGCCTCCATGGTGTTCCCGGACAATTATAAATCCGTGAGTGAGGGTTATGCTGAGATTATAAAGGCTATTGCCGAGTTTGAGCCAGTTACAGTAATTGTAAACCCTGAGGAGCTGGAAGCGGTAGAGGCTTTTAATCTTGGTGATAATGTTACATTGCTGCCGGTGCGGCACAATGATGCCTGGCTGCGTGATAACGGGCCGACCTTTGTGGCAGCTGCTGACGGTAAGCTCGTCGGTGTGAACTGGAAGTTTAACGCGTGGGGCGGCAAATATATGCCGTGGGATCTTGATGATGAAGTGGCGCCGCAGATTCTGGATTCGCTGCAGGTTGAGCGTTTTGATGCACCGCTGGTGATGGAGGGCGGCTCTATTCACACGGATGGCGAAGGGACGCTGATCACAACCGAAGAGTGTCTGCTCAACACTAACCGTAACCCGGAGCTGAGCCGGGCGGAGATTGAGGAGTATGTACGCCAGTATACCGGTGCAGAATCGATTATCTGGCTGACCCGCGGCCTCAGCGGTGATGAGACTGACGGCCATGTTGATAATATCGCCTGCTTCGCAGCACCGGGGAAGGTCATTATCCAGGTCTGCGATGATCCGCAGGATGAGAACTATGAGATTACTCAGGAAAATCTGCGTATTCTGGAGAATACAGTAGACGCCAAAGGGCGTAAACTGGATATTGTCCGGATTCAGCAGCCGCCGCGTGTTGACTATGAAGACAGCCGGCTGACACTCAGCTATCTAAATTTCTATTTTGTGAACGGCGGCATCATTCTGCCGGTGTTCGGCGGTACAGCAGCAGAAACGGACAAACTTGCCGAGCAGCAGCTCGCAGCCTTGTTCCCTGACCGCAGAATCCGTACTGTGAATGGAATGGCCGTAATCGGCGAAGGCGGGAATGTACACTGCACCACGCAGCAGATGCCTGTACGTCATTAACTGAATTTTGCAAGGAGGACTGAATAGTGAGAAAAGTAAAAGTAGCCGCAACACAAATGAGCTGTTCCGGTGACATTGATGAGAATATCCGCAAGGCTGAGGTTTTGGTAAGAGAGGCGGCGGCACAGGGTGCACAGATTATTCTGCTGCAGGAGCTGTTCGAGACCCCGTATTTCTGCCAGAAGGAGAAATCCGACTATTACGCATATGCCACCGAGCTTGAGAACAATAAAGCGGTGAACCATTTCAAGGCGATTGCGAAGGAACTGCAGGTAGTACTTCCGATCAGCTTTTATGAGAAAAAGAACTATGCCCGCTACAATTCACTGGCCGTTATTGATGCCGATGGTACCGTGCTCGGTAAATACCGCAAGAGCCATATTCCTGACGGTCCGGGATACGAGGAGAAATTCTACTTTAATCCGGGTGACACCGGCTTTAAGGTCTGGAATACGCGCTATGCCAAAATCGGCGTAGGGGTATGCTGGGATCAATGGTATCCTGAAGCAGCACGGGTAATGAGCCTGATGGGCGCTGAAATTCTGTTCTACCCGACTGCCATCGGTTCAGAGCCGCAGGACGGTTCGATTGACTCCAAGGATCACTGGCAGACCTGTATGCTGGGACATGCAGCTGCTAACCTTATTCCTGTCATTGCCTCCAACCGGATCGGCGAGGAGAGCGACGAAGACTCCAGCATCAACTTCTACGGCTCCTCATTCATTGCCGGCCCGCAGGGTAACAAGATTGTTGAAGCAGGACGCGATGAGCAGACAGTGCTGGTTAGCGAGTTTGATCTGGACGCGCTTGAGGTCGGACGGATTGAGTGGGGCATTTTCCGTGACCGCCGCCCTGAGTTGTACCGGATGATCGCTTCTTATGACGGTGATCTCACTTTTTAAGCAGAAACGAAGCTACACAAGGCTATGGGGCTATCTCTCCGGAGGTAGCCTTTTTTTGCGTTCATAACAGAATAAATGCAAAAAGAAGTGTGCGAACCATATAAATGTTACAAAAATCCGATAACATGTTATGTAATATAACATATAAAAGAAAAGTTAATTGTCATAATTGCTTTAGTTTGATAAAATCGCTTTAAGTATTTTACAAAAATAGTAGGGGGATTGAATATGGGGATCGGTAAAAAGGTGTTCATGTCAGCTATGGTTGCATGTTCTATGCTGGCAATGGCGGGTTGCGGCTCAAATAATGAGGCCGGCGGTAATGCAGCTGCAGGTGAAAGCATCAAAATTGCCACTGATGCAAGCTACGCGCCAATGGAGTATATGGATACGGACACAATCAAGGGGTTTGATGTTGATTTCCTCAAGGCAGTAATGGAAGAAGCGGGAGTGAAGTACACTATCACCAATACCGGCTGGGATACCATGCTCACAAGCGTGCAGCAGGGGACGGAATATCAGGCCGGGGTGTCTTCGGTATCTATTACAGATGAGCGGAAGGAAACCTATGATTATTCCATCCCTTATTTTGAATCTACCAATATGATCATGGTGAAGGAAGGCAGTGACATCAAGAGTGCGCTTGATCTAAAAGATAAGGTTGTTGCCGTACAGGGGGCGACGACTGCGGATACGCTAATGAGCGATATTATGGGGGTCGACAACACTAACCTTAAGCGCTTTGACAGCAACGCGGTGGCACTGATGGAGCTGAATGCAGGCGGTGCGGATGCGGTAGTGGCTGATATTGCAATCGTAAATGAATATATCAAAAACAACCCGAAGGAAAAGCTGACCGGAATTCTGGACAAAGAGAACTTTGGTTCCGAGTACTACGGTATCTTGTATCCGAAGGGCAGCGAGTGGAAGGCGAAGCTCGACCCGGCCATCAAGGCCGTTATCGAAAACGGTAAGTATGCAGAAATCTATCAGGCATGGTTCGGTGAAGAGCCTGATACGGCAGCACTGCTGAACGCGGAGTAAGAAATACCTGGTGAACATCAAAGCGTGCGTAATGATTGCTATTGCGCATGCTTCTTTTTTTGAAAAGAAGATCAAAGAGAGAATAGAAAGAAGCAGAAGAGAAGGGACGAGTTCTATGGATTTCAGATTTGACCTCATTGTTCATTATTTACCGGTCTTTTTAAGAGGAACACTATTTACGATAGGGGTATCGGTAGTCTCTATCCTGATCGGCTCTATTCTGGGACTGGGCATCGGATTCGGCAAAATGGCCCCGAAGGCCATTTACCGCTGGCCATTTCATTTCTACATCAACTTTTTCCGGGGAACGCCGCTGTATGTACAGATTCTGATTGTGCATTTCGGGCTGATTCCGGCTTTTTACGGGACCACCAATGTGCTGATGACCTCGTTCGTAGCGCTCTCTTTGAATTCTGCCGCCTATTCTGCAGAGATTTTCCGCGCAGGCATCCAGTCGATTGATCCCGGACAGCGCGAGGCCGCCTTGTCACTGGGCATGACCAAATGGCAGGCGATGCGGTTCATTATTCTGCCGCAGGCGATCAAGCGGATGGTTCCGGCCTTCGGGAATGAATTTATCGTTCTGGTCAAGGATTCGTCCCTGCTGGCCCTGGTAGCGGCACCGGAAATTATGTTCTGGAGCAATACCATGAAAGGCCAGTATCTCCGGATCTGGGAGCCGTATCTGACGGCAGCCCTTATTTATTTCGTGCTTACCTACTCCCTCAGCAAGCTGCTCAATTATATTGAACGGAAGGTGTAACTTGTATGGAGCCTATCATCAAAGTTAGACATTTGAATAAATTCTTTGGAAGTCACCAGGTGCTGACGGATATTAACGCTGATATTCGCAGCCGGGAGGTTGTGGTCGTTATCGGGCCTTCGGGTTCAGGCAAGTCGACCTTTCTGCGCTGTCTTAACCTGCTGGAGCAGCCGCAGAGCGGCGATATTATTATTGAAGGCACTTCCTTGATGGATAAAAACACGAGGATTAACGATATCCGTACAGAGGTTGGCATGGTGTTCCAGCAGTTTAATCTGTTCCCGCACAAAAAGGTAATCGAGAATATTATGCTGGCTCCGGTACAGGTGCGTAAGTGGCCTGCGGATAAAGCGCGGCAAAAGGCGCTGGAGCTGCTGCAAAAGGTTGGGTTAAGCGACAAAGCAGAGGTGTACCCGGCTTCACTGTCCGGCGGGCAAGCGCAGCGGGTGGCTATCGCCAGGGCGCTGGCGATGGAGCCCAAGATCATGCTCTTTGATGAACCGACCTCAGCGCTTGATCCGGAGATGGTTGGTGAGGTGCTGGCGGTCATGAAGGACCTGGCCCGTGAAGGAATGACGATGGTTGTCGTTACGCATGAAATGGGTTTTGCGCGTGAGGTAGGGGATCGCGTCCTGTTCATGGAGCAGGGTGTGATTGTGGAGGAAGGTGCGCCTGAGCAGTTGTTCGGGGGCCCGTCCCATGAGCGTACCCGTGAGTTTCTCTCTAAAGTATTGTGAAAATCTGTCAAACTAGAATATTGCTATTCAATCGGTTATATTAGAGTGGTAGGCTGAATGCCGATGAAATTAGCAAATATCTGTCGAATGACGGAGAGGAGGCTCTCTGCTATCTTTTGTTTATCATAATTCCGAAATGATAGAAGGAGAATACAATGAGCACATTTAAAAACTGGTTGAACACCACCAAAAACGGACTAACTGAACAGGTAAAGAAATTTAAAAATAAAGACTTCATGAATGCGGTGGTTGCGGGCTGTGCCCTGGTAGCTGCTGCTGACGGCAAGATCGAGGAAACCGAGAAAAACAAGATGGCCGGCTACATGAACCTGAGCAATGAGCTGAAGGTATTCGATATGAGAGACGTCATTAACCAGTTCAATTTCTATGTCAGTAATTTTGACTTCTCCCCGGAGATCGGCAAGCAGGAAGCGCTTAAGGCGATCGGTAAATTTACCGGCAAGCCTGAAGTCGGACGCGTTATTGTAGGCGTCTGCTCCGCAATTGGAGCTGCTGATGGTGACTTTGACGAGAACGAGAAGGCAATTGTCCGCAATATCTGCGGTGTGCTGGGGCTTAATCCCGGCGAGTTCAGCCTCTAGGACGCGCAGAACTTTTATTGGATTCGTATGAAACGAAATGAAATGCAGCCCGTATCACTGATAGAACATCCTCATGCTAGATTTGCAGGCTGTGATTCTTTTTGGGAACGGAGGTATTTTGAATTGGCTGGAATTAATCTTGTAAAAGGACAGAAGATTGATCTTACTAAAGGAAATGCCGGACTGACAAATGTTGTTGTAGGCCTCGGCTGGGATCCGGCTGAGCCTGCCCGCGGATTCTTCGGAGTGAAGAAACAGGCCAATGTGGACTGTGATGCTTCGGCGATCCTGCTTAGCGAAGGCGGCAAGCTGGTGAGCAAAACAAACCTGGTATGCTTCCATAACAAACAGAATCCCAATAATTCGGTTGTTCACTCGGGTGATAACCTGACCGGTGACGGTGACGGTGATGACGAACAGATCAAGGTAAATCTGAAGGCGATTCCTTCCGATGTGCACAGGGTTCTCGTAGTAGTTAATATCTATGATGCTGTTAACCGCAAGCAGGATTTCGGAATGATCAAATCCGCGTATATCCGGATTGTTAATGCAACCGGCAGCAACGAGCTGGTACGGTTCAATCTGACAGACAATTATACCGGCTTTACGGCACTGATCTGCGGGGAACTCTACCGTCATGGCGAAGAATGGAAATTTGCAGCCATCGGTGAAGGTGCCCATGCAGCACATATTAATCAGCTGGCTGAACGATACATCTAAATGTAATTCATTCTAATAGAAGAGAGGTTTTTATCCATGGCAATTAACTTATCCAAAGGGCAAAAGATTGATCTGACGAAAACGAATCCGGGCTTGTCCAAAATTAAAGTAGGTCTTGGCTGGGACACCAACAAGTATGATGGCGGCAAGGACTTTGACCTTGATGTTTCCGTATTCCTGACTAATGCAAACGGTAAAGTGGATAAAGAAACCAACTTCATCTTCTTCAATAACAAGCAGAACGAGAACGGCTCTGTAGTCCACGCCGGAGACAACCGCACCGGCGAAGGTGACGGCGATGATGAGGTCGTCGATATTGACCTGAAGAACATTCCTGCGGATGTTGAAAAGGTAGCTTTCACTATTACAATTTATGAAGCTGAACAGAGAAGCCAGAATTTCGGACAGGTCTCCCGTTCTTATGTGCGTATCGTGAATGAGGAAACCAATGTAGAGCTGATCCGCTTTGACCTTGGCGAAGATTTCTCCATCGAAACCGGCGTGGTTGTCGGCGAACTGTACCGCAATGCGGGCGAATGGAAATTCAGTGCAATCGGCAGCGGCTACAAGGACGGTCTGGCCGGCCTTACCCGCGACTACGGGCTGCAATAAAACAGGAAAGAGGGTTTAGCCAGTGACAATCAGTCTTTCCAAAGGACAGCGGATTGATCTGACCAAGACCAATCCGGGTCTGACGAAAGTTGTAGTAGGGTTGGGTTGGGATACAAACCGGTACAGCGGGGGCAATGATTTTGACCTGGATGCATCTGCGTTCCTGTTGCATGAGAATGGCAAAGCCAAAGGCGAAGATGACTTCGTCTTCTATAACAATCCGAGCGGCGGCGCAGGTGCTGTAACACATACCGGTGATAACCGGACCGGTGCCGGCGACGGAGATGATGAACAGATTATTGTTGACTTCAGCAAGGTTCCGGCCCAGATCCAGCGGGTCGGCATTACGGTAACCATCTATGATGCAGAGAGCCGGTCCCAGAATTTCGGGCAGGTCTCTAATGCATTTGTACGCGTGGTTGACGCTGTAAGTGAACGCGAAGTGCTGCGGTTCGATCTTGGAGAAGACTTCTCCACAGAAACGGCTGTTGTATTCTGTGAATTTTACCGCCATGGTGCGGATTGGAAGTTCCAGGCGGTCGGCAGCGGCTTTGCCGGCGGACTGGCAGCATTATGCCGGAATTATGGGCTGGATGCGCAATAGTAATGGCAGCTTTGTCGCTTCAAAGGCGGGATCCCCAGTGATCCTGCCCTTTTTAAAATATTGAATCTGTAAAGCTAACGTTCAAAGGTGGCCTAAGCATATGAGCATAGAAGCAACAAAGGGTCAGAAGGTAGATTTGACGCGCGGAAATCCCGGACTCCGGTCCCTGATCGTAGAAATCAGCTGGCGCGCTTCGGCAGATATGGAGATTGACGCTTCTGCTTTTTTGCTGGGGGCAGATGCTAAGGTTAGCGGTGATGATGATCTGATCTTTTATAATAATCCGGTTACACCCTTTATCCGCTATAAGGATATGCCGGCCAGCGGCTCAAGCGGCTTGAAGCATTTCGAAATTGAACTGGACCAGGTCCCCTCTGATATGATGAGGATCGCATTTGCAATCACCCTTTATAATGGTGAAAGCCGCAGGCAGACATTCGGTCAAATGAGTGATGCCCAGTGCCGGATTCTCAACCGGATCACCGGCGAGGAAATTATGCGATGTAATCTTGGAAATCATTTCTCTGTGGAAACGGCTGTTGTAGTAGGAGAATTATATAGATATAACGCAGACTGGAAGTTCAGTGCTGTTGTAGCCGGTTTTGAAGGCGGACTCAAAGCATTGTGCGGAAATTACGGGATTGAGGTAGAGGACGAGCCAGCTCCTCCCAAAACGGAAAACCCGCCGCCGCGTCAGGAACCTGTGCCGCCTCCCCCACCTGCAGCTCCACCGGTCCCTCCCCTTAACCTCAATCTGAAAAAGATTGAACTTAAGAAAAAGGGCGATTCTATTAATTTGAAGAAATCGGCTTCCGGCCTGGGAGAATTATTAATTAATCTGAACTGGACCCAGAGGCAGGGCGGAGGCTTGTTTAGCCGTAAGGGCGGTGTGGATCTGGATCTGGCCTGTCTGTATGAATTAAAGAATGGCGATAGAGGGGTTGTTCAGGCGCTGGGCAACTTATTCGGAAGTCTTCAGCAGCCGCCTTATGTGATGCTCGATGGCGACGACCGGACCGGCTCGGTCAAATCGGGTGAAAATCTGCGGATTAACGGCAGTAAGGTAGCTGAATTCAGAAGGATTCTGATCTTTTCATTTATCTATCAGGGAGTTACCCAATGGTCTGAAGCAGATGGTGTTATTACAATCCGTCAGGGCGATGGGCCGGAGATCATCGTGAATCTGGATGAGCATGATAACCGCAAGGGATTATGCGCGATTGCGCTTATACAAAACGTTGGGGATGAGACGTTCAGTATCGAGCGTGTCGTGCAATATTTCAGCGGCCACCGGGAGATGGACCAGGCCTATGGCTGGGGATTGAACTGGGTAACAGGCAGTAAATAATTGATATTTTTCCGGAGGCGCATTATGAATGAGTTGGCTAAGCGAGTTTTTTAGAAGCATCAGTGACAATTATGGTCACTTCTTTTCCTGGGGCGATATAGCGGCGACGCTGTCTGATCCGGTCAGCTGGGGGATTATCGGCAGTCTGGTTCTGCTGGAGGGCCTGCTCTCTGCCGATAACGCGCTTGTCCTGGCGGTTATGGTACGGCATTTGCCGAAAGAGCAGCAGAAGAAGGCACTCTTTTACGGTATTTTGGGAGCCTATGTGTTCAGGTTCCTGGCGATCGGGCTTGGAACCTACCTGATTGAGTTCACGCTTGTCAAAGTTTTGGGAGCCCTGTATCTCTTTTATATCGCATATAAAGGATTATTTAAGGGCAGCGGAGAAGAAGGACATACGCAGAATAAAGGCGCCTCCTTTTGGAAGACGGTCCTGCTTGTTGAATTAATGGATATTGCTTTCAGTATTGATAGTGTTATCGCAGCCTTCGGTCTGAGCAGTGAAGTATGGGTGCTGTTCCTGGGCGGTATTCTCGGCGTACTGATGATGCGCGGAGTAGCACAGGTATTCCTCAAGCTGATTGCAAAATTCCCTGAGCTGGAGCAGGCGGCATTCCTGCTGATTGCTATTATTGCCGGTAAGATGCTTGCGGGAGCCTTCGGATATGAATTGCCGCATGCCATATTCTTCACCGTTCTGATTGCGGTCTTTGCGGGAACCATGCTGTATAGTTCCGCAAAGAAAAAGAAGGAGATTGATAAACAAGCTTAATAGTCAGAGCTTCGGGGGCAGGAGGCCTTCGCAGGGAAGGTGCAGGCCTCAGCGTCCGGTAATCGTATATGTAATAGTGTAGCCATTGCTTGTATTTGAGAAAGCCGGCAGCCGTCCCCGACAGGACGGCTTAACCGGTTCTGCAGTTCTCTATAAGGAGAGGCTATTCTGTTATTGTTTTGCCTCGTTTTGCACAACTATTAGGGGGAACGGCCTTTGAGATATTTCGATTACCTGACTAAGGAACAAGAAACGTCATTATTCTACTCTCCGCCTGTTTCGTTTAATCAATATACCGCCAAGGATTTATTGGCTTATGCCGTAGGTGCAGCGCTGTATATGCCCGCCACCCGCTCCAGTGTGGCCGAGGACATTCTCAAGCTGAGGGCATCAGGTCTTGTGACTGTCATTATAGATCTGGAGGATGCCATTGGCGACGGGGAAGTCTGTTTTGCTGAGGAGTCCGTGATCAGGCATTTGTCCTTCCTGTCTGCTTATGCCGAGAATGAGCCGGATCCCCTAAACAGCCTGCCGCTGATCTTCATCCGTGTGCGGAACCCTGTACAGCTGCAGCAACTGATTTTCCGGCTGGGACCGCTGGTTACGATGCTTACCGGTTTTGTCTTCCCTAAATTTACGGCTGAAAACGGGGCCGATTTCTTTGAAGCTATCGCCGATTACAACAGTTCACGCAGCTATAACGCGCCTGTCCTGTACGGCATGCCGATTCTGGAGAGTGCCCCGATTATATACCGGGAGAGCCGGCCGGGCAGCCTGCTTGCTATCCGTGATCTGCTGGATGATTACCGTGATTATGTACTGAATGTAAGAATCGGGGCAACTGATTTCTCCAGTCTGTTCGGCCTGCGCCGCAGTCCGGAGATCAGTATCTATGAGCTTGCACCGGTCCGGGACTGTATCTCCGAAATCCTCAATATATTCGGCAGAGTAGAAGAGGGATATGTTATTTCTGGGCCTGTATGGGAGTATTTTGGCAATAAGGGCCGCCGCAGTCTCCTGCCTCCGCTGCGTCAGCTGCCGTTTGAAGAACCCTTTGGGCGGCAGACGCGTGAGGTAAGCCGCGTTTCCAGTGCCGTTGACGGCCTGATCCGTGAAGTGAAGCTGGATAAAGAAAACGGCATTGTAGGCAAGACGATCATCCACCCGTCCCAGCTGAGACCTGTACAGGCCATGTATTCGGTCATGCATGAGGAATATGTGGATGCCTTGAGTATCATCGAGAGCAACGACGGTAGCCGTGGCGTGTTCAAAAGTGAATATTTTAACAAGATGAATGAAATCAAGCCGCATTTGAACTGGGCGAAGCGAATTTTACAACGATCTCAAGTATACGGGGTGTTACATGAAGAACAGCATTTTACCTACCTGCTACCCGAAAACGAATATACACACGTTTAATATTGTCGAGAATCTGCAGGTTACGGTAACCGAGACGTCCAACCCATTTCAGATGCCGGTTGATTCCCTATTTTCAATGGCAGCCCGGATTAATAAAAAGCGTTCCTTCCTTTTTGTCAGCAAGGTGCTGGGCAAGCATATCCCGGTCAATCCTTATACTCCGCTGCTCAGCGGCGCGGTGCTGGGGCTGCTGTTATACCGTGAAATGGGCGGGGAGGGTGCCGGAATCCTAATGGACAAGCTGCTGGATCAGGCGGTGCATGGCCTGATTCATCCGCAGCATGCTGAGGAGGCTTACCGTGAGCTGCTGGCCGCCCGGCTTACGCTTCCGCATCCGGTTGTCTTTATCGGCTTTGCAGAAACCGCTACGGCCTTGGGCCACAGTATGTACAATATTTTCGCCGGCGGAGCGTCATATATTCATACTACCCGTGAGGATATACCGGACCTTGCTTCGGTAATCAGCTTTGAGGAGGAGCACTCCCATGCGGTGGATCATCTGTGTTATGCACTCCGCCCGGAAATGCTGTCTGGTAGTGAACCGGTAATTCTGGTCGATGACGAGATTACAACGGGCAATACAGCGATCAATATCATCCGTGATATTCAGGCTAAATTTCCGCGCAGAGAGTATGTGGTAGCTTCGCTGCTGGACTGGAGAAGCCCTGCCAATATTCAGGCCTACCGCGATTTGGAGCGGGAGCTGGACATTGAGATCACTGCATTGTCGCTGCTGCAAGGGAACATCGAGGTAAACGGGGTACCGCTGCTGGGTGCGGATGCCGGCAAGGACGGGAACGATACAAACGATGGAGTACCAGTGGTAACTACTTATGTGACAGACGGCCTGGATCGGCTTAAGGTCAGCTCTGCTGATTCTTGCGGAGAGATCAATACTTCCCCTTATCTGAAGCTCAGCGGGCGTTTCGGCCTTGATTCAGGTGATAATGCAGCCATTGACCGGGAGGTTGCCGCAGTGGCGGTACAGCTCCGTTCGCTGCGTGAAGGCAGCCGTACGCTGGTAATGGGTGTCGGCGAGTTTATGTACCTGCCGATGCGGATTGCGGCGGAAATGGGGGAGGGGGTAAGCTACCAGTCCTCCACCCGCAGCCCGATTCATCCGCAGCACAGGCCCGACTACGCTGTGCACAGTGCAGCAGGATACCCGTCAGCCGGTGATCCGGCAATCACTAACTATATTTATAATGTCGAGTATGGCCGGTACGATGATATTTTTGTCCTGCTTGAACGTGATGTGCCTGTGCAGCGTATTAAGCCGATGACTGATATACTGAGGGGGCTGGCTAGAAGCAAGGTGCATCTGATTGTACTTGCCCCCCGGCAGGAAGCGGAGGGAGCGGCAGATGATGGAAACTGATATTAGAAGCTTCATGTCTGGCCCGAGAATAGCTCCACCCGTTCCTCTGGGCAGCTATCCTCCGTCTGATGTTACTTTTCTGCTGAAGGATCTCAGCGATGTGTCACTGGAGCTGGGGACGGCTGAGCGGGAGAAGGCCATTCAATCCGGAGTGAGCTATTCAGAGATGCTGCCGGTGGAGTATCAGCCTACCGAGCAGTACATAAGGCTGTTCCGGGAGACGCTGGAGGAATCCGCAGCCAAGGTGGCGCTGGCCGTCGCCGTTGTCTCGGAACGGATTGTTGCCAGCCGGGGAACGGAAGGCACCGTGCTCGTTTCCCTCGCAAGAGCCGGTACACCGGTTGGCGTGCTGATCCGCCGGTACATTGCTGAAACGTACGGGACAGAGCTGCCCCACTACAGTGTATCCATTATCCGTGGTAAAGGACTGGATATAAACGCGATCCGCTATATCCTGCAGCAGCGCGGTACGGATGCCAAGCTGCAGTTCGTAGACGGCTGGACAGGCAAAGGTGCAATTACCAGGGTGCTGTCCGAATCCTGTGCAGACTTTTACAGCAAGTACGGGATCAGGCTCAGCGATGATCTGGCTGTGTTGGCTGACCCCGGACACTGCTCAGGAACCTTCGGAACCAGAGAAGATTATCTGATTCCCAGTGCCTGCCTTAACTCTACAGTTTCAGGCCTGTTAAGCCGCACAGTGCAGCGGGATGATCTGACCGGTCCTGAAGATTTTCACGGAGCAAAATTCTATAAGGAATGGCTGGATAACGACTATTCCAATGTCTTCATAGATGCAATTACACCTTATTTTACTTCTGTCAGGGAAGTGGCGGTTGCCGCTGCCGAGGAGATGCAGGCTTCGCCGCCTGACATCACATGGCGTGGGATGAACGATATTGAGTCCCTACAGGCACATTTCGGAATCGACAACATCAATTTGATCAAGCCGGGTGTGGGTGAAACGACCCGGGTGCTGCTGCGCAGAGTACCCTGGAAAATTATTGTCGATACTAAAGACAACCCGAATCTGCGCCACATTCTGCTGCTTGCGGCAGAGCGGAACGTTCCGGTTGAGGAATACCCGGGACTGGCCTATTCCTGCTGCGGAATCATCAAGCCGCTAAAGGGAGGGGAGACAGCATGATCTATGCCAGTGATCTGGACCGCACACTGATATATTCGCTCGGTGCGCTCGGTGTACCCGAGGATACTCCCGGGCTTGTGCCAGCGGAGATTATTGAGGGAGTAACAAGATCTTACATTTCCCTCAGCGCGCTGGAACTGCTGCAGGAGCTTACGAAGGACATTATTTTTATGCCGGTGACCACCCGCACCATTGCGGAGTACAAGCGGATTAACCTGTTTCAGGAGACGCTGATTCCTGATTACGCGGTTACAAGCAACGGCGGCAATATTCTCGTTAATGGCGTGGTTGACCAGGAGTGGCGCAGCCATATCGGCAGGCTGGTCATCCGGCATTCGGCTGAAGCAGAGGAAGTGCGGCAGATTGTCCGGTCTGTAGTCCGTGAAGAATGGATTATCAGCGAGCGGTACTGTGACGAGCTGTTTTACACCTATATGGTGTACCGTGACCTCCTTCCGCTGGATGAGATTAATCATATGTCCGCGCGTCTGCACGGGCTGGGCTGGAGAGTATCCCTGCAGGGCCGGAAGCTGTATGTGGTGCCTGAGGCTGTTAACAAAAGTGATGCCATCATCCATGTGCGGCGCACAGTCCGCTCAGAGCCGATGGTAGCCTCTGGTGATTCGCTGCTGGACAAAAGCCTGCTGGAAAGTGCCGACTACGCTATCGCCCCCTGCCACGGAGAAATATTTGCCGAGCAGCAGGTGACTCAAGTAAAATTAAAGTATCCGTTTACGGAATGCAGAGGCGTCTTTGCAGGGGATGAAATTATGCGTTATGTGCAGAAGATATATCATAATTTATCGACATTGGGAGTTGGGCCGCAATGAAAAAGGTAAATATTTATTTTAACCGCTGGTTTTCCGTGGCTTATCATTATATGAATCTCATCCGCAACAATGAGGATGGCGTGCCGGTGCAGGTTTTTGCCACCCATCCCGATATTAAGCACATGTCGCTCCAGGGCGCTGATATCGCCGGAACGGAACCTGAGGTTACAGGCATCGAGTATGTTCAGTTCTGCGTGGACTTCTGCCGCCGCAATGAGATTGATATTTTTATTCCCCGTCTGCACATGATGGATATCGCCCTGCATGCAGCGCAGTTTGATGCAATCGGCACGAAGGTGCTGGTCTGCCGTGATCTGGACCTGCTGGAAATGATGCTGGATAAGGGCAAGTTCTATGAAAAGGTTAAGGAAACGGGGATTATGGAAATTCCCGAGTACCATGTAGCCAGCACTGCGGAGCAATTCAAGGCAGCGTATGAAGACCTGGTTGCCAAGGGACTCCGGGTCTGCTTCAAGCCGACCGAGACGGAAGGGGGCCTCGGCTTCCGGATTATCAACAACAGCCGCAGCCCGCTGCAGGAGCTGTTCGGTTATGTGACCCAGCATATTTCCTTTGACGATGCTTACCGTATTTTGTCCAGTGTGGATTCCTTCCCGGAGCTTATGGTAATGGAACTGCTTGAAGGCTACGAATACAGTATTGATTGTCTCGCCGATGCAGACGGCAGGCTGCTGGCTGCGGTTCCCCGGCGCAAGGATACCGGACGCCTGCGGGTAATGGAGCATATTCCGGAGCTGGAGCATATTGCCCGCCGGGTAGCGGAGACGTTCAAGATTCCGTTCAACTATAACATTCAGATGAAGTATGGCGGCGGCGTTCCCAAGCTGCTGGAGATTAACCCCCGGATGTCGGGCGGCCTGCATGTCTCCTGTCTGTCAGGTATTAACTTTCCTTATCTGGCTGTCAAAAGCGCACTCGGCGGCCAAGTTGAGCCTGTCCAGTTTGGAGAGGACGTGCTTGCAAGCCATATTGAGCAGCCGATGATTATGAAAATCTTCGCTGAATCCACCATTCCTGATGCTGTGAATTAAGCGAAATGCAGCAAGCCTGCAAGAGGTGATGAGATGAACACAAAGTCTAAAGTGTTGCTGTACGCGGCGGCCGGCTATGTTGTGGCTGTGCTGACCAGCAGCTTTTTACCGGAGCTGGTCTCGCTGCTGCTGCCGGTAGCGGGTGCCGGAGCCGGCCTGATGGGCGGCAAGCGCACGCGGATTAATCTGCCGGCGGAGGTGCTTCCGGCCAGTCAGGTGCAATCAGCGGCTGGCCCGGACCCGGTGTCCGAGCCGGCACGTCCTGCAGCAGGGAGCGCACCCGGAGCCGGAGCCGCACCGGCGGCTGCGCCGGGAAGAGTACCTGCTGAACCTGCTGTCCAGGGAGAGTTCGCGGCAGTTGTAGAGTATCTTGTCATTCTGGAAGATATGATTATTTCGGAAGGGCAGAAGGATACACTGGACAATGAGATCGTCGAGAAATCTCTGGCGCTCTTCGCCAGAGTACAGCGTGTGATTCCGCTGCTGCAGGAGCTGGGCAACGGTGAAATTAATCATACGGTCCGCAGACTGGTGATGAAGGACCTGAACGGGGTCATCAACCCGTTTCTGCGGCTCGGCGGCGAAGCCAAAACGAAAAACCGGAGAATGCTGCTGAACGGTCTGCGGGATGTCGATTCCAAAATATCGGAAATCGCTTCTACGATCGAGCATAAAGACCTGATGGAACTTCAGACCAAGGCGGAACTGATTCATCAACGGTACAGCAGTTCCGAATTATAGGAGGGAAACCCATGTCCACGCAGTTAATTCAGCTCAAGAAAGAGGATGAGCAGAAGGTAGTCGAGGAAGCCTCGCAGTTAATTGAACAGGTAGCCAAGACCGATACCGTCGCCCTTGACACTTTGATGGATGATATCGGCAAGCTGGGGGTTAAGACACAGGAGAAGGCCGGGCAGACCCTGAAGCTGCTGGACCGTCCGGTCAATGACCTTATGTCAGGCAAGCGTGTTGAAGTACCGAACATGATTATGAAGCTGCGCAATGAGTGCGAGAATCTGCAGCAGAGCAAGAACGTCAGCTTTTTCGGAAAAATGCTCCGCAAGAGCCCGCTGAAAAACTATGTATATAAGTACCAGTCTGTACGCACGAATATTGATGCCATCGTGACCGGCCTGCGCGACGGCCGTGATACGCTTGAAGAGAGCATCGTCAACATGCGCCAGCTGAAGCGCACTTCAATGGAGGAAATCTACAATCTGCAAACCAAGATCGCCTTCGGCAACAAGCTGAAGGAGCTGTTCGAGGTGGAGATTGCCAAGCCTGAGAACGAGTTCCGCAAGGCTTATCTGGAACGCGGCCTGCGCAAGGTGATGGTCCGCATCCAGTCGATGACCGAGATGATTCTGCTCTATAACCAGGCGATTGCCGCTACAGATATTATTAATGACAAC
The DNA here is from genome assembly GCF_038595055.1 of Paenibacillus sp. FSL R7-0345. Classification (NCBI taxonomy): domain Bacteria; kingdom Bacillati; phylum Bacillota; class Bacilli; order Caryophanales; family Paenibacillaceae; genus Paenibacillus; species Paenibacillus sp. FSL R7-0345. The sequence continues at coordinate 391,812 of NZ_CP152002.1, forward strand.
AATGACAAGCTGATTGATTCGGTTAACAACGCCATTGATAAAACCTCAAATCTGATCACCGTCTCTGCAATGATTGCCATGTCGCTGGCTGATCAGGAAAATGTCATTTCTGCGGTTGAAGCGACGAACAAGACGATTGAGGATCAGTTCAAAGAGAATGCGCGGCTGCTGCGCACCACAACCGAGAAGACCACAGAGCTGCTGTCCAAGCCGTCGATGTCACTAGAAGCAGTTAATCAGGCGATCGGCGATCTGCTGAGTGCACTGGATACTTCCGAGCAGTCCAACCGCCGGATTATCGAGAGCTGCCAGGATTACACATCGAAGATGACGACGATCAATACGCAGCTTAACAACCGTCTTGGCTTGAACGAAGCCTCCCAGCCGCAGGCACTGAAGCAGGCGGAGAATGACAGCCGGCTCAGCAGCTTTTTGAATTAACGTCTGTAAGAACGCGATATCGTTACAATGAGGTCCGCCGGGATGACCAGCGGGCTTTTGAAAATATCAGAAGGTGTAAACTTGCAGATCTATACAGATCTGATATTTCTCGCAGAAACGGTTGTCGCCTTTTAAGGACGGGGAAGCCGTTTCTACTTGATACCGCTCATAATCCCCCTTTTCCCGGCATAAGTTCTTACGGAGAAACGGGGGTCAGCGGATGATACTGGGATGTTTAATACTGGTGATGATCGTCGTTGCCAGCAGCAATAAGGCAGAGTCTGTAGCCGGGCTGGATGAACCGGAGGGTGACGGCAGGCGAAGCAGGGGGGCTTTTTACCGGAGGACAGAACATTTATTGTGGTTTCATGGTTCAAGTCATTTCCAGCGGTTTATTGGGTATAATAACCCGGGGCTGTAAACAGCCGGGATAACTGCTGAAAATACAAGCTTATGCGGAGGTCATATGGAGAACGAGGCACTGCTGCAGGTTGAAAAATTGGCACTCAAGAAACAGAAAATTTTTGATCAAAGTGTACTGCGTTATATTGCCAGGGCGATGCTGGCCAGTATGTTCATCGGCTTCGGGGTTATTGTAGCCTTCAAAACAGGAAACTTCTTCTATATGGAGCATTCACCGATGACCTATCCGATGGCCGCCATTACCTTTGGTGCTGCGATCATTCTGATTTCCTACGGCGGCGGGGACTTGTTTACCGGGGATACCTTTTACTACTCGTATGCTGCCCTGAGAAAAAAGCTGCAATGGACCAAGGTTGTCCGCATGTGGGTAATCAGCTATATCGGGAATATTCTTGGCGCGTCTGCCTTTGCACTGCTGATTTTTTTGACGGGACTGTATGATGATTCGAATGTTAACAGTTTTCTGCTGAATGTCGTAGCCCATAAAATGGAGGCACCGGCGCTTCAGCTGTTCTTCAGGGCCATTCTGTGTAACTGGCTGGTCTGTCTGGCGTTCTTTGTGCCGATGTCCATGAAGCATGACGGGGCCAAAATGTTCGCAATGATGCTGTTTGTCTTCTGCTTCTTTATTTCCGGTTATGAACATAGTATTGCTAATATGTGTACTTTTGCGATAGCGCTAGTGCTGGATCACCCTGGTACGATTTCTTGGGGTGGTGTAGTGCACAATCTGGTGCCGGTTACTCTCGGTAATCTGATCGGCGGCGGTGTGCTGATGGGTGTTATGTACTATTATGTGAATAAGCCGTTTCTGGACAAGGACCCTGGGGACTTGCACTAGTATCTCGTAATATCAAAAGACTCTGCTCCTGTTATCGGAGTAAAGTCTTTTTTTTGCGGTCTATAACACTGAGCAAAAAGCCCCCGCGCTTACACAAGCAGCGTGAGGGCATTTATTATGATTTTACCACTTGGAGCCGCCGGAATTGCGGCCTGATTTGCCGCCGCCCCCCCCGCCCCAGGAAGAGCCGCCGGAGGAACGGCCGCCACCGCCGCCCCAGGAGGAGCCGCCCGAGGAACGTCCGCCGCCGCCGAAGCCGCCGGACGAAGGCGGGCCGGACATCCGGTTGCGGGCCTGCTCTCTGCGCTGGCGCTCCATCATCATCGCGAGCTGTGCCTGCCGCTCCGCTTCCTCCTTCTGGCGGACGAGCCGGTTCGCTTCTTCGACGAAGGAGGAGATCTGGGAGGCATAGGAACGGCTCAGCGTCTCCAGTTCATCCAGATTGTACGGGCGTGCGGCCAGCCGGGACTCAAGCTGCCCGTATTCCGGCAGCAGGCTGGCCTGGAATCGGCTGTGCCCGCCAAGCCCTCTGCTCTCCAGCAGCCGCCGGGCCGAGTCCGCCCGGCCCAAGCCCTCCTGGAAGAGCCGTCTCACGCCTTCCAGCCGTTCGTTCAGCTCATCCAGGCTTTGCGCGACACTGCTGAACTGCCGGGCGGTCTCTTCCTGCAGTGTGAGCAGGCGGTCGAGTCCGCTGCGCGCATTGTCGTACTCCCCGCGCTCGTCACTGGTCCACGTCTCGAGCTGCGGCACCTCAGCGGCGCCCTGGCGCAGCCGGGCGCCGCTGGAATCCAGCACCTCGGCGAGGCTGGCGAGATGCTGCTCGGCGAACCGGGTGCGGGCTTCAGCCAGCCGGCTCTGCAGCTCATTACGCCGCTGGGTCAGACCGCTCCAGCCGCTGCGAAGGGTCTCCAGATCATGCCGGTTACTCTGGCGGATCTGTGCCTGCCTTTCCGTCATGGCAACCGCCTCCTGGAGAAGCATATCCATGGATGCGGCAATGCTGCGTACCTGATCCATATCTCCGCTGCGCAGCGGCGCCTGCAGGGTCTCCGCTGCAGAGCGGGCCTGATCAAGATTGTCGTAAGGCTTAACCTTCATATTGTGCAGGGAATTCTGTTCAATGATTCCGGCAATCTTCGTCCGGGCCGCAGAAAGAACACCCGGGAAGCCCTGAAGCTTATCATCGTAGACGTCTACATCGCGCAAATCCTGCTCGATCCGTTCCTGCTGCGCCTGTGCTTCTTCTGTAATATTTTGAGCGGCGATCGGGTCAAACAGCTCAAGCTGATCCGCTTTCGCCGTTGCTTCAGCCAGCTCTTTCAGATCCTCGGCAATTTCCTGCAGCTCATAGCCGGTGTCTTTAACTGCATCCTGCAGCTGGCTGCCGAGCTCAGGAGCATCATTCTTCAGCTCGGTGATCTGCTGCTTCACATTGCGGTCGGCATCACTGATGACGGCAATCTGCCGCTCCTCTTCTTCGAGCCGGGTGCGGAAGATGGTCGTGGTCTGCTCTGCCTGGCTGATTGCCGATTTGAGCGCAGACAGCTGATAGACCGCCGGTAGCGGGCTGCGGCCTGTGCCTTGCAGCGCTGAAATTTCTACCAGCTGGGCGTCCAGCCGTTTAGAAATGCCTGCAACCATCTCGCCTGTCTTACCCTGCACGATGCCCTGAAACGGCTGCAGTGTCTCAGTTGCCCGGTTCGTTCTTACGAGCAAATCACCCAGCTGATCCTGAAGCACGCTGAGCTGTTTACGGCGGCGCTGGCCGGTGATCAGCACATACAGCACCAGCGCCAGCAGTGCAGCACCGGCAGCAATTGCCCCGACGGTCAGCAGCGGAAGACCGGAGCTTGCACTATCTGAGCCGCTAACCCCGCCTGCGCTGCCCGAACCTCCTGAGCCGCTAACTCCGCTGCCCGAGCCGCCTGTGCTCCCCGAACCGGCCCCGCCGCCCTGCTTACTGCTGAGGGACTGCAGCTCTGTAATCAGTGCGCTGATTCCACCCGCAAAATCACCCTCTCGGGCAGAGGGGATGAAATACGCATCAACAATTCCGGTAATCGCGGCGCTGCCCGTTCCCCCGCCCCGGCTCTGCGACCAGGCGTTAATGGCATTCTGCAGTGAGCTGTTGATGAAATTAAGCTCAACCTGCTGGTCGCCTGCAGAGATCAGCAGCAGTATATCTTGAGCGGACAAGCTCCAGCTGTCATATACATCGCTTGCAAAATCGGTGGCATCCGCGCCGCTCAGTGAGTCTATAGTTAATACGTGAAAGGTATAGCGTCCGTCTGCGGCGGTCCCGGCAATTGCTGCTGCCTCCTGTGAGGAGAGCATTCCGGCTTCATCGGTAACTAATCCCTGCTGTGCGGGGAGTCCGGCAGCCTGAACTCCGGTGATCCACAGTACGCTGAGGATCAGAAAAAGAGACATTATTTTTTTCAATGTGAGCACACTCCGTTCAAAGGGACTATGGCCCGGTTTATTATTGTGATTATACCCTATTACGCAGGTGAAATCCCAACGGTGCAGTACCGGACAACTTTCAGCAGCATATTTATCGCCATCCGCGAAGCCGGATAGACAAAAAAACCGCACTCCCCTAAACGGGAATGCGGTAATTGGCGTGTCTGCTATCTGGTTTGCAGGCAGAGTATATATTGCAGGCGGGATTTGATTTCCTTTTGCCATTTCAGGTCTCCGACTTTTACGGCAAGATTGAGCAGATCCAGATAATCGTCAACCTGTAATGCTGTCCGGGTAGTGGCTGCGTTCATGGGTGTTCAGTCTCCTTTGGCTTTCAATATAGTGAAGTGGATGAATGTTTATTTTTTCAATAATGATAATCATTATCATTGATTATTGTTATTATCCACATTTTGCTCTCAAAAAGCAATATAAAATTATAGGGTCTGCCTTTTTTTCTTGAAAAACAGTCCCAAACATGAACTGAGTTGCACATTTTATCACATTTAAAGAAGGAATGAGCAGGAACCCTACCATATTTTGTCGAATGAAACTGGATACGAAAGTCTTATGCTGATTTTTTGGGAAGAAGGAGAATTGCAATGAAGCGGTGTAAACTTTTGCTTCTGATTGGCATCTTGCTGATGCTGGCACCGCCTGCTGCCGCTCACGCTGAAAGACAGGATATTAAGTACCAGGCAGAACTGGATTACCCGCCTCTCAAGTACATCCAGAACGGTTATCTGACCGGCTTTGATATTGACCTGACGAGCCTGATTTTTGAGAAGCAGGAGTATCTGATTCACTACAGCACCGGAGACTGGGAGCAGACCTACAAACTGCTGACCGGCGGGCAGATCGACACAACCGGACTTATGGCTGTGACTGAGCAGCGGAAGAAGGATACTCTGTTCTCCACCCCAGTATTCAAAAGTTACATCTCCATCTATTCGCGGCAGGCACTTAAAGACAGGGTGACGGTGGATACGCTGGAACGTTACAAGATTGGTGTAGGCAAAAGCCAATATACTGCAGCTGTGCTGCAGAGCAAGGCAGGCGTTGCAAATTACATAGAATACCCGACTGTACCCGCTGCACTGGAAGCTCTCGTAAAAGGTGAAATTGACCTGCTGTTTGAAAATCAGGGGGTTGTCGACTACCTGATTGTTGAGCGGGGACTGACCGGCAATATTATCCGTAAAATGAGTAATTTATACCCGGTGGATGTGGCTTACGGCGTTAGCACCTCGTCTCCGGAGCTTGTCCCGTATATTAATGCAAGACTGGAACGGCTGCAGCGTTCAGGGGCGTTTGAAGAATTATATCAGCAGTATTTTTTCACCCATTCCGCCGGTTATACTGCGATGATTAATGACCGGATTATTTTTGGGATCGTTATCGGGCTCTCTGTGCTGCTTTTCGGCGTTGTATCCATCAGAATGTACATCCGGCGGCTGAGACGGACGATTCACTCCGAGCAGGAGTTTTTTGTGGATGTGATTGAGCATACCGGGATGATTGTGTGGGCTGTTGCCAGGGATAAGCGGGTCATACGCTTCAACCGGTTCGCGGAGAAGATGACCGGGCTGAAGGAACAGGATGTGCTTGGCAAAAAGCTCGACGAGCTTCCCGGGCTGGACGGCGATGTCTCGCTGCTCCACGATCTGCTGATCAGGGCGCTTTATCAGGATTTTGTCAATAATGTAGAGCTGAAGCTGCCTGAGCACTCGCCGGAGGCGCGGTATTTCTCGATCCGGACCACGCTGATCAAAGGGATGGACGCCCAGGATGAGGATGTCTATCTGCTGGTCGGACTGGATATCGATGACTGCAAGCAGAATGAGCTGAAGCTGCAGCTTAGCTATGAGGAACTGGAGTCCACCTATGAGGAACTGACGGCGACGGAAACGGAGCTGCAGGAGCAGTTATACAGGCTGAGCGTGAGTGAGCGCCGGCTCCGCCTGACCTCTGAAGGCTCCGGAGCCTATATGTGGGAGCTGGACTGGAAGACCGGGTTCTACAAGCTGTCGGAACGCTGGTACGAGGTCATGGGGTACACGGAGGATGAGATTAACGGGATGGAAAACGGAGTGCTCAGCATTATTCATCCGGATGACCGGGAACAAGCCGACAAGGCGAGACAGGAGCACTTTAGCGGGCAGACTCCGGTTTATGAGACCGAATACCGCATGCGGACCAAAGACAATCACTATATCTGGTTTGAAGTTAGAGGCAAGTCCATTGTTGACCCTGCGGATAACCTCAAGCTGTTCAACGGCTCGCTGATTGATATCAGCAGGCGCAAGCAGGCGGAATTCAAGCTGAGTAACAGCTATCAGGAGCTGGAAGCGACGTATGAACAGCTTACAGCGACACAGCAGGAGCTTGTGGAGCAATACGACATGCTGCTGGAGAATCAGAAGAACATGCACAGGCTGGCCTATATGGATTCACTCAGCAATCTGCCGAACCGGGTTTCCCTTCTGGAGGCGATGGAAAATTATTTCCGCCGGCCGGGCGGCAAAGCAGCGCTGATGTTCGTTGACACGGACAATTTTAAATATATCAATGATACACTGGGCCATAAATCCGGCGATATTCTGATCCGCAAGGCAAGTGAACGGCTGATGTCGCTTGTCCAGGATAAAGCAATGCTCTCCAGGCTCGGCGGTGATGAGTTTGTCGTCTTTATCGAGAATGCTGAAGACCGTGAAGCGGTGCTTACGCTGGCAGAGGATATTATGCGGGCTTTCCGCAGACCATTCCTGATCGGGGAGAGCAACCTGTATGTATCGGTCAGTATTGGTATTTCCTTTTACCCCGAGGACGGGGAGACGACAGAGGAAATTCTCAAGAATGCCGATGTGGCGATGTACCGGGCCAAGGAGGAAGGCAAGGGAACCTACGTTATCTATGACAAGTCGATGCACACTGCATTTAATGAACGGATGCATATTGAAAAGCATCTGCGCAGCGCAATGAACAATAATGAATTTGAGCTGCACTATCAGCCGCAGGCGGATATCAAGACTGGCCGGATAACCGGCTTCGAAGCCCTGATCCGCTGGAACAGTCCGGTGCTCGGGTTCGTGTCTCCACTCTCCTTCATCAAGGTTGCCGAGGATTCCAGGCTGATCATTTATATCGGGGAATGGGTTCTGCGGGAAGCCTGCAGCTTTATGAAAAGCATTCATGAGCGCACCGGCCGGCTCTATAAAATATCCGTTAATATTTCTATTATCCAGCTGCTGCAGGATGACTTTGTAGATATAGTGCTGGATAGCCTGGAGAAAAGCGGGCTCGCGCCAAGCTGTCTGGAGCTGGAGATTACCGAATCCATTTTCATGGAGTCGTTCGAGAGTACAGTCAGCAAGCTGGAGTTCCTCAAGTCGCGCGGTATCCGGATTGCCCTTGATGATTTCGGGACCGGCTATTCTTCACTGAGCTATCTGCAGCAGCTGCCCATTTCTACGCTCAAGATGGACAAAATCTTTATTGATTCCCTCGCCGATCAGGCTTACAGTGCATCCTTTGTCCAGACCATTATTGTACTTGGTCATAAAATGGGGCTGGATGTGGTGGCTGAAGGGGTAGAGGATGCCAGCCAGCTGACGTTCCTCAATGAATCGGGCTGTGATAAGGTCCAGGGCTACCTGATCAGCAGACCGGTGCCGCCGCGCGGGGTATGGGAGCTTCTGGAGCTGCAGAAGCCGGAATGATTGCTCCCGCCGCGGTTAAAGAGAATAAAACGGATCTGCGTACTGTACGCAGATCCGTTTTGCTGTAAAACAGACATAAATTATTGCAGAACAATCCGGTTTTTACCCGTTTTTTTGGCTTCGTACAAGGCGTCATCCGCCTGCTGAAAGGTAGAGCTCTTCGTGTCACGTACCGAGAATTCATGCATTCCGATACTCACGGTTACAGACCCGCCGTTCATTTCCTCAATCGGCATAGCGGCTATGCCGGTCAGAATCCGCTCCATAATCTCCCTTGCCTCCTGCAGCTCCTTGGCGGTCAGAATGACTACGAACTCCTCTCCGCCGTAACGGGCAGCAAAGTCATCGGTGCCGATATGCTTCAGAACTACAGCGGCTACCTGCTTGAGGACAATATCCCCTACCCAGTGTCCGAACTGATCGTTCACTTTTTTGAAATTATCGATATCCAAAACAGCCAGCTGCATCGGAAAAGGGTTGCTCTGCTGATGATCAATCAGCCAGCCCAGGTATTCGTGAAACGTCTTGTGATTGTACAAATCAGTCAGCGGATCAATCTTCGACAGCCGGTCCATAATGATGTTCTGGATGCGCAGATCCTGCTCTGACTTCGCGGATTCCTCAAGCGACTGCATGAGGTCGCGACCGCGGCCGATAACCCCGAATCCGGCCAGTGCAGTACCGGCGAAAATCAGTGCAATCATAATGTGCTGAATCCGCAGCGTATATTCGTACTCCGGCGTATTTATAAACAGCATAACGATGTAGAGCAGACAAATCAGCGAAGATGCCTTCATATAGCTGCTCTTGAGGTAGATCATCGATACAAGCAGGGGAAGCAGCATAATGAGCGGCTTGACCTCATATTCGGCAGTTAAGTTAGTGATAATCAGGATGGCATAGAGATGACTGGCGACAACAATCGAGAATTCCGAGAACACCGTTTTCCACCTGTAGATTGCCTCCAGAATGAGAATCAGGACAAGAATGAAGGAATCGGGAATCAGCACATGGATGACAAAATAATGTCTGTCTGTAAATTCAGGTCTATGGCCCCACATGGATAGTGAGATGAAAAGCTGACTTGCCAAATATACCAGGAGAACCATCCAAAAGGTATTGAGGAGTACCCGGTTCCAGTAGCTTTGGCGAGGAGTTGGCGGCGGGATGTGCATAGATATTTCCTCATTTCCAGTGGCAATATAACTATATATTCGACAAATATCCCTCTGATCCTCCCATTTGCCGTGAACAATATAATGTTCGTGTTTTAGTGATTTTATTATTAATTATATCCTTATAAATTTGTATATATAATTAAAACACGAATTATTTAAGGACAACACTCTTGACACATTCGTCTCATTTCTGTAGAATTCCTATTGGCTCATAAAATAAATTGAAGCTGTTCGTATATCCCCGGAGATAAGGTTTGGGGGTTTCTACAGGGAACCGTAAATTCCTGGCTACGAATAGGATGCATTTTGCATACCTATGAAGAGCCGGGATTTTTTGTGTGTTGCGCTATCATATCGCAGAAACGGCGGCTGAGAAGTCAGCGTTTCTTCCTGGGAGGAACAAGAGAACAGATGAGTAAATATGATGTGATTGTTGTAGGTGCCGGCCCGGCCGGAATATTTGCCTGTTATGAACTGACCCTCAAGGCCCCTGAATTGAAAATATTGCTTGTAGATAAAGGCCATGACATTTACCGCCGCAGCTGTCCGATCCTGGAGGAGAAAATCAAGCTCTGTCCGCCTGCCGCCGGCCGCAAGGAGTTCGCCGGCTGTCTGCCGGCCTGCTCCATTACTGCCGGGTTCGGAGGCGCCGGAGCTTACAGTGACGGCAAATTTAATATCACAACTGAATTCGGCGGCTGGATGACCGACTATCTGGCACCTTCAAAGGTGCTGGAGCTGATCGAATATGTGGATGCCATCAACCTGGAGCATGGTGCAACTCCGGCTATTACCGATCCGACAACGGACAGTATCCGCAGTATTGAGCAGCGCGGGTATGCCGCCGGTCTTAAGCTGCTGCGGGCGCAGGTCCGGCATTTGGGTACTGAGCAGAACCTGGAGATTCTTAAATCCATATATGAATATTTAAAGACACGGATTGAAATGCAGTTTAAGACTGAGGTACAGGACATTATCACTGTCAAGGAGAACGGAGCCCACCGGATTACGGGGATAACGCTCAAGAACGGTGATATCCACGAAGCAGATCATGTCATGATTGCCCCGGGCCGTGACGGCTCCGCCTGGCTGACTGAGGTGCTGAAGAAGCGCCGGCTCAAAATGTACAACAATCAGGTCGACGTGGGTGTCAGAGTTGAAACGTCCGATGTGGTGATGCGCGAGATTAACGAGCATTTGTATGAAGGCAAATTTGTGTTTAATACATCGGTCGGTACCCGTGTCCGGACCTTTTGCAGCAATCCGTCCGGCCATGTGGTCGTAGAAAATCACAGCGGGGTCATGGCGGCCAACGGTCACTCTTATAAGGATCCGGCGCTTGGCTCCAAGAATACGAACTTTGCCCTGCTGGTGTCGCATACCTTTACAGAGCCGTTTGATAAGCCTAACGAGTATGCCCGGGAAATCTGCAAGCGGGCGAATGACCTCTCTAACGGCGGTGTAATTGTCCAGAAATACGGCGATATCCTGCGCGGGCGCCGTTCTACGGAGACCCGGATTAAGGAAGGGTTCCTCGAGCCGACACTAAAAGAAGCAGTTCCCGGTGACCTGGGCCTCGTCCTGCCTTACATTACCATGAAAAGCCTGATTGAAATGGTCGAGGCACTGGAAAAGGTAACCCCGGGCATTGCCTCTGAGCACACATTGTTCTATGGCGTAGAGGCGAAATTCTATTCGGCCCGGCCGAAGCTGACAGAGCAGCTGGAAACAGAAATTTCCGGACTCTACTGCGGCGGAGACGGGGCAGGCATTACCCGCGGACTGGCCCAGGCAGGCGCTGCAGGGGTATGGATTGCCCGCGGCATGCTGGAGCGTGTCGCGGCTTACATGTAACATGTACTATCAGGCTGTCTTTTTGCAAAGCTATTGCAGAAGGACAGCTTTTTTTTTATTAAAATTACTTCCTTTATTTAACTACACTGATATAATGTTAGAATACATAACATAATAGAGTGGAGTGGAAGTACAAATGCGAGTTCACCGGGGTAAAAATGTTCTGGTCGGTCTGCTGTTACTGGCCGTGGGTCTATACGGGTTATGGATAGACATTCATTGGCTGCATAAGCTGGTATATCTGGTGCTGATGGCGGCGCTTGGCGGGCTCGCATGGAATACATACTGCAGAGAAAGGTATAGAGACGGACTGCTTGAAGAAGCGCGGGATCAGGTTGAGGGGCTAGGCAATGAGATCGTGGTTACCTCAGACAGGCTCTACGGTGCGCTTGAAGAGATCAGCCGGCATACTGAAGGCCTGCAGCAGACAGCAGATTATTCACATGCTTACGAGGTGGACCTGCAGATCCGCAGCAATGAGGCGAAGGCGAATCTGGAAGGCGCTTTCTCGACGATGGGCGGTGTAGCTGAAATGACCACGCATATCAAGGCCTTAACGGAGCGGCTGGGAACAGGTATGCTGGATGCGCGCCAGCGAACAGCGGAAATGGTCCACTCGTTAGAGAGTACCGATGAGGTTATGGCTGAGCTGCAGGAGAGAAGCGGGGACATGCAGGATAAGTTCACTGCACTCAGCAGTCACATTGCCATGGTCGAGGAAATTAACTCCTTAATTGTAGGGATTGTTAATGAGACCTCGCTGCTGGCGCTGAACGCTTCGATCGAAGCGGCGAGGGCCGGAGAGCAGGGGCGCGGGTTCGCCGTGGTGGCGGCCCGGATCAGGCAGCTGGCAGATCAGAGCAGAAGCTCGGTGGAACGCTCGTCAGAGGTGCTGCAGGATATCAATAACGGTGTCCGGCAGGTATTGGAATCTGTGACTAAGGAGCAGAAGGCCGTTTCCCATGGTGTACAAGAGGTAGCTACGGTAAAGCTACGGTTGTCCGATGTATCGGCGAGAATTGAAGAGGTCGGGGCTGCCGTTACGGATACCGTTAATGCGGCTTCCAGACAGGGCGGATTAATTGAGGCAGCAACAAGTGAGCTGCGTGGTGCTGTCGGCATCGTGAATGAGACTATTGCCGGAGTGGACCTGACTCTGGAGCAGGTGACCCGGCAGCGGTCACAGATCGGCCAGCTTAATGAGATCAGCGCCAGTCTGCTGAGTGAATCGCAGGCTCTACAGCAGTCCGTGAGCCGGATTGCCGGACACGGAGCTGCTGACACAGGCCGTTACACAGCCCGGCTGCAGGAAATGCAAAGCCTGCTGCAGGAGCTTGCTGCCAGACAGGAGCTGGTTGAGACGGATACGGCAAGCCATGGCAGTGTGCTGACTGCCTGTATGAACAAAGTGCCCGAGGTGCAGGCTATCTGGTCCAACCGGACGGACGGCACATTTATTTTCTCCGAGCCGGCTGCCGGGCTGATGAATGCAAAACGCCGGGATTGGTACAACGGGGCGATAAATGAAGGCGAATATGTCTCCTCACCGTATGTCTCAGCGATTACCAAACGTTCCTGCATTACCTTGTCCAGGGCAATCAAGAATACCCGGGGAGAGACAGTTGGTGTAGTCGGGATTGATCTGGCGGTATAAGGAAGTATCGGGGACAGTTACGTGAGTGGCCGTTCTTGCCGGCAGGTGCGTCAAAAAACAGGTATGAAAGGTATAATAGCAGCAGCCGGCCCTGGTTGATGGGCCGGCTGCTTTTTGCATCAAAGAGTAAGGAACTGCATGGAAGCTGCTAACTCCCGGCTGCTTTAACAACCTGCAGCAGAGGCCAGACCGCCCGCCAGTTCTTTTTGGCTACCCGCTGCTCATACACGCTTTGAAGCTGAGGGGTAGCCGTGAAAAATGGAGACGGCCGGACGACCAGCCCGATAGCATCCCTGATCCCATGAGGTGCGGATAAGCGCAGACCGTCTTGCGGGGTCAAGGCCAGTCCAAGCGCAGTTGCGGTTTCCGGGAAATGTGCCATTCCATCCGTAGAGGAAGTATATGGCGCCAGGCCGTTAATAACATGCATTCTGGCCTGGTTTTTTACGGACCAGGGGACGGAACTGTCTATTTCCCGCAGCCGGGCTTCCCGGATCTTTTCGGTTTCCTCACGCAGATCATCCGGGTCGAAATAGATTACGTCTACATCGGCAAGCGGTGTCTTGCTGCTGAAGCCGTGCTGGAGATCCCACACCTTGGACCGCACAAATCCGGCGCAGACCCAGCAGTCCGGCAGCCCGAGAGTGCTCACGGCAGCCAAAATATCCATCATCCAGGGGTCTTCTTTTACAGCCTGCAATAAATCCTGCTCATTATTAATACGCAAATGAAAGGAACCTCCTTAACTTGATTCAGCCGGACAAGGAGCCGGCAGGCTCATAGCAGTAATCCTTTTATTATAAGACTTGAGAGGGGCGGCGGATATGCTGAAAGCGGCGATGTCAAATTGCTAACAGGAAGGGGCACACTCTATAATGTACCTTTAGATTGACCATTGGAGGCGTGATTGTGCATTATAACCTGACGATTCTGCTGCAGCTGTTTGAGCGGGCGGCGCTGCTGCTGATGTGCCTGTTCGTGCTGACCCGGCTGCCGCGGTTTAAGGAGATTTTTATTAAAGGAGCGTATGCTCCGCAAGAGCTGGCTATGGTGACCGTAGTGTTTAGCCTGTTTGCCATTATGGGGACTTATACCGGGATTAATGTGGAAGGTTCTCTTGTGAACGTGCGGATTATTGCCATCGTAGCCGGCGGTATTCTTTTTGGACCCTGGGTAGGTATGATTACCGGGCTGATCTCCGGCGTACACCGGTTTCTAATTGATATCGGCGGTGTGACTTCGGTGCCCTGCCTGATTACAAGTATTACAGCAGGGGTTGTATCCGGTGTGATCTACCGCCGCACTTCGCCTGAGAAACGCTGGATTGCCGGCATTTTGGCTGGAATGGTCTGTGAAGCATTGACGATGGTACTGATTCTATTGATGGCGAATCCGGCTTCACTTGGGGCGGAGATCGTGTCGAAGATTGCTTTTCCGATGATAGCCGGTCAGATTTGTGTCGGGTTTATTGTCATGCTCGTGCAGAGCGTGGAAGGGGAGAAGGAACGGATTGCCGCTAAACAGTCCAAGCTGGCGCTGGATATCGCGAACAAGACGCTGCCGTATTTCCGCAACATCAATCCCCAGTCGCTGCGGATCATTTGCGAGATTATTAAGGAGGATATCGGGGCTGATGCGGTTGCGATTACCGATACCGGCCACATCCGTGCTTATGTCGGTGTTGGTGAGGAATATTATACCGAGACGGACGACATCATCAGTGAAGAGACGAAGCAGACCATCAGCAGCGGGGAAATCACGATCCGTGATGATGATACAGAATATATGAACCGGGCGATTCGCTCGCTGATTATTATTCCTTTGAAGGAAAAGGGTGAGGTGACGGGGGCACTGAAGATTTATTACACCAAAGCCCACAAAATCACCTATTCCCTGCAGGCGATGGCTGTCGGTCTCTCCCAGATTATATCCACACTGATGGAGGTGTCGCGGGTCGAAGGGATCAAGGAGATGGCCAATAAGGCCGAGCTGAAGGCGCTGCAGACCAGCATCAACCCCCACTTTCTCTTTAACGCGCTGAATGCGATTGCCTCCTCCATCCGAATCGATCCAAGCAAGGCACGGGAGCTGATCGTCAATCTGTCAGGCTATATGCGCTACAATCTGGAGCTGACTGACGAATTCATCGACATCCGGCGTGAGCTGCAGCAGGTTCAGCAGTATGTGGAGATCGAAAAGGCACGGTTCGGCAGCCGTCTGGCGGTGGAGTATGAGATCGACGAGGTGGAGGTGCGTATTCCGAGCCTGATCATTCAGCCGCTTGTAGAGAACGCGATTGTTCATGGCATCCTGAAGATAAGAGGCCAGGGTACAGTAACGATTTCGGTAAAAGACTTGGGGAGTGCCGTGCGGGTTGGCATCACCGATACCGGGGCGGGCATCAGCGAAGAAACGATTGAGCGGGTCTATAGCGGCAGCATGCCGGATAACAAAATCGGACTATACAATGTGCACCAGCGGGTGAAACTGATTTACGGCCAGGGGCTGACCATTCACAGGCTGAAGCAAGGGACGGAAATTTATTTTGATGTCAGAAAGGAGCGGCAATGAGAGCGATAATCGTAGAGGATGAAGTGCTGGCCAGGCAGGAGCTGGCTTTTTTGATTGGAGCACACAGCAGCATACGGATTGCCGCTGAGTTTGAGGACGGGCTGGATGCGCTGAAGTACCTGCAGACCGAGGAGGTGGATGTGCTCTTTTTGGATATCAATATTCCGTCAATTGACGGGGTGCTGCTGGCCCAGAATATCAGCCGGTTCTCTGTTAAACCCTATATCGTATTTATCACCGCCTACAAGGAGCATGCCGCCGAGGCATTTGAGATCGAAGCCTTTGATTATATTCTGAAGCCCTACAGTGAAACGCGGATCAAGGCCATGCTGCGCAAGCTGGAAGGAGCGTATGCCGCACGCGGGCGTCAAAGTGAAGAAGAGCCGGTGAAGCTGAGCGACAAGGTGAATTTGTGGAAAAATGAGAAGATTATCGTCGTCGATGCCGACGAAATCTATTATGCTTCGGCGCAGGAGAAGACTACGAGCGTGATCACCAAGGGGGAGGAGTACAGTATGGCACTCAGCATCAGCGAGTTTCACAGCCGGCTGCCGCAGGACCGCTTTTTCCGCTGTCACCGTTCGTATCTCGTGAATCTGTCCAAAATTAAGGAGATCATCCCCTGGTTCAACAATACTTACCTGCTGCGGCTGCGCGATCTGGACTTTGAAGTGCCGGTCAGCCGGAGTAAAGTGAAGGAATTCAGGCAGATCATGCGCATCTAGCGGCCGTTCATTCCCCGTTACTGTCATCTCATTCCGGATTTCGCTCAAGAAAGCGCTATTTCGCTACAATAAAGAGGCAAAGAAGACCTCGCAGCGACTTCAGAGAGAAAGAAGGAATAGTTCATGACTACAACCATGCCAGGACATAAAAAATGGCTCATCGTGCTGGGTACAGTAATTATGCAGATGGGTCTGGGGACAATCTACACCTGGAGCCTGTTCAATGCTCAGCTCGTCAACAAGTTCGGATGGGAGCTCAGCTCTGTTTCGATAACTTTTTCCATTACCAGCTTTGCCCTGGCCTTCGCGACGCTGTTCGCGGGGAAACTGCAGGACCGGTTCGGCCTCCGCAGACTGACCGCTTCCGCCGGGATTATGCTGGGTCTAGGTCTGATCCTGAGCTCGCAGGCCAGCTCCCTGCCGATGTTCTACCTGTTGGCCGGGCTAGTAGTGGGTTATGCGGATGGTACGGCGTATATAACCTCGCTGTCCAACCTGATTAAATGGTTTCCCAAGAATAAGGGCCTAATCTCCGGCGTGTCTGTCGGCGCATATGGTACAGGCAGTCTGGTCTTCAAATATATCAACGGCAGCCTGATTGAGTCTCAAGGAGTATCCGGCGCTTTTCTATACTGGGGCATCATCGTTATGATTATGGTCGTCATCGGCTCGATGCTGGTGAGAGAGGCTCCAGTTCCGGCTCCGGCTGTGGCACAGGCGGTCTCCGGCAGAACTTCTGCCGCAGGCGGTACAGTGATTCCAGCCAAAGACTATACGGTAAAAGAAATGCTGCGCACCAAGGAAGCTTATCTGCTGTTCGTCATCTTTTTCACGGCCTGTATGAGCGGTCTTTACCTGATCGGTATCGTCAAGGATATCGGCATGACGCTGGCTGGTCTGGATGTGGCGGCTGCGGCTAATGCGGTAGCGATGATTGCCATCTTCAATACGGCCGGACGCCTGATTCTCGGCGCATTGTCCGACCGGATGAGCCGGCTGAAGCTGCTCAGCATCACCCTGGCAGTGACTGCTGCAGCGATGTTTACCCTCAGCTATGCTACCTTGAATTACGGGCTATTCTTCACTTGTGTAGCAGCCATTGCATTCTGTTTCGGTGGCAACATTACCGTGTTCCCGGCCATCGTCAGTGATTTCTTCGGGCTGAAGAATCACAGCAAAAACTACGGTGTGATCTATCAGGGCTTCGGAATCGGCGCATTGTCTGGTTCGTTCATCGCGGCGCTGCTCGGCGGGTTCAAGCCTACCTTCATCATCATCGGGCTGCTGTGCGTCCTGGCCTGCCTCATCGCAGTGTCCCTGAAAGCGCCGGGACAAAAGCAGGAAAGAGAAAAGGGAATGAGCCTGAAGCCTTCACGGCCTACGGCTTGACCATATATATCATCATGTCGGCTTAAGAAGGATACACAAAGAGAAGGCTGCCCTTTTATGGAGCAGCCGGTTAAAGAGCTATCCGCTTCCCGTTCAGGGGGCGGATGGCTCTTTTTTTTGAATGAATAAAAAGGAATCCAGGGCCGCCAGGCGGAACGGTATAAATTGAAGAAAGCAATGGGCGGAAAAATAAATTCGCAGAACAGGCACTTTTTGGGAGCGGCCAAGTGTTATAGAGATATACATGGAAGGAGGTGCTGGCAACGTCACAGGAGCATTTGCACGATAAGGAGCAGGTGGAGGCTGTAGTCGCGCAGGTCCAGCTGGGCAACAGGGAAATCTATGCCTGGATCGTCGGACAGTTTCAGCAGCCGTTGTACCGTTACTGCTGCCGTATGCTGGGTAATCAGCAGGATGCTGAGGATGCAGTGCAGGATATTTTGGTTAAAGCCTACCAGTCTATCGGGAAGTACAGGCAGGAGGTCAGCTTTTCCGCCTGGCTGTACCGGATTGCGGGCAATCATTGTCTGAATCTGCTGCGCCGGCGGCGGATGCAGGAGCGTATCCTGCGCCTGTTCCGGCCGGAGACGGTGAGCGAAAGTGCGGAGCAGCGAATGGAAGCGCGGATATTCAGTCCGGATCTGGGCGCGGCACTCGCGTTATTGTCACCGGAGGAACGGAATATTCTGGTGCTGCGGGTTTTTGAGGAGTTGACCTTTCAGGAGATGGGTCAGATTCTCGGCAGCAGTCCAAATGCGCTGCATAAGCGGATGGAACGCATTAAGCGAAAGGTCAGGAATACGATGAAGACAGAGGAGGGGATCTCTTGGAACGAGCCGGAATCCATAGCGGGTACCAAGATATAAAAGCAGCCGCAGTCCATGAGGAGCTGCTGCCGGGCATTAATGTGACTGATCAGGTCATGGCGCGCATACGGGAAATAGAGCCTGTACGGAGACGCAGCGGAATCCGGTTTGCCGGCAAAACAGCCGCAACCTCAGGGATGCTTGTTGTAACACTGCTGATTGCAGCATCAGCTTATGCAGCCTCGGAGTATATTCAGATCCGCAACAAGGCGGGAGAGGTTAAGATACAGCATTTTGTTAACACAGAAACAGAAGAAGAATGGTTAGCGAAGGGGGTATCCTCTTACTCTAAGTATGAGCAGAAGCTGATGAATTTTGCTAAGCCAGGTGAGCAGCTTGTGTATTTTGTTAGAGGAGAACCCATCTCTGAGGGTACAGGAAGACTGCTGCAGTTTGCATATAAGGAGGAGCGGATCACGGCGTATGCTGCTTTTCTTAGTCAGATGAAGGCGAAGAGCTCACCTTTGATTTTGCCGGAGACAGCCGGAGGGTACGATTTTAAGTACGGCGAAGTATGGCCCCTATATCCTGCCAAGGATGTGACAGATTACGACCCGGTCTATCAGCAGGCACTGGATGAATTGATCGGAGAGGCCAAAAAGGATAAAACGCGCAATTTATTTATGAAGGTAATGCCCTGGACCGAAACCGGATCGCTGAGTGTGCAATATAGGAAGGGCGGGGCATACATCAATCTCTCAGCTTTTATGATGAACGGCGGCAACATGACGGTTCCCCAGAAGCCTGCGGATAAAGCGGAGAAAATCAACGTAGGGGGCAGGGAGGTCATCTACAATTATATCGATTACCAGCCGAAATCATTCTTTTTCCTGACCTGGTACAATGAGCCGAAGGACGCGTATGTTCAGCTGAGCTCCTGGGGCGACCGGGTGCTTACGAAGGAGCAGCTGCTTGAGCTGGCCGGGGAGCTGATTAAGGGCGGGTTGTAGTGGGAGAGTTGAGCGGTTTGCAGGGCTGTGAAAAGAAAAGGATGGTAAGGGTAACCTGGTTCCGCTTGCGGCGGGCCGGGTTATTTGAATGAGTCGCCGGAGGTCTGTGCGGCAGCGGGGATATAGCTGGTACGCAGGTAGGGCGTTGACGGTTGATGAAGGAGCAGGTTGGAGTGGCCTCCCCGGGATTGGCTGCCGACGGGTGGAACGGGGTAGTTCAAAGGGAAAAATCCCTTTGAATGGGCTCATGGAGAGAAGAGTGAAGAAGAGTAGAAAAGGAGGCAGGAACATTGGAATGTTCCTGCCTCCTTTTGTTATATAGTGTGTAACTGCCGGTCTGTTTAGAGAGCGTTCAGTTATGATGAACAAACAAGTTAGTCTACCGTTGAGCTGAAGCCAACAGTGTCCAGGCATCCCGAGCGAAAACTGCTGCTGTTGCTGGCGGCTTACCCCTCCAGCAGCAATGCCTCCGGATCTTCCAGCAACTCCTTAACCTTAACGAGGAAGCTGACCGCCTCTGAGCCGTCTACGATCCGGTGATCGTAGGACAGGGCGATGTACATCATCGGCCGGTTGACGGTTCTTTCTTCGTCCAGGGCGATCGGGCGCAGCTGGATCTTATGCATGCCGAGAATACCGACCTGCGGGGTATTCAGGATTGGCGTAGAGAGCAGGGAGCCGAATACGCCACCGTTCGTGATGGTAAAGGTGCCGCCCTGCAGCTCCTGCAGGCTGAGCGTATTGGCGCGGGCCTTGGAGGCGAGCTCGACAATCTGCCGCTCGATTTCCGGGAAGCTGAGCCGGTCCGCATCGCGGACGACAGGAACGACCAGGCCTTCCTTAGCAGAAACGGCGATACCGATATCGTAGTATTTCTTGATCAGCAGCTCCTCGCCGTCAATCTCTGCGTTCAGCAGAGGATAAGCCTTGAGCGCGCCGATGACGGCTTTGCTGAAGAAGGACATGAAGCCGAGTCCGACATCATGCTTCTCTTTGAAGGCATCCTTCCGCCGCTTGCGGATGTCGAGGATGGCGGTCATGTCCACCTCGTTGAAGGTGGTCAGCATCGCCGCCGTCTGCTGCGCTTCGACCAGACGGCTGGCAATCGTCAGCCGGCGGCGCGACATGCGCTTGCGCTCGACGGCTTTGCCGTCCTGCGGCGCTGCTTTAGCCGCAGCTGCGGGCTTCGCCGCAGCCGGCGCGTCCTGCGGCGCCGGTGCCGCTGGCGCAGCGGCCGCCTGGCCGGCTGCGCCGTGGCCGTTCACATCGGCCTGGGCAATCCGGCCGATGGGGTCGCGGGCAGTGACCTCGCCGAGGTCGATGCCCCGCTCCCGCGCAAGCTTGCGCGCCCCCGGCGTAGCCAGGGCCGCAGTGCTGCCGGCCGCGCCTTCGGGAGCGGCCGGAGCCGGTGCAGCGGCAGCAGGTGCCTGCGCCGCCGCAGATGCAGCGCTGCCCTCGCTTGCGCTGCCGCTTTCACCAGCGCTGCTGGCGCCAGCTGCGCCAATCACGCCGATCGCTTCGCCGACGGCTACGTTCTCCCCGGCCTGGCGCAGGATGACGGAGATTACGCCATCTTCCTCGGCGCTGATCTCCAAGTTCACCTTGTCGGTTTCAAGCTCAGCCAGCACATCGCCCTGACCGACAGTGTCTCCTTCTTTTACCAGCCACTTGTATATCGTTCCTTCGGAAATAGACTCGCCCAGATCGGGTACTTTAATTTCGGACACAGGCCGTTACCTCCCCAAACTTAATAGTTTACATTATCACGATACCGTCATCCGATCAGGAGGACGGTACAGGCGCTTGTACTTGCGAGTTCGATTTCAGGGCTTCTGTAACGATGCGACGCTGCTCGAAGGTGTGGACATCTGCATATCCGCTGGCCGGGCTGGACCGTTCCGGACGGCCGATATACCGTACATTGACCTGCTGAGGCGAGATATCGCGCAGCCGTGGCTCGGCGAAGCTCCAGCCGCCCATATTCTTCGGCTCCTCCTGTACCCAGACAATCTCCTCCAGGGAGGTCAGGCTGTTCAGGTGTGCCGCAAGCTCGGCCTGCGGGAACGGATAGAGCTGCTCCAGACGGAGGATGTGCAGCCAGGAATAGTCGCGGCCGCCAGCCGCTTCCAGCTCGGTCTGCAGATCGATCGCTACCTTGCCGCTGCAGACAACCAGCCGCTTCACTTCAGCCGGCTTGCTGCCCAGCAGCGGTTCCGGAAGGACGGCCTGGAAGCTGCCGGAGGCAAGCTCCGCTCCCGGAGACGTGCTGCGGGTGTTGCGGATCAGGCTCTTGGGAGCCATAATCACCAGCGGCCGGGCATCCGGCTGTCCGCACATGGCGGCCTGGCGGCGCAGCAGATGGAAGTACTGTGAGGCACTTGATAAGTTCGCTACTGTCCAGTTCTCTTCAGCTGACAGCTGAAGATACCGCTCCAGCCGGGCGCTGGAGTGCTCCGGCCCCTGGCCTTCGTAGCCGTGCGGCAGAAGAATCGCCAGATTGCTGCGCTGTGTCCATTTGGCCCGTCCGGCAGAGATGAACTGGTCGATGATGACCTGGGCGGCATTGGCAAAATCACCATACTGTGCTTCCCAGATTACAAAGGTTTCCGGTGCGAACACATTATAGCCGTACTCATATCCGAGCACTGACGCTTCTGACAGCGGGCTGTTGTATACCCCGAAGGAAGCGTTAGAGGATCTCAGCTGATGCAGCGGGGAGTGCAGTGCTCCGGTCTCGCTGTCATGCAGCACCAGATGGCGGTGGGCAAAGGTGCCGCGCTGCGAATCCTGGCCGCTGAGCCGGATCGGCGTGCCGTCCTTCAGAATCGACGCGAAGGCCAGCGTTTCGGCCAGGGCCCAGTCGACCCGTTCCCCGTCTTCCAGCGCATCCTTACGGCGCTGAAGAATCCGTTCCAGCTTAGGGTATACCTTGAACCCGGCAGGTGCAGTCAGCAGATCCTGATTGATCTCTTTCAGCGTGCTGAGCGGAACCGCTGTCGGGCGCTGAGCCTTGGATTCAGCCTCAAGCACAACCGATGTTCTGGCCCCGCCATTTTTATGCTTGGCTTCCTTCATGGATTCAAAGGCCGCCTGCAGCACACCTTCTGATTCAGTGCTCATGCGCTGTACTTCTTCCGCTGTAAGGATCTTCTCGTCCTGCAGCCGCTGGGCATACAGCCTGTATACCGTCGGATGGTTGCGGACTTTGCCGTAAACAACCGGCTGGGTTGTCTCCGGATCATCCATTTCATTATGGCCGTGACGGCGGTAGCCGATCAGATCTATGACAAAATCCTTCTTGAACAAATTGCGGTAAGCACTCGCCAGCCGGACAGCCGAAATGCAGGCCTCCGGATCATCGGCATTCACATGCACAATCGGGATTTCATAGCCTTTGGCCAGGTCGCTGGCATAATGGGTGGATCTGGAATCTTCGCTTTCTGTGGTGAAGCCAATGCGGTTATTGACGATAATATGCACGGTTCCGCCATTCTGATAACCCTTTAATTTGCCGATATTGAGTGTTTCCGCAACAATGCCCTCGCCGGGAAAAGCAGCGTCGCCGTGCATCAGCACAGCCATAGCCTTGCTGGTATCCAGCTTCGGCAGGCCCGGTGTGCTCCGGTCCTCCTGCGCAGCCCGGGTAAAGCCCTCGACGACCGGATTAACAAACTCCAGGTGACTCGGGTTGTTGGCCAGTGTAATGCGTGTGCGTACCGTTTCTCCCTGCCGTACAGCGCGGTCAGCACCGAGATGGTATTTGACATCCCCGGTCCAGCCGTAGTTGATGCCCATCGAGCCCTCGGAAGGGAACAGCTCTTTATTCGGAGAATGATGGAACTCTGAGAAAATAATATCATAAGGCTTGCCCAGAATGTGAGCCAGTACATTAAGCCGTCCGCGGTGCGCCATCCCCATGAGAATATGCTCCGCACCGTCATGTGCGGCAGCGCGGACGATTTCATCCAGCATCGGTACCAGGGCATCGTTGCCTTCGAGGCTGAAACGCTTCTGGCCGACAAAGGTTTTGTGCAGGAAGGTCTCGAACTGTTCTACCTGGATCAGCCGTTGCAGCAGCTCTTTGCGCTCATTGTTGTTCAGCGGCGCGGGGGAGCTCAGCGATTCTGCCTGGCTGTTAAGCCAGCGCAGCTCCTTCTCGTCATGCACATGCCCGAACTCATAGGCAGTTGTCTGGGTGTAAGCCTGAAGCATCCGCTGAACAGCGTCCCAGGCGGTTTTGACATCACTCGGTGCATTCTCCCAGATCAGCGAAGCTGGCATAGCCATAAGATCCTCGCGGGTGAGATCATAGGTCCGGAAATCAAGCCATTGGGCCATCGGGTTCTCCCCGCGGTCAAGCGGATCGATATTGGCGGCACGGTGGCCGTGTATACGAATGTTGGCGATCAGCTTGGAGGCTCTTACTGCCTTTTTCAGCCACTCGGCATCTCCGGTTACAGCAGGCAGCGGGGCCTGTTCCGGTAACGGTGCCATCGGGGGAGGGCCGGATGCAGCAAAAAGATCGCGGTAATTAGGTTCCACTGAAGAAGGATCATTGATAAACTGTTCATACTTGTCTTGGATATAGCCCAGATTCGGTCCGTGATAATTGTTCCAAACGGATTCATTATAGGGTCCTTTGGCTGCCATGAATACATCCTCCTAACGGATGAACCCCACATGCGCCAGAAAAAGCACCAGCAGCTGGCAGGGCTGATATGATTGCGGTTTCATTTCTCCTCTATTGTGCTACTTTAACGTCTGCTAATCAATTCATACTTTGTGCTATTCCGTTCGCAAAATGGTATGATTCAGACCATAATTCATCCAGAACCACTATAAATCCCGAACGCTGATTGGTTCTCTGAAAAGTGGGTAAATAAGTCTATGTTTCCTTCTGGGAAAATAGGTTGAATAGCAAGCTATATTTAGGTCATAGCTCACAGTTTTCATATAGTTTAATCAAAATACTACAAAATGAATCGTTTGTTCTGAAAATATTCCTATAAAATATTTCCAACAATCGACACACTTTTTGTGCAGGGTACTATATAATGTTATTGCAGATAGCGTTTTCATACATTTATAAGCCAGATCCTTTCATGTAAAGGGTCCAGTAAAGGGTAAACCTGGACGAAAGACAGGGGCACAAAGTCTCGGATCTAAAGTAGAAATACTATGATGGCCGGACTGCCTGGGGACGCACAATCTTAGGAGGAGATTTCTTGGATAAGTCCAACCAGGGGAATGTCGGAGAATTGCAGACGGGTGATCTGGATCTGGAATGGGTGTACTTAATGATGGCAGCCAGAAAGGCCGGTCTCAAGGTGGAGGAAATCCGCCAGTTTCTGAGTGAAAGAGCTTTGCAGGCGATGTAAGCAGCGGAACATCCGGATGGTACATACAAAAAAAGGCACAGCGAAGGAGGCTGTGTCCTTTTTGTATGTCCGGGAGGGGGAACCTGCAGCAAATTAGTCCTTCTGCTCAAGCCGCCACTTCTGATAGTCCAGAAACTCCTTGAATTCCCGCTTGCTTATGCCTGAAGCCATAGCTTCCTGTACGAGACGGAACCATTCCCCATCAAGTGAAGCTTCCTGCACTTCTGCCGGTTCACCGTACAGCAGAACATGAATGGATACCTGGAGCGCATCAGCCATCTTCTCAATGAATTGGATGGAGGGGTTGGATTGAATATTTCTTTCCACATTGCTAAGGTATGATTTCGCCACGTCAGCCTTATCCGCAAGCTCGGATAAAGACAGACCCTTCTCCAAGCGGAGCTGATGAATGCGACTTCCTAAATGTTCCGGCACAGTTAAACGTCCCTCCGCACTTTTTGTTAACAGTATAGCAAATTTTCGCAAAACGGACAAAAATCACGCAAAAATAAGAAAAGCAGCATATTCTGACCCGCTGGTGCGGAATCAGGATGTGCTGCTTTTTTGGATACAATCTGCTATAGCTTAGTAGTTAACGGCTTTTGTCTGCTTGGCTTCGAAGTTCCAGGTCAGCTCCAGGCTGTCACCTTGGAAATAGTTCTGGTCCTGATTGTTGTCAACAAAGACAAAGCGGACTTCAAAGCTGTCGTCGGTACCGGCTTTGATACCTTCGGCTTCTCCGAACAGGAGGTTGAACAGGCTCTTGTCCTGAAGATCCGGATGGAGGTTTTTCAGTTCATCCAGTGTTTTTTCGTAGACGACAGTCTGCCCGACATTCGGAAGCCCTTTATCAAGATTGGTCAGGAATTGAACTTTGATAAATTTGGCCAGGTCATTATTGCCGTTATTTCCGCCTACATCCACAATTCTGGTGCTTGTATTCAGGAGGATGGAGCCGATATTGAGTGTACCGCTATTTTTCAGCTTGAATTTTTTGGTGATGGAGTCGCCCGGCTTCAGGTTGCTGATTGTAACTCCGACACTAGGATCGGTAGTCAGATCGAGAGTACCAGCTGCGAAAGTCTGCTGATGCTGGGCAGTATCGCTGAAGTAAGCGAACGTACCTCCGCCGATTAAAGACAAACCAAGAGCTGCTGATGCTACGCCAAGACCCAGTGTTTTTTTGATACCCATCATAAATTCCTCCTCGGATTGTATAAAATTTTTGGCCAAAATGTATATTGTATCTTCCGGTTCGTAACCGGAAGCGGACAATCAGACTTGTTACTGCGGTGAATCACTGACAGGGGGGGCAGGAGGAAGTGCGGCGTTCTTTTTTTCGAGTGCCATAAGCGCTTTCCAGGAGCTGTACAAGGCATAAGACAGAAGCAGCAGGCCCGGTACAATCATCAGCAGCACACTGCCGGCTTTGGAGACGGCAAAGTTCATCGCGTATCCGATATAGGGAACGGTGATGCCGGTGTATTCAGCGATGACGTTGGCGGATTGAACAGGTGCTGTATCCGCAGCGTCATTGTTATCCCCTTTTGTCCGGTATATGGCCTCACCGGTGGTACCATTGACAGTGGCCTCTACAATGCGGTGGGTAATCAGAATATTGTCTTCACTCATAAAAGTGATTACATCGCCTGCTTTGAAACGGTTCATATCACCGCCGGGCTTCAGGGCAACGATTGATCCGGTCTGAATATCCGGCTCCATCGAGCCTGAGAGCACTGTTTTAATCTCGTATCCGAAGAAGGCTGGCTCGCCGCCCGAAGCTTTGGACAGGACTACGGCAGCTACGAGTACGATAAATATCATCAGTACAAGGGTAGACAGAAGACTGCTGATTACTTTTTTGAACTTCATATTATTCTCCACCTTTAATATTTTGGGCTTCCGGAGGCTCTGTTGCGGCCGGGTCAGCTGAAGCCGGGTGTTCGGCAGGCGGTGCTTCCGGGCTTAAGGCTTCGGGCTCCGATTTTACCGGAGATGCCGGAGATGCTGTGTCAGGTTCCGAAGCTTCTGGTGTGCTCACCGGCTGCACAGGCTTTATGTCATCTGGAGCACCGGATTCACCGGGAGCATTTGTTGCAGCCGGATGATCATCAGTTGCTGCAGGAGCGTCTTCCTGCTTCGGTTGTTCTTTAGGGACAAGCTTTTCTTCTTCTGCCTTTTTCAGCGCCTCCTGCTCTTCAAGCTTCCGGGTCCGGGTCTGATTAATCATTTCCCGCTGCTGCTCAAGCCGGGCGATTTCGGAGGAGGTGCTGCTGAGTGCGCTGTTCAGTTCGTTATTGAAGCCTTCATATACGGAGGTTAGCTCATTGGAGATTTGGCCGTCCTGCTGAAAGGCAATCAGGAACGGTAAGGACTGCTGCGGCGCTTCGCCTAATGTGCCGGACTGTCCGTAAACTGCATCGGTAACCTGCCGTTGGGTGAAAAAGAGATCGTTATCACGGATCGACTTCAGATAGCGGATGATTCCGTTTAAAGAAGCGTTAAGTGATTCGGAAAGTACGCCGCTGTGAGCGATGCTGTCCTGCAGATCCGTCAGAATCTGGTCATCCTTTATTTCCAGGCAATTCGAATCGAGATTCAGCATGTAGCCTCCAATGACTGCGAGTGCTGATGCAACTGCATTCAGCTCGCGGATCAGCTCATTCCAGGTTTGGATATTATTATTCAGCTGCCCAGTGACCGCTCCTGCCTCACTATGAAGAGCAGATAGACGGCTGCCCAGTGCCTGCTCTGCGGCATCCAGCTCTTCCAGTGACATGGCTTCTATTCCGGAGATGTCCGCCGGGCTTCCCGCAAGGCTGTAGCCCTTCAGGGAATTCATTAGGGTAACGGCTTTGAGAATATGTGACTTGATCTCAGTAAGCTGCTGGACCACTGAGCTCGGGAAAACGGAACAGAAGGTCAGGGTTTCCGTTTTTTCCGTCGTATCGCTGAATCCGCCGTATGTGCTTCCGATCTGCTGAGAGGTATACAGCAGCAGAATAGAGACGGCAATCCCGGACTGAAGGGTGCGCAAGCCGAGCTTGCTGTTTTTCTTAGAGCGTTTTTTTGATGATCTGGGTAACAGAGGAATACCTCCCCGCAAAGTACCAAATTCGTTTGTTCGTTATTTTAGTTCGTTATAAAGAACATTTCTGTAATGAAATCATACATCCGTCGGATCAAAAAGAAAAACACCATTTTAGGCGTTTTGTTCTATATAACGAACAATTTTGTTGATTAATCTCTGCTTATCTCTTATTTACGCTTGTTTTAGAAATATATTCTTAATAAAGAACAAAGGTGTGAACAAAAAGGCATAAAAAACCGGCTGCACAGTCTGCAGGCCGGTTAACGGGTGAATCTATTGTTATAAAGATATAGCAGGCATAATTAAGGCAGTTTCTCACCGCGTGAGCTGATATACAGCTCGTACCATTCCTTACGGGTCAGCTCAAGCTGGTCTGCCCCCGCGCAGGCGGCAATCCGCTTAGGATTCACAGTGCCGATGACCGGCTGTATGGCCGCCGGATGGGTCATCAGCCAGGATAATACGATGGCTTCAGGGGTGGTGCTCTTCTGTTCGGCGAGCGAGCTGACCATTGCTGCTGTATTCACTACGCTCTCCGGCTGTCCTTCAAGGGAACGTCCGCTGAAGCTGCCCTGGGCGAGCGGGCCCCAGGCCTGCAGCTGGATATTCTCCATGCGGCAGTATTCTACCGTGCCTTCAGGAAAGGTAATGTCTTTCCACGGCTCACGGTTCACGCTGACCATCGCATCAAGCCAGCTGATCTTGGCCAGGCTCATATGAAGCTGGTTCACGATAAACGGCTCATCGCAATAATGCTGCAGCAGCCTGATCTGGGCGGCGCTCATATTGGAAACGCCGAAATGGCGGACTTTACCTGACTGTTTAAGCTGGTGCAATGCCTCGGCAATCTCCTCAGGATCCATCAGCGGGTCGGGCCGGTGCAGCAGCAGAATATCAAGATAGTCTGTACCGAGACGGGATAATGTGCCATCAACACTCTTCAGGATATGCTCCCCGGAGATATCAAAGGTATTGCTGGTATCTCCCGGTTCAATTAGCCTGATGCCGCATTTGGACTGGATAATCATTTCCTCACGCAGTCCCGGCCGGTCCTTGAAGATTTGTCCGAATACCTTCTCCGCTTTACCGCGGGTGTAGATATCGGCATGATCAAAAAAATTAATGCCGATGGATAATGCGGCTTCAACCGCCTCATGACCCTGCCGGATGTTATCTGCGGTCAGCGGCTCATGATCCCAGCCTCCGCCAAGGCCCATACAGCCCAGGGCGATGCGGCTGGCCGGGATACCCCGGACATTAAGTGGCAGCGTTTTCAGCAAAATGAATCCCTCCGTCTAAATGGAATTACAGTTCAGGGATTATTGTACACCTTTTAGAAACCGGTATGGTACTTTTTGTCACTGGAGGAGCGGTGCTTGGTGCCTTCCTTATCCTTTTCCTCCTGCTGTTCCAGCGTAAGGTCCTCGACCGGAATCGGATCGACATGCTGCTCGCTTTCATGCAGGTCAAACAGGCTGGGCTGGTCTGTCGGGTATTGCTCAGGATGGTCACGGTTGTCTCCTTGCAGCTTATTGTCCTTCAATTGCTCTTTTTCCTTATCCATGTTATTCCCCTCGCTCTCATGAATTTGCAGTTTGCACGTTAATACACGCAATAGAGTGTTATTAAACAGCAAAGAGGCCCGCCGGGGCCCCTTTGTCCAAAATATATTTTATAGTGACAACGGTGTTCCGTAGTCGTTCAGCTTACGTGCCTTAACATCTGCGTAGAGCCGCTTTAACCACTTCAGCTCAGTAAGGTTGTGTTCATACCGCCCGTACATCAGGTGCAGCGCCGAACGGGGGACAACTGAAATATGCTCCTCATATACCTGATAGGCATAGTTGACCTGATGCTGGGTTTCACGGATGCGTTCCTCCAGTATCTTTTCCACCTTGTCCTGGTCTATATATCGCGAAAGCGCCAGAGCCATATACAGGGGATGGAAGACCAGCTCCATCTTTTTGATCTGCTGCAGAACCAGCTGCTCGAACAGGGCTTTTCCTTTACCGGTAATCCGGTAAATGGTTTTGTCCGGACGGTCATTGCTGCGGATGGTCTCCACAGCCTCGATATGCTTCTCCTGCGCCAGCTTGTCGACAGCGTAATAGAGCGAGCCCATCTGCAGCTTCATCATTTGGTCGTACATCCGCTCTTTCATGATGAGCATGATCTCATAAGGGTGCATATCTTTCTCCTGCAGCAGGCCGAGGATTACCATCTTCATCGACATCTCAGGTTATCCCCGGTCACTGGAAGGCTGTGCTGTCTTCGGCTTAAGCGTAAGCCGGTCTCCCGGCATGAGCAGGACAAAAGCAACACCCAGTGCTGCCGGAATCAGCGCCCACATGAAGGTGTGCGAGATGGAGTCCGACAAGGCGCCTGTAATCTTTTCGAGTACGGCAGCCGGAATGCCGGCTCTTGCTTCCGGTGTCAGCGCTGCCTGCGGATTGCCGAAGGAAGCAGCCTGTTCACTATTGCCGAAGGCACCGCTCAGGCTGTCTGTAAAGCTGTTGCGCTGGATAATCCCGAAGATGGTAATCCCGAGCGTCATGCCCAGCGAACGCATGAAGGTGCTTGTGGATGTCGCTGAACCGCGCTGGCGCATATCAAAATGATGGATCGAAGCCATGCTGAGCACGGAGAAGGAGAAGCCGACACCGAAGCCGGTCAGCAGCATGAAGATGTTAAGCATCAGACGCGAAGTATCCGGCGACAAGGTGCTCAGGCAAAAGACTCCGGCCAGGAAGCAGACGGCCGACAGTAACATGATGTTGCGGAAGCTGGTCTTGGTAGTCAGCAGCCCGCCGGTCTGGCTTCCGAGCACGGTGCCGATCATCATCGGCATCAGAATCAGCCCGGAGTTAGTGGCCGAGCCGCCGTTAACACCCTGCACAAAGATGGGAATGTAGACAGTAGCTACGATAAAAGTAGAGCCGTAGAACAGCCCAATCAGGCTGCTGGTCGCAAACAGGCGTTTGCCGAACATCGCGAACGAAATCACCGGTTCTGCCGCGTAACGTTCAATAAAGATGAAGGCAATCAGCAGAACGGCAAAGCCGGCGAACAGGCCGAGAATTGTAGCGGAATCCCAGGCGTATTGATTGCCGCCGAGCTCAAGCGCGAACATCAGGCAGATGATCGAGCCGACAAGCGTAAAGGCGCCGCCCCAGTCAATCCGCTGCTTGGCATGAGAGACGGATTCTTTATAAGACGTCATTATCAGTGCAAAAGCTACGATACCGATCGGCAGATTGATGTAGAACACCCATTGCCAGCTTAAGTAATCCGTGATGTAAGCACCCAGAAGCGGACCGATTACGCTGGAGATCCCGAAGACGGCACCGAAGAGACCGGTCAGCTTGCCTCTTTTTTCAGGCGGATAAATATCGAACACGATGGTGAAGGCAATCGGCATCAGCGCACCGCCGCCAATCCCCTGAATAGCCCGGTAAATACTGAGCTGGGTAATGCTGCTCGCCGTACCGCACAGGGCCGAGCCTGCCAGGAAGACGATCAGTCCGAAGATAAAGAACCGTTTGCGCCCGTACATATCGGACAGCTTGCCGAAGATCGGGGTACCGGCCATTACCATGACCATATACGCAGAGGTAACCCAGACGATTTTATCGAGTCCGCCAAGCTCGGATACAATGGTGCCCATAGCTGAGGCTACAATGGTATTGTCCATCGCGGACATCAGAATACCAAGCAGCAGGCCAACCACTACGAGCTTTAAATTGCTTTCTTTAGTATGCATGCTTCGCAGGCTCCTTTTCTTTTAGTTCTGGAAACAGACCTTATTATATTCAAATTTGAATAGGGTAGCAACCTTTATTTTCAAGGCATTCAATAGAGAGTATAGGCGTATTGGCCGGGTTGTATGCGGGGATTGAACAGGAGGGCTGCCGGTAAAAAAAAGCCGGCCGGAGACGGCGAGGACTTACATCGCCGCAATTCCGTGCCGGGGCTCTCTGGATTCAATATAGTTAATAAAAAGCTCGGTAAGCTCAGGGTCGAACTGGCTTCCGGCACAGGCACGCAGCTCTATGACCGCTTCCTCAAACGATTTGGTCGGCTGGTACGGCCTTTCAGTAGTCATTGCATCAAAGGAGTCGATAATCGTCAGCATCCGGCATAGACGGGGGATTTCCTCGCCTTTGAACCCGTAAGGATACCCTTTGCCGTCGTAACGTTCGTGGTGCAGCTCAATGTAAGGTGCGAGCTCCTTGAACTTGTCATTGGTGAGCGCCATTTTTTTGCCCCAGGTGACATGCCATTTGACCATTTCCCATTCCTCGGGCTCCAGCTTGTCTGTTTTGTTGAGGATGCTCCACGGAATCTCCAGCTTGCCGATGTCGTGAATCAGTGCGCCCAGGGTGAAATTTCTTTTGGATATGGCATCCATCTCCAGTATTTCGCTGATATCCATGGCATAACGGAAGACACGCTTGGAGTGGCGGAAGGTCTCCATATCCTTATACATGAACAGATTGAGCTGCTGCTCAATATCCCGTACATCCTGGCTGAAATCAAGCTCCTGCTCCAGCGGTGAATGTTCTCCGTAAGTATGCACGGTATTCTTGCCCTGGCGTTTGGAGTAGTAGAGTGCCTGATCGGCATGGTCGACTAGCTGTGATTTATCGTGAATGTCGCTGCTGCTGGCAGCAATACCGGCGGAAAAGGCGAGGCAGCCGAGCGGAAAAATCTCAACGCCGTTAAAGCGGCTGTTGTTAAGCTTTTTGCGCAGCAGGTCAATGTAAGTGCGGGCCTGCAGGCTGTCGTAGCCGGGCATAAGCAGCGTGAACTCCTCACCTCCGTATCGCGCAGCAATCGTGCCGGACTTTTGGGATTCTGATTTGAGCAATTCCCCGACAAAGGAAATCAGCTTGTCCCCCTGAAGATGCCCGAAGTGATCATTATATTTTTTGAAGTCGTCAAGGTCGATCATGGCCAGCGACAACGGCACGCCGGTAGACCTTGATTTCTGAATTTCCTGTTCCAGAACTTCCTCGAAGTAGCTGTGGTTGAACAATCCGGTCCGCTGATCCGTGTTGGCCCGTTCTTGAATGCTGCGGTACATGGAGAACAGCTTTTTGAATGATTGACAGAGCAGCACCGCCAGGCACATGTAGAGCAGCAGCCCGAGAATCTGATTATGATAGACCAGTACAGTCAATACGAGGGAAAGCACTAAAGTACACAGATAGACGAACATTGCATCTTTAATCATATCTTTGATTGTTTCGTATAACGTAGCCCGGTATAAAATGTAATAGTACAGGACGACGAGCAGGGTATTCATAAAGAAATAAACAGCCAGCACCAGGAGATACGTGAATAATTGCGTGTTAATGAGCGCACCGGGAGTTCCCCCGAGGTATTGGAAGCAGGCTGCAGATACGATAATCATGATACTGTAGATGAAAAAATTGGTCAGATGCTTCCACCAGCGTGTGCCCCGGTCAATGATGGCGAAGAACAGGCAGTTCAGCAGCAGTACGGTCAGTGTAAAGCCGGGTCCGAAAATAAAAATGCAGGCGAGATAAACCGAAGAGTCCAGCGACTGCTCGTTGCCTTCCGGCGGGAGCTGGATCATAAAGAAGTTAAGCACCAGGCAGGCGCTGGTCATTGCATAGACCCAGACCCAGGTGGATGTGGAGTAGTGAAGGAACTCAAAGCGGTTCGTATATGAAAAAAGCCCCATGCCAATCAGGCAGACAGACAGTGCGTACATGTGCCCTGAATCCAACGTTGCAGCAAAAGATTTAAGTTTAGCCATGAGGACCCCTCTTTACATTATCAAAATATTCCTTTGTACATAATAATGGTTTTAGGAACAAATGAATAGCGGTAATGTAAAGAAACAGGCGGAATAGCCGCCTGTTTCGCTTGGAAATCATTTTATAGTCCGCCGATTTTGAAGCCCGAAGTCAGAGCAACAACTACGGAAGCTACGATAATAGCGTTGAATGCAAGACGGGAATATTTAATTTTTTTCACAGGTAACCCTCCCTTCATTTAGTCAATTAGCGGCTTATCCCTGCACATCCGGCTGAGGTTTACGGGTTGTGGCGGCAGGTGTCATGATATTGATGATGAACAGGAAGATCCCGAAGTTCATAACCACATCGCCAATGCTGATAGCCTGCGTACGCGGATAAGGGCTGGACAGCGGGATAATATCGCCCAGAAAAGCTAAACGGGTCGAAGCATCAAGCAGATAGTGCTTGGTTACTGCGTCACCGCTCTTGAGCATGTCCAGATAGATCGGGTCCAGTACGGACGCCGCCTCGTAAGATACCGGCATTCTCCCTCCGTTGACAAGCATAACCAGAAAATTCAGGAATACGCCTATCATAATCAGCCAAAATCCTTTGTTGTGCCGGTTCAACCATAAAAAAATCAGCCCCACCACATACACAGCGATATAAACATATCCGCTGGCTGCGGCTACAGTGGACGACCGCTCCTGAATATAAAACATAAAAAATTGGAATACCAGCAGCAGCGGGAAGATCCAGCCGGACTTTAGCCGGATATTGCTGAACTGGACGAGGCCGTGCTTCAAGCCGCCTCTGAACAAGCCGACAATTAAACCGATAATAATACCGTCATAAACCATTAAGCTGACTACCTGCCTTATGAATATGTAATGTAAATATGTAAAAATTTACTGTGCTTCATGGATAGTTCGCTGTCATTCAATGAAAAACCTTTTTATTGCATAAAAATTTTTCTCGACATACCCTATGGGGGTATGTTAAGCTGATTTTGCAGCCAGGATACGGGGAGGTATGGAGATGGCACCCAAGGAACAGAAGCATTCTTCTGCAGCCTGCGACAGCAGCTGTCATACGCCGGGCGAACGCAAGAGCCATCATTCAGAAGAATTCAAGAATGGACTGGCTACCCGTCTCAACCGGATAGAAGGGCAGATCCGCGGAATCAAGGGCATGATTGAGCGCGATACCTATTGCGATGATGTGCTTAATCAGCTGGCCGCTGTACAGGCTGCACTCGGCGGAGTCGGAAAGCTGCTGCTCGAAGGGCATATGCGAAGCTGCATTGTTGAACGGATTGAAGCCGGAGAGCATGAAGTTATCGACGAGCTGCTGATTACAGTCAACAAGCTCATGAAATAGGGCATAAAAGGTTAATTGCCGCAACAACATTTTATAGGAGGGTTTGCCATGTCAAACGTAACTTTAACTGTAGAAGGAATGTCCTGCGGACACTGTGTCAGTGCCGTAGAGAAAGCTGTAAGCGGTCTGGGCGCTGCTGCCAAAGTAGACCTGCAAGCCAAGCAAGTGGCAGTAGAGTATGACGAGAGCAAAGTAAGCCTGAACACTATTAAAGAAGCTATCGAGGATCAGGGATACGACGTGGTATAAGCCGGATTCCGGCAATAAAGGCCTGGAGCCGGGATCTGTAATGAGATCCGGTGGCGTCCAAGCCTTTTATTTTTCTTTAAATTATACCCTATAGGGGTATGGGAGGTGCTTGATACATGGAAAAGAGTTCAGAAACAGGCTTGCAGCAGACAACGCTGCAGATTACAGGCATGACCTGCTCCGCCTGCGCAGCCCGGATTGAGAAGGGGCTGTCCCGGATGGATGGGGTGTCGCGGGCCAATGTGAATCTTGCGCTGGAGCAGGCGACGGTCGGCTTTGATCCTGCGGTCGCGGGGCTGCCGCAGATTGAGGAGAAAATCCGTTCGCTCGGTTATGATACGGTTAGGGAAGCAGCGGATTTTGATATTACGGGCATGACCTGTGCCGCCTGCTCGGCGCGGATCGAGAAGGTGCTAGGCAAGATGCCCGGGATTGCGTCGGTGAATGTGAATCTGGCGCTGGAGACGGCGCATGTGGAATATTCGCCGGGCAATATCAGTACGGCGGATATTATGGAGAAGGTCAGCAGCATTGGTTATAAGGCGTCACTTAAGCGGGACCGGGGGGAGACAGTGGACCAGCGTGGCCAGGAGATTGTACGTAAACGGAATAAGTGGCTGATCTCGGCGATCCTGTCCTTCCCGCTGCTGTGGGCGATGGTTGGCCATTTCTCCTTTACCTCCCGGATTCCGGCTCCGGATCTGCTGATGAATCCCTGGTTCCAGCTTATACTGGCGACTCCGGTGCAGTTCATTATCGGCTGGCAGTTTTATGTGAGCGCCTATAAGGCGCTGAAGAACGGCAGCGCGAATATGGATGTGCTTGTCGTGCTGGGTACCTCCGCCGCGTATTTCTACAGCTTGTATCTGACCATAGATTCCCTCGGGATGAGCGGCATGAACCACACCGTGGATATGTACTATGAAACGAGTGCAGTGCTGATTACGCTGATCCTGGTGGGTAAATGGTTCGAGGCGCTGGCCAAAGGCCGTTCCTCGGATGCCATCCGCAGCCTGATGGGGCTGCAGGCCAAGACCGCGCTTGTCATCCGCGGCGGTAACGAGATCAGCATTTCTATAGAAGAAGTTATTCCCGGCGACATTGTACTGGTGAAGCCGGGCACGAAGATTCCGGTTGACGGCCAGGTGCTGGAAGGATTGTCCTCTGTGGATGAATCGATGCTAACTGGCGAGAGCATTCCGGTGGAGAAGAAGCCGGGCGACGCCGTCATCGGAGCCACGATTAACAAAAACGGGATGCTGAAGATTGAAGCCCGTAAGGTAGGCCGGGATACTGCCCTGGCGCAGATTATCCGGGTGGTTGAGGAGGCGCAGGGCTCCAAGGCGCCGATTCAGCGGATTGCCGATGTGATCTCCGGTATTTTTGTACCGATCGTTGTTGCTGTTGCAGCTCTGACCTTCTTCATCTGGTACCTCTGGGGGGCACCCGGACAGTTTGCCGACGCACTGGAAAAAGCGATTGCCGTGCTCGTCATCGCCTGCCCCTGCGCGCTTGGTCTGGCGACACCGACCTCGATTATGGCCGGCTCCGGACGGGCTGCCGAATTCGGGATTCTCTTCAAGGGCGGCGAGCATCTGGAGGCTGCGCGGGATATTCGGACCGTTGTGCTGGATAAGACCGGTACGGTAACGAGCGGCAAGCCGGTGCTTACGGATATTCTGACGACTACCGGCATCGCAGCGCACGGCAGGGAGCTGGCGGAGAACCGGCTGCTGGCGGTTACGGCAGCGGCTGAGAAGCTCTCGGAGCATCCGCTCGCCGAGGCTATTGTGGCCGGTGCTGCAGTCCGCGGACTCACACTGCCGGCGGCAGAGCAGTTCCAGGCGGTACCCGGCCGGGGTATTTCGGCGGTTGTTGACGGAGCGGCGGTGCTGGTAGGAACCCGCCGGATGATGGAGGAGAGCGGCGCGGATACCGGCCCCTGGAGCCAGCTGATGAGGAAGCTGGAGCAGGAGGGCAAGACGGCGATGCTGGTGTCTCTTGATGGAAGCATAGCCGGTATTGTGGCGGTTGCCGATACGATCAAGGAGACTTCCAAGGCAGCGGTAGCCAGGCTGCATGAGATGGGCATTGAGGTTGTCATGATCACTGGTGACAACAAGCTGACTGCCGAAGCGATTGCGCAGCAGGCCGGCATCCGTACCGTGCTGGCGGAGGTGCTGCCCGAAGGCAAAGCGGCAGAGATCCGCAGACTGCAAAGCGGCGGCGTGAAGGTTGCCATGGTCGGCGACGGGATCAATGATGCGCCGGCGCTGGCGACAGCGGATACCGGGATGGCCATTGGCACCGGTACGGACGTTGCCATGGAAGCAGCGGACATTACGCTTATGCGCGGCGATCTGATGAGCATCCCCGACGCCATTCTGATGAGCCGCAAGACCATGCGCAATATCAAGCAGAATTTGTTCTGGGCGCTCGCTTACAATACAATTGGGATACCGGTAGCCGCACTGGGCTTTCTGGCACCGTGGCTCGCAGGAGCGGCGATGGCCTTCAGCTCCGTGTCGGTTGTACTCAATGCGCTGCGGCTGCAGCGGGTGAAGCTGTAGCCGGCGGCAGGAATAAGGAGCGATAACGATGAGTAAAGAACCAACTAATGCAGGCAGTACCGATAATGAAACCCTGTCTCTTTTAATGAAGCATGCCTCTGTCCGCCAGTTTCAGGACACGCCTGTAAGTGATGAGCAGCTTGCTGCCATTATCGGCGCGGCACAGATGGCGTCCACCTCCAGCAACGTGCAGGCTTACAGCGTCATCGCTGTGACTGATGCCGGGCTGAAGGCACAGCTCTCGGCACACTCGGGCAACCAGGCCTATATCGAGCAGTGTCCTGTGTTCCTGGTGTGGTGCGCTGACCTGTACCGGCTGCGGGAGACAGTGCGTCCGCATCTGGGCGATGCAGAAACTTATGAGGACACGACAGAGAACCTGATCGTTGCCACCGTTGACGTTGCCCTGGCGGCGCAGAATGCGGCAATCGCTGCCGAGTCCCTGGGCCTCGGAATTGTCTACATCGGCGGCATCCGCAACAACAGCGCCGCTGTATCCGAGCTGCTCGGCCTGCCTGAGCTGGTCTATCCCGTGTTCGGCATGTGCCTGGGCACCCCGGCCGGAGAAGCCGGCCTGCGCCCGCGCCTGCCATTGTCTGCAGTGTTGCACTACAACGGGTACGACAAGGAGAAAACCGCAGCCCAGGTCGGGATCTACGACAAGGTGAGCAGTGAGTACATGCATAAACGGACCGGCGGACAGAGCAACGCCCCTTGGTCTGCTATGATGGCCAAGCGGCTGGCTGAGCCTGCCCGGCTGCATTTGAAGGATTTTCTGCAGGAGAAGGGCTTTATGAAGCGGTAACCTCTGCTGCTGTTCCAAGGCGGATTACCGTGGTGTTGGCAGGGATGAGCGGATTTGTATTAAAAGCATGGTGTACCGGCGCAGCCGGGGGACCATGCTTTTTTGTGCTGCCGGCGGGAGAGGTGGCAACAGACGGGGGAGGAGCCAGAAGGGCCCTTGATTCGGCTAAATTGTCTTGGCGTGCGAAATGAAAGGCAAAAATGCCTTTAATTCGAGCTAAAGTGGCTCAGTGCGTGAAATGAAAGGCAAAAATGCCTTTGATTCGGGCTAAATTGGCTTGGCGTGCGAAATGAAAGGCAAAAATGCCTTTGATTTAGCCCAAAGTGGCCCGGCGCACGAAATGAAGGGCAAAAATGCCTTTGATTCGGGCTAAATTGGCTTGGCGTGCGAAATGAAAGGCAAAAATGCCTTTGATTCGGGCTAAATTGGCTTGGCGTGCGAAATGAAGGGCAAAAATGCCTTTGATTCAGCCCAAAGTGGCCCGGTGCGCGGAATGAAAGGCAAAAATGCCTTTGATTCGAGCTAAAGTGGTCCGGTGCGCGGAATGAAAGGCAAAAATGCCTTTGATTTAGCCCAAAGTGGCCCGGCGCACGAAATGAAGGGCAAAAATGCCTTTGATTCGGGCTAAATTGGCTTGGCGTGCGAAATGAAAGGCAAAAATGCCTTTGATTCGGGCTAAATTGGCTTGGCGTGCGAAATGAAGGGCAAAAATGCCTTTGATTCAGCTCAAAGTGGCCCGGTGTGCGGAATGAAAGGCAAAAATGCCTTTGATTCGAGCCAAAGTGGCCCGGCGCACGAAATGAAGAGCAAAAATGCCTTTGATTCAGCCCAAAGTAGCCCGGTGTGCGGAATGAAAGGCAAAAATGCCTTTGATTCGAGCCAAAGTGGCCCGGCGCACGAAATGAAGAGCAAAAATGCCTTTGATTCGGGCTAAATTGGCCCGGCGCACGAAATGAAAGGCAAAATGCCTTTGATTCGGGCTAAATTGGCTTGGCGTGCGAAATGAAAGGCAAAAATGCCTTTGATTCGGGCTAAATTGGCTTGGCGTGCGAAATGAAGGGCAAAAATGCCTTTGATTCGAGCTAAAGTGGTCCGGTGCGCGGAATGAAAGGCAAAAATGCCTTTGATTTAGCCCAAAGTGGCCCGGCGCACGAAATGAAGGGCAAAAATGCCTTTGATTCGGGCTAAATTGGCTTGGCGTGCGAAATGAAAGGCAAAAATGCCTTTGATTCGGGCTAAATTGGCTTGGCGTGCGAAATGAAGGGCAAAAATGCCTTTGATTCAGCCCAAAGTGGCCCGGTGCGCGGAATGAAAGGCAAAAATGCCTTTGATTCGAGCTAAAGTGGCTCAGTGCGTGAAATGAAAGGCAAAAATGCCTTTGATTCGAGCTCAAAGTGGCCCGGTGTGCGAAATGAAAGGCAAAAATGCCTTTGATTCAGCTCAAAGTGGCCCGGTGTGCGGAATGAAAGGCAAAAATGCCTTTGATTCAGCTCAAAGTGGCCCGCCGCCTGCCTGATTCCTCTTCCCCCGCCGCAAGGTGACAATTGTCAGTCCATTTCAGTGACAGTCCTTACTAATGTCAGTTCCCTGCCTCCAGTACTATAGGAGTATAAAGTTTAAGGATGCGGGGGAACGGACATGGAGCATGTAATAGAGATGGAGCAGGTCAGCAAGGCGTACCAAGGCAAAAAGGCGGTGGATGGCATCAGCTTCAGCGTCGGCAAGGGGACGGTGACAGCAATCCTGGGACCGAATGGAGCAGGCAAATCAACGATGCTGGCGATGCTGCTGGGTCTGACCGAACCGGCAGAGGGACGGATCACCGTGTTCGGCAAGCAGCCCGGGCACAGTGCGGTAAGAGAAAAAACAGGAGCTATGCTCCAGGAGGTAAGCGTGATGGACCGGCTGAAGGTGCATGAGCTCATTAAGCTGACCCGGAGTTACTACCCGCAGCCAATGGACACGGAGGTGCTGTATAAGGCGACGGGACTGGCAGAGTCCGACCTTAAGCGGTACGCGGAAAAGCTGTCCGGCGGGCAAAAGCGCAGCCTGGGCTTTGCCCTGGCACTGGCCGGTGACCCGGATCTGCTGTTTCTGGATGAGCCGACAGTGGGGATGGATGTAGCGGCGCGGCGGAAGTTCTGGGAGACGGTGCGCGGACTGGCCGCCGGGGGCAAAACCATTCTGTTCACCACGCACTATCTGCAGGAGGCGGAGGATATAGCGGACCGGATTCTGCTGTTCAGCCGGGGAACACTGGTGGCAGACGGCACTCCGGATGAAATTAAATCACAGCTGGTGCGCAGCTCGCTGTCTTTTCTTCCGGCAGGAGACGC
The DNA here is from genome assembly GCF_038595055.1 of Paenibacillus sp. FSL R7-0345. Taxonomy (NCBI): domain Bacteria; kingdom Bacillati; phylum Bacillota; class Bacilli; order Caryophanales; family Paenibacillaceae; genus Paenibacillus; species Paenibacillus sp. FSL R7-0345. Next base: position 432,460 of record NZ_CP152002.1, read on the forward strand.
CTCCAAACTGCTGGTACAGCTTCGGCAGCTTCCCTCTATTAATGAAATCAGCAGCAGGGACGGCCGGATTTATGTGACTGCGGAGAGCACGGACGAGGCGCTGCGGGATCTTTTTACCGGAGGACTGGAAGTGAAGGATGTGAGGATTGATCAGGGCCGGCTGGATGCGGCGTTTGAACAACTAACCGGAAACCCGGGAGAGGCGGAACAGCAATGAATAAGAACCTGTTAATGAACCAGTGCAAGGCCGAGCTGCTGCGAATCGTACGCAATCCGTATTTTGTATTCTGGTCGCTGCTGATGCCGATCCTGTTCTATTTTATTTTTACCAAAGTGGTGAACACGGGAACCGATGATGTCAGGCATTGGCAAGCGCATTACCTGATGTCGATGTCAGCTTTCAGCGTAATGGGCTCGTCGATTATGACGCTGGGCATCCGGCTGGTGCAGGAACGTACCCAGGGATGGAACACGTTTATGCGGATTACACCGCTGCCGGCTTCAATCTATTTTCTCGGAAAAATGTTCGGCCAGACCATTATGCATCTGTTCTCGGTTTTGTGTATTTTTACGGCGGGTTATCTGATCAACGGGGTGTCGCTCAGCGCGGCAGAGTGGCTGTTCAGCGGGCTGTGGATTGTACTTGGTGCACTGCCGTTTATGGCGCTGGGAACACTGGTCGGCCTGATGAAGCGGGTAGATACGGCGAGCGGGGTCAGCAATGTGCTGTATATGGTGCTGGCGCTGGCAGGCGGGATGTGGATGCCGCTGGAGATTTTGCCTAAGTCAGTGCAAAGAATCGGGCAGTGGCTGCCCTCCTATAATTACGGGGACGGGGCGTGGAGACTGGTGCAGGGAGATCATCCGCAGTGGGGCGGAGTACTGATATTGCTCGGATATCTGGCAATCTTTATGCTACTATCGGTATATATCCGAAAAAAACAGGAAGCGGTGTAGCGGACAATGGCACGAAAAAAGTTTTATTTGTTCCCGCAAAGGTTCGGGGCATTTCCTTATGTATGGCTGCTGTATCTGCTGATGCCGGCTTTCAATCTGCAGATCGAGCACGGGTGGAAGCTGCTGCTGGGCGTCTGTATGCTGGTACTGTTCGCCGTGACATATCAACAGCTGTATTGGGCAGGCAGCGGGAAAGCTTTTCATCTGTGGCTCGGGCTGCAGCTGCTGCTGATTGTCGTGCTGAGTGTATTTTATACACCTTATAATTTTTACCTTGGTTTTTATGCTGCTAATTTTATCGGCTGGTACACTGACAAAAAACTGTTCAGGCCCGCTTACGCCGTATTTGCCCTGTCCATACTGGTACCGCTGCTGATAGCTGTACAGGGAATGGAACTGGAGAATCTGGTATTCCTGGTGCCTTTTCTGCTGATTATGCTGGTGTTTCCCTTTGGGATCCGCTCCCTGAGCAGCAACCGGTTGCTGGAGCGTAAGCTGGACCAGGCCAATGAAGTAATTAAGGAAATGGTCAAACGCGAGGAACGGATGCGGATCGCCCGTGACCTGCATGACACGATGGGCCATACGCTATCGCTGATCACTTTGAAAAGCCAGCTTGTCGAAAAGCTGGCCGCTAAAGACCCTGAGCGCGCCCAGGCGGAAGCCCGCGAGATTCAGCGCACTTCCCGCGCCGCACTGCGGCAGGTGCGGGAGCTGGTATCGGAGATGCGCGCCGTTTCAGTGGCTGAGGAGCTGGCCGAAGCAGGAGAGATGCTGCGGTCCGCTGAGATTGCCCTGGATGTGGAAGGCGATGTATCCCTGGAAGGAGTTTCTGACCTGTCGCAGAATATCCTGAGCCTCTGTATTAAAGAGGCGGTAACCAACATCGTGAAGCACAGCGGAGCCGACCGGTGCAGAATCTCAGTTGAGCTGCCGGCAGGCAAAGTGCAGATTACAGTTGAAGATAACGGGGGAGGCCTGGGACGGGCTGGCGGGGGACACCGCGCGGGCAACGGGCTGAAGGGGATGGCTGAGCGCCTGTCGCTGATTGAAGGCAGTGTGACGCTTAATGCCGGTGATTCCGGAGGAGCAGTCCTGACCGTCGTTATCCCGAGAATTGTGAAGGAAGGAGTGACTGCATGAAGATAAGCGTTGTTATTGCTGAGGATCAGCGTCTGTTGCGCGGAGCGATGGCTTCGCTGCTGGATATGGAGGATGATATCGAAGTCGCGGGAGAGGCCGGAGACGGTGCGGAGGCACTGGCATTGATTGAACGCGTCCAGCCTGATATCTGCCTGCTGGACATTGAAATGCCGCTGATGAGCGGACTGGAGGTTGCAGAAAATCTCAGAGAACGGATGGCTCCGACAAAAATCATTATCCTGACCACCTTCGCCCGCCCCGGTTATTTCGAGCGCGGCGTGAAGGCCGGAATTCAGGGATATCTGCTGAAGGATGAGCCGGTAGACAAGCTGGCTGACGCCATCCGCCGGGTAATGCAGGGCCATCGTGAGGTCTCGCCCGAGCTGGTCTTCGGCAGCCTGCGAGAGGAGAATCCGCTATCGGAGCGAGAGCGTGAAATTCTGAAGCTTGCCGGTGCGGGCCGGTCGGCCGGTGATATTGCCGGTGAACTGCACTTGTCTTACGGCACCGTGCGTAATTATATCTCGGAAATCCTCAGCAAGCTGGAGGTCAAAAGCCGGATCGAGGCGGTACGGCTGGCCGAGGAGAAGGGCTGGATCTAGGCAACAGCCTGGTGCCTGTGCTTGGTGCCGGAAGCTGCTCTCATATCCTTTTTGCAGAAGGGACGTATGTTTCTACAACGCACCTGTAGTCAAAAAAGCCCGGCCGTCCTGTTGTCACAGGCAGGCAGGGCTTTCTTTCTGTATATAAAAATTACGTTATCGCAGTAGTACAAGCCGTCGTCCGGCCTTTTGCTATATCCTGTTCTTTGCCTGCTCCTCCCGCATCCACTGGGAGAGCTGGCGTTTGAGCTGCAGAAATTCAGGCGTATCGGTGATTTCCTCGCGGCGCGGCCGCGGGAACGGGACGTCAACGGTATGAAGAATCGAGCCGGGCCGGCCGGAGAAAACATAGATCCGGCTGGAGAGCAGCAGCGCTTCTTCAATATTGTGGGTGATGAACAGCACGGAACGGCGGTTCTCCTCCCACAGCTCCAGCAGCCAGCGCTGCATGTCGCTGCGCGTCAGCGCATCGAGCGCGCTGAACGGCTCGTCAAGCAGCATCAGCTCCTGCGGAGCGAGCAGGGCGCGCAGGAAGGCGGCCCGCTGCTGCATGCCGCCGGACAGCATGTGCGGGTAAGCCTGCTCGAAGCCGCCGAGCCCGACGCGGCCGAGCCAGCGGCGGGCGTTCTCCCGCGCGGCTGCCTGCGGCTCGCCCTTCAGCTCACCCGCGAGCAGGACGTTGTCCTCTATGCTGCGCCAAGGGAACAGCGCAGGCTGCTGCGGCATGTAGCTGATCTCGCCGCGCTGCCCGGTAACAATGCGGCCGTTCATGCTGACTGTTCCGGTATCCGGCGCCTCAAGGCCGCCGATGATATGGAACAGGGTGCTTTTGCCGCAGCCCGACGGGCCGAGGATGGAGACGAACTCCTGCTGCCGGACGGTCAGGGACACGTCATTCAGCACGCGGGTCTCCTTGCGGCCGCGGCCGAACGTCTTGGAGATGCCGCTGACCTCAAGCGCGGGCGGCTGGGTCTGGGCAGCCAGGCGGTTTGCGGTGCCCGTGTTGTTGTCTGTCTGGTGATACATGGATCAACCTCCTTTCCAGGTGAGCTAAGAAAATCCAATTAGAATACCCGGGGTCGTCCCAAGAAAGCCAAAGACGGTTTTAAGACTGCCGGATCTGTCCTTATTCCGCTTTCCGCGGCTTCCAGCGAACCAGCCATCTTTCTGCCAGGGCGATGATGGCGAACAGTACAAGGCTTAGTAACACAATAATGGCAATGGCGACAAACACGTTATCCGTGCGGTAAGCCGATTTCTGCAGCAGCATGTAATAGCCGAGCCCTTTGTCCGCGCCGATCCATTCGGCGACGACGGCGCCCATTACAGCGTAAGTGGCGGAGATTTTGACGCCGGAGAACAGGGAGGGTAATGAGCCGGGCAGCTCCAGCTTGGTAAAGATCTGCCACTTGCTTGCACCGGCCATCTTCATATAGTTCATCATCATCCGGTCGCTCTGCGCAAGGCCGCCCATAGCAGCGACTGCGACCGGAAAGAAGCAGACGAGCGTAATCAGCACAATCTTCGGCAGCAGCCCGAAGCCGAACCAGATGACCAGCAGCGGTGCGAGTGCGATGGACGGCACATTCTGGCTGAGAATCAGCAGCGGGTACAGCGCACGCTTCAGCCAGGGCAGCAGATGCAGCAGCAGGGCCACGATCAGCCCGACGCCTGTGCCGATCGGGAAGCCGATCAGTGTAAGGCGCAGCGTAGCAGCGGTATGCGACCAGATGCTGGCGGCGTTATCTGCTGAAGACCGGGCAATCGCCCCGGGTCCCGGAAGAATCCACGCTTCAATGCCGAATGCGGATACGGCCAGCTGCCAGATCCCTAAAAACAAGACGACCGCCACTAAGGGCGGCCAGATTTGCCTGAAGTACGGTCTCAACGGTATTTCTCCGTCAGCTTGTCCATGCTGATGCCGTTCGGATTATGGGCGATTTTGATCTGGGAGATGACGCTTGGGCTGCCGGCTGCAACCAGCGCCTCATGCATCTGGCGGACAACCTCCAGCAGCTCGGTAATTTCGCCTTCCATTGTTGTTTCCAGCGGATTCACCTGATGTTTCACGCCGGATTGCTGGATCACTTCAATCGCTTTGTCTACATAAGGAATGGAATCCTCACCGTTTGGTGTTTTAGGGATTACCTGAATGCTTAACAGTGTGTTTGCCACAATAATCAACCCTCTCAGTGTATTGGAAATGCAGCTTGCTTCAAATTATATTTACTCCGCCGGCAAAAACTCGTTGGTAAACGTGCTGTCCACATCCAGCGGCTGATCCAACAGCTTCAGGCCGTACATCCAGTCGGCGTAATTCTGCCAGACTTCAGCCTTCTGCTCGCCCCAGCGGGCGGCATCGTCCGTATATTTCGGGCTCAGCCATTTCTGGCTGGCCAGGACAAGCTCAGGATCAAGCTCAGGTACTGCCTTGCTCAGGATGGCGGCTGCTTCCTCAGGCTGGTCGATGGCGTACTGGTAGCCTTTTGACGTAGCTTTCAGGAACGCTTTTACCAGCTCAGGCTGTTCAGCGATTTGTTTTTCACTGGTTGTAAGAACCGGAGTGTAGTAATCAAGCTGCGGCGCGTAGTCCTTGAGGTACAGCATATCCAGCGGCTCGCCGCGCAGCTCGGCCTCAATACCGGTCCAGGCATAGAAGATCCAGGCGAAATCAATGTCGCGCTTTACGGCAGTGAAATAGTCGGCTTCACCGATATTCACCAGCTTGACCTTCTTCACATCGCCGCCTTCCGGGTCCATGATCGCTTTCATCGCCGCTTCTTCAGCCGGTGATCCCCAGCCTCCGTAGGTTTTGCCTTCAAAATCCTTGGGTGATGTGATGTTACGGTCCTTCGGTGCTGCAAATCCTGAAGTATTATGCTGAATGATGGCAGCAATGGATACCAGCGGCACATCCTGCAGACGGGCCAGCGTCAGCGCTTCCTGGGCACTGATACCGAAAGCGGCTTCGCCTGAGGTCACCATCGTATCAGCCCCGGCCGCACCCGGCTGGACAATCTCGACGTCAAGGCCTTCTTCCTCGTAATACCCCAGTTCCTTGGCCGCGTACAGACCGGTATGGTTCGTGTTTGGCGTCCAGTCGAGCGCGACCTTGATCTTGGTCAGTGCCGCTGGGGCATTTGCGGCTGCTCCAGCGGATGCTTCCGGAGAAGCAGCTGCGTTCCCTCCATTACCTGCATTCGTTCCGTTGTTGCTGCCGCAGCCGGCAATGGCCAGGGCCAGTACACAGGTCAGGCTGAGCATTAAGTTTTTTTTGACTCCCATTTCTCTTTGTTCACTCCTTCCAGCAATCCCTAGTCTTCCAGTTTCTAAATCTGATATGCAAAAAAAGCGCCCCGATCATCGGGACGCCAGTCATTTGCGCAAGGTTGCAGGCTCCGGCCGCAGGGGACCGGGGAGCAGTTATGAATTCCTACGCTGGCATTATCCAGATCAGGTATAAGGGTCAGTATCTTGCGGGATACAATCTCAGCCGGCCAATTCCAGCACCCCTGGTTCTATGAAGTTATCGGGTATTGCTTATTCTACGCTGTATTATAGACGCACCGGCTGGGGTTGTCCAGTAGCAATCTCCCTACTCATTGGAGTAATACCGCTTTCTGCGGCGGCGGCGGATGCCGTTCCACAGCTGCTTCATTGTCAGGAAAAGGCTGACGGCAATCCCTGTAAACGTAAGGAACAGCGCGAAATACTCAAAAGGCGAATACTCTGTCATTTTGCTCCAGTCAATCGGTGCCTTCAGGTCCTCAATGACCTGGTTCATTCCGTAAATACCGCTGACAACCGTAAATACGGTAAGGATCATCAGCAGCGTATCCTGACGTTTAGCCTGAAATTTATCCTGGTACTGGAACAGGTCATCCAGCGTCATTTTGACCTCATCGAATAGGGCATCATTGCCGTAAACCCTCCGCAGCTGGAAAAAAATCTCCCGGCCCTGAGACTGCGAAATAAGCTCCATAAAATAGAATTTGGCCGAAAATTTATTTATGAGGAAGATCAGGCTCTCAATTTCATCGTAGTCACGGTTAATGCGCAGACGGGAGTGCAGATTGGACAGTTTCAGCAGCACAATTTTGTGGAAAATACTCAGCAGCAGCCCGTAATAATATTCGCCGTACATCTGGTTGATCAGCTTGGTGGCAGTTTCGGGTTTGGCTCTGCTCAGGCAGCAGAAGGTCTGCTCGTTGGTCATATAATAAGTGTCGGGACCCCATCGGTTGTAGGAATGCTCCCGGCAGTAGCCTTTGATATAATCAGGATCGCTTGCGCTCATATATGGATTGCCGCCTCCATCCAGACCGTCCAGCTGGGAGGCGCGGAATCTCAGCCGGATATCAAGGTCTTCTTCGTCCCCGTCAGGAACAAATCCGTAAAAGGCCTGAACCGTCATCCGCTCATCAACGAAAAAAGGCAGGGTTTCGAAATAGGCGCCATCCAGCTCTGACTGGTCCAAAAACGGTTTAAGGCTGGGTACGAGGTACTCGAACACAAAATCTTCGACCTGCTCATAGGATACGTCACCGTTATGAACGGAGGTTCCCTTATCCCGCAGGTTAGCGTCCTCCAGGGTACGGAACCGGTCGGCGAATTCCAGCGCTACGCTGAACGGCAGCTTATCCTCCTCAATGCGCACCCGTATGGTCACAAAACCCAGCTGAAACGGACAGAGAAATACATCAGTGGACAGCACCCGGAAAGCGATGGAGCGCCCCGGCATCTTAAGCGTACAGTCCAGATTGTTTACCTTGGAGAAGCGGCGGAAGGAATCCTTATCCTTCTCTCTCGGGAAGAGTACATGAGCGGCAAAGGGGAGATAGCTGCGCTCCATTTTTTCATGGGATACACAGTAGCCTTCCCCGTAATAGGCATCTTCAAGCTCCTTGTTATCCAGAAAAAAGCGCGTGAAGCTATCCTGCTTCAGCTGGCTGATCAGTTTATTGTCTTCGCCTCCCTTAATGGAGAAAGGAAAGATAAATTGCAGCAGTGCTGTATGTAGTTCCGGTTCGGTATCCGCGGATAAAAGCTTAGTCATAAACAGGTTCCACCTTATGTTCAAGATAGTAGTACATTATATTATTACCCGGATTCAATGTGAATGAAGGGGGTACACTATTGTAAGCACAATTTTTATGATAAATCCAAACTGCGAATGCGGGTATAGGAATTTATATCTGCATGATTTCTGAAAGGAGCTATCTTGTCAATGAATAATAATGAGCTGGAGCAGACGATCATCAAGACACTAGATGACAACAAATTCGGGTCCTTCGGCACGATCGAAGCCGGCAACAAACCTAAGGTGCGTTACATGGCGGTATTTCATGACGGACTGAATATTTACCTGGCTACTAATCGCAAAACGCATAAGGTAGAGGAGCTGCAGGATAATCCGAATGCTTTTCTGCTGCTTGGATATGAACAGGGCGGCGGCAAGGATGTATTGGAGATTGAAGCCAGAGCCTCCGTTACCAAGGACGACAGCCTGCGTTCCAAGGTCTGGAACAAATCGCTGGAGGAGTGGTTCAAGGGACCGGATGATCCGGATTATGTCATTCTGGAGCTTACACCTACACGGATTGAATATATGGGTAAAAATAAAGAGCACGGCGTCTGGCAGTCCGGAGTTACTTCAAGTAAATAAACAGGCTGTTCAAGACAATGAAGCAGACAGGTTTTGACAGAAGAAAAAAATCCAGCCACCCGCAGACTCCGGTCTTGGCGGGTGGCTTTTTGAGGATGCAGCAGCATAGTTGAAAATTGGTAAATCATGATATAATGGCTACACTAAGGTTCGACATTTGATGATAGGGAGGATGTCTATGAACTGTAGGGACTGCTCTGCGATAGAGCCGGTGGAGGATGAAGGGGAAATAAGGTTCCGGCCGTGTACCTTTGTGCTTGCCTCCGCCATAAGAGCTGCAGGCGTGGAGTTCACAAGCGTAAAGAATACAGGAAAGATTTCGTACACTTCCAGGGAAGCGCTGTTTGAGCTGCTGAAGCTGCTGGAAATTCTGCAGAGGCAGACGGATAATCAGCTAAAGCTGTGCATCAGCGGTAAGTCATGCAGCGTGACGGCAGAGCGGTGGGTCTCTTTGGAGCAGCTGGAAATAAGATTCGCCAATGACAATCTGATTTCTATCATTTCCAATCATGACTTTACCAGCCACATGCAGCCTATTGTCAATTTTGCCGAAGAGATCGTTGGCTTTGAGCTTCTGCTGCGGCCATTGCCTGAGGGTATTGCTTTTCAGCCTTATGAGCTGTTTGAAATTGCCCGGCAGACCGGGTTTCACGCTTTTCTGGACCGTGCCGCACGGATTTCAGCCATTGAAACGAGTGCAAGGCTGCTGCCCAGGGGCATCAAGCGGTTTGTTAATTTTTTGCCGTCCTCCATTTATAATCCTAATTTTTGCCTTACCCACACCTTTGAGGCCATCGAACGACTGGATCAGGACCCGGAGGATTTTGTATTCGAAGTGGTGGAGACCGAGAAAATCAGCAACATGGAGCATCTGCAGGCGATCTTTACCGAGTACCGGAGACAGGGGATGCGGGTCGCGCTGGATGATGTCGGCGCCGGTTATTCAACCGTGGAGGTTATGTCCAGTCTCAAACCGGATTATGTGAAAATCGACCGGAATCTGATCAGCTATTGCGATCAGGACGACCGCAATCAGAAGATCATTAAGGATATTATTAACCGGGCCGGGTCTTTCGGAGCCAGTGTGCTGGCTGAAGGTATCGAGCGGCGGGAAGAGTTCCAGTACTGCCAGGAGATCGGCATCGAGCTTGCCCAGGGCTATCTTTTCGGCAAACCGGAGGACAAGCCGCCGGCGCGTTTCGGATTTAGCGCATAATGAATCAAGTATATATTCCCCGGAGCGAATGCGGTTTATCCGCCGTCCCGGGGATTATTTGCGAACGGAGAAAATCAGGCATAGATGGAGGGACTATGAGTATTACATTGCTGTATGTGGAAGATGACCGGGAGATCGGCAGCGCTGTTTCTGCAGATCTGCGGGAAAGAAAGTATGCAGTCCGCTGGCTGGAGAGCGGCGAGGGGGCTGCGGAGGCTGCAGTTGGCTGCCAGCTGGCGATTCTGGATGTTATGCTGCCCGGACTTGACGGCTTTACAGTCGGACAGCGGCTAAAGCGGGCCTTTCCGAATCTCCCGGTTCTGATGTTATCTGCCCGTACCTCTATAGATGACAAGCTGCAGGGACTGGAGTTCGCAGATGACTATTTGACCAAGCCATTCCATCCCGATGAGCTGGCCGCCAGAATCGAAGTTCTGCTGAGACGTACCGGTACGGCC